>DJNI01000033.1:35113-35343 GCA_002436765.1 Clostridiales bacterium UBA6468
GGCTACGCCATCTGGGAGAATATGCAGCGGATCATGGACGGCGAATTCAAAAAGACCGGCCATGAGAACGTGGCGATGCCCGTGCTGATCCCGGAGAGTCTGCTGAAAAAGGAAGGCGAACTGGTCAACGGATTTGCCCCCGAGGTGGCATGGGTCACCATGGGCGGCAATGAGAAGCTGGAAGAGCGTCTGGCCGTCCGTCCCACCTCCGAGACCATGTTCTGCGACCA
>DJNI01000033.1:35435-37479 GCA_002436765.1 Clostridiales bacterium UBA6468
AGACCACCCGCCCCTTCCTGCGCTCCCGGGAATTCTGGTGGCAGGAGGGTCATACCATCCATGAGACCGCTGAGGAGGCCAAGGCCGAGACGGAGCAGCAGCTGAAATGCTACGCCGATTTCTTTGAACATGTGCTGGCCATCCCCGTGGTACCCGGACAGAAGACCGAGAAGGAGAAGTTTGCCGGCGCCGAAGAGACCTACACCGTGGAGTGCCTGATGAAGGATCACAAGGCACTTCAGGGCGCGACCTCCCACTATTTCGGCGACAAGTTCAGCCGCGCCTACGACGTCACCTTTACCGGCCGGGACAACAAGCAGCAGTACCCCTTCCAGACCTCCTGGGGCAGCACGACCCGGATGATCGGCGCGGTGATCATGACCCACGGCGATAACAACGGCCTGGTTCTGCCTCCCAAGATCGCTCCCATCCAGGTGGTCATTCTGCCCATCGCCCAGCACAAGCCCGGCGTTCTGGAGGCGGCGGCGCAGCTGAAGGCCCGCTTGGTGAACGCCGGATTCCGGGTAAAGGTGGACGATTCCGACAATTCCATGGGCTGGAAGTGCGCCGAGTACGAGATGAAGGGCGTGCCGCTGCGGGTAGAGTGCGGCCCGAGAGATCTGGAAAACGGTCAGTGCATTCTGGTGCGCCGGAACGACGGCGAGAAGACCGTCATCAGGCTGGAAGAGCTGGAACCGGCCGTGGAAGCCCAGCTGGAGCTGGTGCAGAAGGGCATGTACGAGAAGGCGAAGAAGAATCTGGAGGAGCACATCTTTGAGGCGCACTCCATTGAGGAAGCAAAGGCGCTTCAGCAGAAGAACGGCGGCTTCATCAAGACCATGTGGTGCGGCGACGAGGCCTGCGAGCTGAAGATGAAAGAGGTCGCCGGCATGTCCTCCCGGTGTATGCCCCTGAAGCAGGAGCATCTGGGCGACACCTGCGCCTGCTGCGGAAAGCCCGCCAAGCACATGATCTACTGGGGCGTCGCGTACTGAGAATCGTGAAAAAATAGCAGATCTGCCTGCGGGCAGGTCTCAGACTGTCAAAAAAAGGCCAACGGCCTTTTTTGACAAAAGAATTGCAGTCTGCTGCGCGCACGCCCTGGCCGCCTGCGGCGGCCATCTCGCACACTTGCAGACTGAGAGGTATTTTCTGCCAGGTACACGCCCCGGCAGAAAATGATTCCGACTTTATTTGCCGCCTGCGGGCGGCAAACTCTGCGAGGCTTTTTAACACGTTGAGACCTGCCTGCGGGCAGGTCTGTTTCGGGGGATATAAGTTTACATAATATGGAGGAATATGGAGAGAATTCTGATTATTGGCTGCTCCGGCAGCGGAAAATCTACCCTGGCCGTGGCTTTGGGAGAAAAGCTAAGCTTGCCGGTGGTGCATCTTGACCAGCTGTGGTGGAAAGAGGGCTGGCGCAATGTGACCCGGGAGGAGTTTGACTCCCGGCTGGCCATGGCGATGAACATGGACGGGTGGATCATCGACGGCAATTACAGCCGCACCATGGAAATGCGGCTGGCAAAGTGCGACACCGTTATTTATCTGGATTTTGGACGCTGGGCGTGTCTGCGGGGGATGTGTAAGCGAGTGTTCGGCAATTACGGGAAGGCGCGTCCGGACATGGCGCAGGGCTGCCCGGAACGGTTCGACCCGTCTTTCGTGAAATGGATTTGGAATTACAACAAAAATAATCGTGTGCGCAATTACATGTATCTCGCCCAGGCGAAGCACGCCAAAGCGATCGTCCTGAAAAGCCGGAAGGAAGTCAGGGCGTTTCTTCGGAATCTGGAGGATATGCTGCCCGATTGAACGAAAATTGACAGCCCCAACCGTCAGGTTGGGGCTCAGGCTGTCAAAAAAGGCCATTGGCCTTTTTTGACAAAGGGCTTGCAGTCTGCTGCGCGCACTCCTTGTCCGCCTGCGGCGGACAACTCGCACACTTGCAGCCTGTAAGGTATTTTCTGCCAGGTACACGCCCCGGCAGAAAATGATTTAACTTTATTTGCCGCCTGCGGGCGGCAAACTCTGCGAGGCT
>DJNI01000070.1:0-3904 GCA_002436765.1 Clostridiales bacterium UBA6468
GCCTGCGGGGCAAGGGCGGCGGGTACCGACTGACGAAAAGCCCCGAGAAGTACACGGTTGGCAGCATCCTGCGGCTGACGGAGGAATCCCTCGCCCCGGTGTCCTGCCTGGAGGAAAGCGCCGACACCTGCCCCCGGTCGGGCCAGTGCCGCACCCTGGCGCTGTGGCAGGGGCTGGATAAGGTGATCCGGGACTATCTGGAAGGCGTGACCATCGCCGACCTGATCAAGCAGTGTCCCGCAGGAGACGATTACGTGATATGAGTATGGACTGCCCGCTCCGCGCTTCGCGGGGCGGGCTTTCACCTGATGATCGATAAGTCCATACTCCCTACCAGAAAAATAGGAAAATATTTTTTCAAAACCTATTGACAAGATAGGAAAGTGGGTGTATTATTTAGCCATCGAATCTAAGCGGATGAACGAAAGGAGCGGATTGCAATGTTTGAAGTCAATTCTTATGCAGCACAGTCTTGTTGTCGAATGCGTATCTCCCGGGCATATCCGTATGGCGGGGTGCATTCGTATACGTTTTGCTGCACCTGAAGCATGATTTTTCCGAAGGGATATCATAACGCCATCTGCCCGGGAGCTATTTGAAGCCCCGGCATTTTTTGTGCTTAGATTCCCTGAATTGATCAACTTTATTGAAAAGAGAGGAATTTTCCATGAAAAACTTTATCAAGAAAATCGGAGCCGTTTTCCTGAGCCTGACCGTTGCCGCTTCCCTGCTTGTCGGCTGCGGCACAAAATCCACCGAACCCGACGCATCCGCAGACAAGGGCGCCTTCCGCACGCTGGAAGAGATCAAGTCCAGCGGCACCATCAACATCGGCGTATTCTCCGACAAGAGCCCCTTCGGCTACGTGGACGAAAACGGCGAGTACCAGGGCTATGACGTCTACTTTGCCAACCGCATCGGGCAGGATCTGGGCGTGAAGATCAACTACGTCTCCACCGAGGCTGCCAACCGCATTGAGTATTTGCAGACCGGCAAGGTGGACATCATCCTCGCCAACTTCACCGTCACCCCTGAGCGGGCGCAGGAAGTGGACTTTGCCCTTCCTTACATGAATGTGGCGCTGGGCGTTGTTTCCCCCGAGGACGCGGTGATCACGTCTCTGGATCAGATCGGCGCTGACGACCAGGTCATCGTGATCTCCGGCACCACCGCCGAGACCTATCTGGAAAAGAACAACCCCGAGATCAAGCTGCAGAAGTACGACGCTTACGCCGAAGCCAAGACCGCTTTTGAAAACGGCAACGGCGTGGCCTGGGCCAACGACAACACCGAGGTCATCGCTTTCGCCATCGAAAATCCCGGCTATGTGGTGGGCATCCCCTCCCTGGGCAGCGCGGACACCATCGCCCCTGCCGTCACCAAGGGCAACACCACCCTGCTGAACTGGCTGAACGACGAGATCAAGGCGCTGGGCGAGGAAAACTTCTTCCATGCCGACTACGAGGCCACCCTGCTGGACACCTACGGCAAGGAATATGAGGACACCCTGGTGGTGGAGGGCGGCGTGACCGCCGACACCGAGGCCGCCGCTTCCGAGACCGTAGCGCCCAAGGGCACCATCACCGTGGCCGCGTCTCCCACGCCCCACGCAGAGATCCTTGCCGAGGCCGCAAAAATTCTCGCCAAGGAAGGCTGGACGCTGGAGGTCACCGAGTTTGAAGACTACGTGCAGCCCAATCTGGTGGTGGACAGCGGCGAAATTGACGCCAACTACTTCCAGCACGTCCCCTATCTGAACGATTTCAACGAAAAGAAGGGTACCAACCTGGTCGCCGTGGCCGCCATCCACTATGAGCCCTTCGGCATCTATCCGGGCACCAAGACCGCGCTGAGCGAGCTGACCGACGGCGACGTGATCGCAGTCCCCAACGACACCACCAACGAAGCCCGCGCCCTGCTTCTGCTGCAGGACAACGGCGTGATCAAGCTGGCCGACGGCGCCGGCCTGGACGCCACCGTCAAGGACATTGTGGAGAATCCCCATAATGTGAAGATCCAGGAGCTGGAGGCCGCCCAGGTTTCCCGGGTCAAGGACGAGGTCGCCTTCATGGTGCTCAACGGCAACTACGCGCTGCAGGCGGGCTTCTCCGTCGCCCGTGACGCGGTGGCCTATGAGACCAGTGCCTCCACCGCCGCCAAGACCTACGCAAACGTCCTGGTGGTCAAGGCGGGCAACGAGAATAACGAGGGCATTCAGGCTCTGGTCAAGGTTCTCAAGTCCGACGAGATCAAGAAGTTTATCAACGACACCTACGACGGTGCGGTGATTCCCTTCGAGGACTGAAAAGCATAAGCGGGCAGCCGTAGAACGCGGCTGCCCTGCTGTGCTATCTTGAACAGGGAGCTGAAGAACATGACACAAACCTATCTGGAAGTCCATAATCTGTGTAAGACCTTCACCGCGAAAAACGGCAGCGTGGAGGCGTTGAAGGGCGTATCCCTCTCCATCGGGAAGGGGGAGATTTTTGGCGTGATCGGCCTGTCCGGCGCGGGCAAGAGTACGCTGGTGCGATGTATGAATCTGCTGGAACGCCCCGACAGCGGGGACGTTCTGCTGAACGGGGAAAGTCTGCTGAAGCTGAGCAAGGAGCAGCTCCGCCTGCGCCGGCAGAAGATCGGCATGATCTTCCAGCATTTTAACTTGCTGGAGCAGCAGACGGTGCTGGAAAACGTCTGCTTCCCCCTGGAGATCCGGGGCATTCCCAGAAAAGAGCGGCGGGAAAAGGCGCTGGAGCTGCTGGAAAAGGTGGGACTGGCGGACAAGGCGAACGCCTACCCCGCCCAGCTTTCCGGCGGGCAGAAGCAGCGGGTTGCCATTGCCCGGGTGCTTGCCAACGAGCCGGAGGTCATACTGTGTGACGAGGCCACCAGCGCCCTTGACCCGGAGACGACGCAAACCATTCTGAAGCTGCTGAAAAGCATCCGGGACACCCTTGGCATCACCATCGTGATCATCACCCACGAAATGCGGGTGATCCAGCAGGTCTGCACCCGGGTTGCGGTGCTGGACGGCGGACTGGTGCAGGAGGAGGGCAGCGTTGCCGACATCTTTGCCCATCCCGCATCCCGGGCGGCAAAACGGCTGCTGCTGATCGAAGACGAGGAGGAAGAACGCTATGTTGGATAAGGCCATGATCGAAATGATGGTTCAGGGCATCTGGGACACCTGCTACATGACCCTCGTCTCCACATTTTTCGGCTACGTCATCGGCCTGCCTCTGGGCATTGCCCTGACGCTGACCGACGAAAACGGCATTACGCCCAACCGGGCAATCTACCGGATTCTGGATATCATCATCAACGTCACCCGGAGCATCCCCTTCCTGATCCTGCTGATCGCGGTGATGCCCCTGACCAAGCTGCTTGTGGGCAAGAGCTACGGCTCTACCGCCACCATCGTCCCTCTGACGCTGGCCGCGGCGCCTCTGGTTGGCAGAATGGTGGAATCCTCCTTGAAGGAGGTCCCCGCCGGTGTCATTGAAGCGGCGCTGAGCATGGGGGCGAAAACCGGCACCATCGTCCGGAAGGTGCTCATCGGCGAAGCCAGAACCTCCCTGCTGGTGGGCGGCACCATTGTTCTCGGCACGGTTCTGGGCTACTCCGCCATGGCGGGCGTCATCGGCGGCGGCGGACTGGGGGACATCGCCATCCGCTACGGCTACTATCGCTACGACACCGGGGTCATGCTGGTGACACTGGTATTCATTGTCGCCATCGTGCAGCTGCTGCAGGGCATGGGCAATCTGGCGGCACGGAAGATCGATCATAGAAAGTAATAGGGAAGCTCTGAATGAATCGGCAAGGACTGTGAGCGAGAGATTTTTCGTCCAATCGAGGCATCGGAAAGGTCGGAATACTTTGCGTATTTCCCGTTTTCGATACC
>DJNI01000070.1:3964-16252 GCA_002436765.1 Clostridiales bacterium UBA6468
GACGATTTATTCAGAGCTTCCCAAGAAAAAAACTCCGTATAAATGGGAAACCGGAGGGTGCTTATGGATTTTGAGGTTATGAAGGCCTACCTGCCAAGGTTCTGGGACGCGCTGCTGCTGACGCTTCGCATCGGCTGGCAGGGCGTTGCCTTGGCGCTGGTGCTGGGCGTTGCCTGCGCGGTGGCGGTGCATTGGAAAATTCCCGTGCTGCGGCAGATCGTCGGCGGATATATTGAGCTGTTCCGCAACACGCCGTTGCTGGTGCAGCTGTTTTTCCTGTATTTCGCGCTGCCGAAGATCGGCGTCCGCATTTCGGCGGAAACCTGCGGCAAGCTGGGACTGGGACTGCTGGGCGGCGCGTACATGGCGGAGACCTTCCGCAGCGGGCTGGAAAACATTCCCATTATCCAGACGGAAAGCGCCCAGAGCTTAGGACTGCGCCCGGCGCAGGTGTTCGGCTACGTGATCCTGCCCCAGGCAGTGGCCTCCAGCGTCCCCGGACTGCTGGCAAATTTGATCTTCCTTCTCAAGGAAACCAGCGTGTTTTCCACCATCAGCCTGATGGATTTGATGTTTACGGCGAAGGACCTGATCGGCATGTACGCCAAAACCATCGAATGCCTGACCCTGCTCGTGATCTTCTACCTCATTATGCTCCTTCCCGTGTCCATTCTGGGAAGCTGGCTGGAAAGGAGGCTGCGCTATGCAGAGTTTGGGAATTGACGTTCTGTTCAAGGGAACGAATTTCCTGCGGCTGCTGGGCGGATTGTGGGTAGCGCTGCGCATCAGCCTGATCTCCGTCGCCATCAGCATCGTGCTGGGCATCGCTATGGGAATGCTCATGACCTCCAAAAGCCGGGTTCTGAAAGCCATTTTTCGGGTTTATCTGGAAATTGTCCGGATCATGCCTCAGATGGTGCTGCTGTTTGTGGTGTATTTCGGAACCACCCGGGTCTTCGGCTGGAATCTGGAAGCGGAAGCGGCGGCCGTCATCGTGTTCAGCTTCTGGGGCACGGCGGAAATGGGCGATCTGGTGCGGGGCGCGCTGCAAAGCATCCCCGTCATTCAGTGGGAGAGCGCCCAGGCGCTGGGGATGAAGCCCGTACAGGTGTACACCCTGGTGATCCTGCCCCAGACCGTCCGGCGGCTGATCCCGCTGTCCATCAACCTCATCACCCGGATGGTGAAAACCACCAGCCTCGTCATGATGATCGGCATTGTGGAGGTGCTGAAGGTCGCCCAGCAGATCATTGAGGCCAACCGGCGCACCTCCCCCAACGCCGCTTTTGGTGTCTTCGGGGTGGTATTTTTGCTGTATTTCCTGATTTGCTGGCCCATCAGCCGTCTGGCGGGGCACTTGGAGAAAAGGTGGTCATAACTGTGGAAAATGTACTCTTAAGCGTGCGGCATCTGAAGAAAACCTTCGGGGATCACGTGATTTTTGCGGATTTTAATATGGACGTCCGCAAGGGGGAGGTGGTCGTCATCATCGGCCCCTCCGGCTGCGGAAAAAGCACCCTGCTTCGCTGCCTGAATGGGCTTGAGCCGATCCAGGGGGGCGAGATTTTGCTGGACGGGGAGCCGGTTCTCCGGGAAAGCAAATCCATCACCCGGATGCGGCAGAAGATCGGCATGGTGTTCCAGAGCTATGAGCTGTTTCCCCACAAGACCATTCTGGAAAACATCCTGCTTGCGCCCATGAAGGTGCAGAAGCGTCCCCGGGCGGAGGCAGAAAAGGAAGCCCTGGAGCTGCTGGAGCGGGTGGGACTTGCCGACCGGAAGGACGACTATCCCCGGCAGCTGTCCGGCGGACAGAAGCAGCGGGTGGCCATCGTCCGGGCAATGTGCATGCATCCGGAAATTCTGCTGCTGGACGAGATCACCGCAGCCCTCGACCCGGAAATGGTGCGGGAGGTGCTGGAAGTGGTTCTGTCTCTGGCAAAGGCGGGCAGCACCATGGTCATCGTCACCCACGAGATGAACTTTGCCCGGGCCATTGCCGACCGCATCCTGTTCATCGAAAACGGCGCGGTGGTGGAGCAGTCCGACGACCCGAAGGCCTTTTTTGCCAGCCCGGAAACCGACCGGGCAAGGGCGTTCCTCAGATCCTTCGACTACGAATAACGGAGAAAGAATCATGTTGAATCAATTTTCCAGAACGGAGCTGCTGCTGGGTAAGGACGCCATGGAGCGGCTGGCCGCGTCCCGGGTGGCGGTATTCGGCATCGGCGGCGTGGGCGGATATGTCTGCGAGGCGCTGGTGCGCAGCGGCGTGGGGGCGATCGACCTGGTGGACGATGACCGGGTCTGCCTGACCAACCTGAACCGTCAGCTCATCGCCACCCGGAAGACTGTGGGGCGGCTGAAAACGGAAGCCATGCAGGAGCGGATTTTGGAAATCAATCCCAATGTGAAGGTGGAGCTGCACACCTGCTTCTTCCTGCCGGAAAACGCGGACAGCTTTTCCTTCGCCGATTACGACTACGTAGTGGACGCCGTGGACACGGTTTCCGCCAAGCTGGCGCTGGTGGAGCGGTGCGCCAGGACCCACACGCCCATCATCAGCTGTATGGGCGCGGGGAACAAGCTCGACCCCACCGCTTTCCGGGTGGCGGATATCTACAAGACCCGTGTCGATCCTCTGGCGCGGGTCATGCGCCGGGAGCTGAAAAAGCGGGGCATCCGGAAATTGAAGGTCGTCTACTCCGAGGAGCAGCCCCTGCGCCCCATTGAGGACATGGCCATCAGCTGCCGGGCGCACTGCATCTGTCCTCCCGGCGCCGAGCGCCACTGCACCGACCGCCGTGACATTCCGGGCAGCACGGCCTTTGTCCCCTCAGTCGCCGGCCTGATCCTGGCCGGCGAGGTGGTGAAGGATCTGGTCGGGATAAGATGAATTCCGCCGCAATGGGCGGATAGCATCAGACCGTTGACAGGCACAGTTGGATAATGAACCGCACCTCTTGCCTCTCCCTATGGAAGAGGTGGCCGAGCGCAGCGAGGCCGGCGAGGGCATACAAGGGTGGAAAGCCCTCTCAGTCACCTTCAGTGACAGCTCTCCCGGGGGGAGAGCCATGGGGATGTATTCCCCGTTTTCAGCACCGAAGAGTGGGCGGAAAAGATCCGCTCATAGCCGAAGACGGTTTATTCGGAGGTTCCTTAATCAGAGGTTCCCTGGAAATCAATCAGAAATTGGAGGGTAGCCGTGGATCTGCGGCGCTTATAGCAGCGCCGTCTGCTTCCACGGGAAGGAAGGTCATCGTGAATAAGGATTTAACGGTAGGGAACCCGTCAACGGTTCTCTGGAAATTCTGCCTGCCCCTGTTCGGCAGCATTGTGTTTCAGCAGCTTTACAACATCGCCGACAGCTGGGTGGCGGGAAAATTCATCGGCCAGAATGCTCTCGCCGCCGTGGGCAACAGCTATGAGATCACGTTGATCTTCATTGCCTTTGCCTTCGGCTGCAACATCGGCTGCTCGGTGCTGGTATCCCAGCTTTTCGGCGCAAGGGAATATGGCAATGTAAAGACCGCCGTATCCACAGCCGTGCTGTCCAGCGGCGTGGTGTGCGTGCTTCTGATGCTGGTGGGCATCCTGGGCTGCGACGGTCTGCTGACGCTGATCAACACCCCGGAGGCGGTGTTCGCCGACTCGGCGCTGTATCTGGACATCTACGTCTGGGGTCTGCCCTTCGTATTCTTCTACAACATTGCCACGGGCGTTTTTTCCGCTCTTGGCGACAGCAAGACGCCCTTCATCTTCCTGGCGGCGTCTTCCCTAAGCAACATCGCCGTGGATATTCTGTTCGTTACGGCCTTCCAAATGGGTGTGGCGGGTGTCGCCTGGGCGACGTTCCTGTGCCAGGGCGTCAGCTGCGTGCTGGCGGTGGCCGTGGTCATTCGCCGGCTGAAGCAGCTTCCCGGTGAGGGGAAGACCGTGCTGTTTTCCGGGGAGCTGCTGGGGCGGTTCGTGGTCATCGCCATCCCCAGCGTCTTGCAGCAGAGCTTCATCTCCGTGGGCAATATCCTGATCCAGAGCGTCATCAACGGCTTCGGCACGGATATTATGGCGGGCTACTCCGCTTCGGTGAAGCTGAACAACCTGGTCATCACGTCCTTTACCACCATTGGCAACGGCATTTCCAACTATGCCGCCCAGAATCTGGGGGCAGGCAAGCTGACGCGGATCCAGGAGGGCTTCCGGGCGGGGGTGAAAATGGTGTGGCTGATCTGCCTGCCTCTGGTGGCGCTGTACTGCACCTGCGGCAGGGGGCTGATGAACTTCTTCATGGAGGACGCCACGGAGGCGGCGCTGAGCAGCGGAATGCGGTTTTTGTGGATACTGTCCCCCTTCTACTTTGTGATCTCCACCAAGCTGGTGGCGGACGGCATCCTCCGGGGCGCAGGAAAAATGCGTCAGTTCATGGCGTCGACCTTTACCGACCTGATCCTGCGGGTGGTGCTGGCCTTCGTCCTGTCGGGGACGGTGCTCGGTTCCACAGGCATCTGGTGCGCCTGGCCCATCGGCTGGACGGTGGCGACGGCCATTTCCCTTCTGTTTTACAGAAGGGGCGAGTGGAACACCGTGCCGGAGGAAGTCCGCGAGGCGCTGATGACGGAGGACGCTTCTGTGTAACAAGGACAGCCGCGGCAGTCTTTTGACCGCCGCGGCTGTTTGAGGAAGGGAGATCACCAACCGGTAAAAAATATGAATGAACCGGGGCGTTCCCTATTTGTCCAGCCCGTCCCATTCATGCAGGAACTCGTCTACAAATTCCTGCATGAACCGCGTCCGCTTTCTTGCGATGGCCTTGCCGGTTTCGGTGTTCATCATGCCCTCCAGCAGAAACAGCTTTTCGTAGAAATGGTTCAGGGAGGTGGAATTGCCGCCGTAATACTGCGCCTGATCCATTGCCGTCCGGGGCGGCAGTTCCGGGTCGTAGATGGCGCGGTTATGGCTTCTGCCGTAGGCAAAGGTGCGGGCAATGCCGATGGCGCCCAGGGCGTCCAGCCGGTCGGCATCCTGCACGCATTTCCCCTCCGGGGTGGAGGGCCGAACGGAATCCGTCCCTCTGAAGGATACCTCGTCAATGATCCGGCATACCTGCCGGATTTCAGATTCCGGCACGTTCTGACTGCGCATAAACCGGGCGGCATTTTCCTTTTTCTCGGCGGTCGCCGGGGAGAGCTTCCGGTCGTCCACATCATGCAGCAGCGCCGCCAGCGCCACGACCTCCATGTCGGCGTGTTCCGCCTCCGCAATGTTTATCGCGGTTCGGTAAACACGCATGGAATGAAAAAAGTCGTGTCCGCTGAAATCGTTTTGGAAAATCTCTTTGATAAATTCTGCCGCGTTCTGAACGAGCTGTTCCATAATTGTTCTCCTGTTTTTATGATATGCCGCCGATAAACCGGAAGTTATCTCTCTTTAAAAATCAAATTTGCTTCTTACATTTCTTTAATACAACTAATAATTCGTCCATCATTTCCGCTCCAGGCATATGTCCTGTGTTAGCAACCACCTTGCACTCTAAATTTGCATTATTGCTACTATTCACTAATTCCTCTACTGATTTTGTAGAAGCAACTATGTCTGTATCTCCCTGCAAAATTATGTACGGAATCTGGACACTTTTTAATTGCTCTGTAAGGTTAATATGTATTATCTCTTTCCACAATGAAGTATTCTTCATATATCCATTTACCATAATCGCTTTAAAATCCTTCATTTTATAATCAGGACTCATCAACAATCCTTTTACAATAGTTCCCATTGGTGCTTTCTTACCATTTTTATTTTGGTAGGCATTCGTATATTTACGAAGTGCATTTGATATCAATTGTAAGTCGTTCCCGTTAAAATTATCTACAGTTACATTTTTGATTTTTTCCAATTTCTTTGGCGGAATACTTGTTTCAGTTAAGGTGTTTCTCACCTCATCACTAATAAACACATCTTTAATTATCTGACCACAAGCAATAACACAATCGACAGCATAAGGGTTCTTTTCCAATAACTTAGCACTTAATATAGACCCCCAAGAAGTTGAAAATATTATTATCTTATTATCGGGGAATTTATCCTTTATCTTTCCTATCAGCTCTTCCGTCATCTGAACAAAGGTATCAATGGAAAATGAATCATCAATCACATGGTTGTTTATTCCACAGCCAAGTTGATCCCAATAAACCATAATAAACTCATCTGTAAATACTGGGAATAATCCTCTGCATCCAACCGAAAATGGTATCGGCGTCCCCGGTCCACCATGCAAGGTTATAACTATAGGATCATCTTTACATTTCCCTTCTATCAACACCTTCTGTTGATATCCTCCAAGGGAAAAAGAACATAATTCCGAAATTTCATTATTGTTTTTTATCTTTTTATTATTCATTCCGCTATCGTCTCCATTATGCGTCCAATTCCAATTTGCAAACTTACCTTTCACTATATTACCACATAGCGCCAATGAATACAAGAACAGCCGCAGCAGATAACCGCTGCGGCCGCAACCGATAAACTTACGGGCGGCTCTTTCGAGCCGCCCGGTTTTCATGTGATTTACAGCCCAAGCGCTTCCCGCCAGATGCGGATGTAGGTTCTGGCCTGGGACTGGGTTTCGCCCTCGGCGGCCATGCGGAGCAGCGGCTCCGTGCCGGAGAAGCGGCAGATGACCCAGCTTCCGTCGGTAAAGTAGACCTTGCAGCCGTCGGTGCGGTTGATCTTCTCCACGGCATTGCCGAAGTCCGGCACCTCCAGCTTTACGAACAGCTTCTCCTGAAGCTCCGCCTTCCGCGCCTGGGTCATGGTGAAGGCGGCGTCCTCGTAATACAGCATTCCGTATTTGTCGGTGATCTCCTGATACAGCTGAGATACGGACTTGCCGGTGACGGCCAGCATTTCCACCAGCAGCGCGGCGGCGTAAATGCCGTCCTTGCCCGCGATGTGACCCCGGACGGCCAGACCGCCGGAGGACTCGCCGCCGATGACGGCGTCGGTCTGCGCCATCTTGGCGGAAATGTACTTAAAGCCCACGGGGACTTCGTAGCACTGCTGCCCCATGTCCTTGGCCACCCGATCCAGCAGGTGGGTGGTGGAATTGTTGCGCACGCAGGGGCCCGACCAGCCCCGGTATTTCAGCAGGTAGTAGTAAAGCAGGACCAGCAGGGTGTTGGGATGGAGGAACGCGCCCTTCTCGTCGATGACGCCTAAGCGGTCGGCGTCGCCGTCGGTGGCAATGCCCAGATTGCAGCCGTTGTCCACCACGTAGTTGCTCAGCAGCTTCAGGGTGTCGGCGCTGGGGGCGGGCATCTTGCCGCCGAAGAGGGTGTCGTGCTGCTCGTGGATCACGTCCACGTCACACCGGCAGGTCAGCAGAATGGTCCTGAGGCTGCTCTGGCTGACGCCGTACATGGGGTCGATGGCGATGCGCAGATGGGCGCGCTTGATCTTCTTGGTGTCCACCACCTGCAGGATGCTGTCGATATACTCGTTGAAGGGGTAGCCCTCCCGGATCAGACCCATGTCCATGGCCTGGTCGTAATCGATGGACTTGACGTCCTCGGGCTTGAGCAGGGCGATCTGCGCCTCGATCTTTCCGGTGACGACCTGATCGGCGTCCCGGCCGCCGGCGGTGAAGACCTTGATGCCGTTGTAGATCGCGGGGTTGTGGCTGGCGGTGACGGCCAGACCGTAAGGGGTCTTCATCTGCTTGACGGTGAACATGATCAGCGGGGTGGGGGAGGAACGGGCGACCACAAAGACGTGGAACCCATAGCCCGCAAGGACTTCCGCCGCCCAGTGGGCGGATTCCTTGGACAGGAAGCGCCGGTCGTAGCCCACACAGATCCCCTTGCCGGCGTGACCTTCCAGCAGCATCAGCTTGCACAGGCCGGCGACCACCAGACGGATATTCTCCTTGGTGAACTCGTCCGCGATGATCGCCCGCCATCCACCGGTACCAAATTTAATCATCCTTGTTTTTCTCCTCTCCCGGCTTTTCGCCGGATAAAATTCGATTTAGACAGACCAAATTGCAGCTTCCCCGCCGGAAAGATTTTCACACGTGCCGGAGGGATATGCAGCACCTCAAAAAAGCCTCGCAGAGTTTGCCGCCCGCAGGCGGCAAATAACGTCAGATCATTTTTCGTCAGGGCGTGTACCTGACGAAAAAATACCTTACAGGCTGCGAAGTGTGCGAGTTGGCCGCCTGCGGCGGCCAAGGAGTGCGCGCAGCAGACTGCAAGCCCCTTTGTTCCAAAAGGCCAACGGCCTTTTGGAACAGCTTTTTAGCCCATGACGACTTCCACGTCGCACACCGCGCCCACGGGCAGCACAGGCAGCTTGCGAACCTGCCTGCCGTTCATGGTGATGCTCCTGACGCCCTTTTCCACGGCGTCGGGGTTGGCTACATGGATGTGGTACTCCGCGCCGCGCCACTTCCGGCTGACGGAAAATTCCTTCCAGTCGGCGGGGATGCAGGGATCGACGGTGATGCCGTCGAAGTCCGGACGGATGCCCAGCATGTACTGAGTCGCCGCGAAGTAAGCCCAGCCGGAGGAACCGGTCATGAAGGGATGACGCGCCCGGCCGTAGGCGGTGTGATCCTTGCCCACCACGAACTGGCAGTAGGCGTAAGGCTCGGACTGGCGAACCTCGATGATGTCGTTTTGCAGTGCCGGACACAGGGCGTTGTAGAACTTCATCGCCCGGCTGCCGCGACCCAGAATGGCCTCGGCGCACCACGCCCAGGGATTGGGATGGCTGAACACGGCGCCGTTTTCCTTCAGACCCGGATACACCCGGGTGACGAAGCCGATGCTGTCGTCGGGGGTGGTAAAGCAGGGGGCGTTGAGCATCAGGCCGTAGGGGGTGTACAGATATTCGTCCACGCTGTCCATGGCGGAGATGCCATGCTCGCGGTCGGCAACACCGGAAAGCACGGCCCAGGTGTTGCTCTCCATATGCACCCGTCCTTCGGTGTCCGCCTGGGTGCCGATTTTGCGGTTTCCGGCGGTGATGCCGCGGATGTACCATTTGCCGTCCCAGAGGACGGACTCGCTGACTTTCTTGACATGCTCCGCGATTTTGGTATATTCGGCGGCGTCCTCCGTTTCCCCCAGCTCCTCGGCCAGGGCGACAAAGTTCCGGAGCGCCCAGTGGTGCAGGAAGCTGACCATGGCGCTTTCGCCGCCGCCCAGGTTCAGACAGTCGTTCCAGTCGGCGCGCAGGCCCTTGCAGATGCCGTTGATGCCCACCTGCCGGGCGGAGAAGTCCAGAATGCGCTTCATATGCTCGTAGACCGTGCCCTCGCCGCCGTCGGCGTAGGTCACCACCTGACGGGCAAAGGCCATGTCGCCGGTCTCCCGGATGTACTGGACGATGGCGGTCACCAGCCACAGGGCGTCGTCGGCGCAGGCGTCCTTCAGGCCGTGGACGATCTGACTCTTATCCGGGGTGGGAACCACCGTGGGGGACTTGAAGGACTGGGGCTTTTCCTCCGGCTCGAACCAGCGGGGCTCGAACAGGTGCAGGCCGTAGCCCTCCTTCGTCAGCGCACGCAGCAGCTCGATGATGCGGCTGCGGCACTTGTCGGGGTTGGAATGGGGGATCGTCATGGCGTCCTGGGCGGTGTCCCGGTAGCCAAGGCCGGTTCGGCCGCCCACCTCGATGAAGGAGGTGAACCGGGAGAACATGACGTTGATCTCGCTCTGATACAGGTTCCAGATGTTCAGCTCGGTGTTCATGCCCTCGTTGGGGGTGGACACCTGTAAGCAGCCGAGCTTGTTGTCCCAGAATTTTTGCAAACGGGCAAAGTCCTCGTCGGCTCTGGCCTGGGTGTACTTCCGGCGCATTTTCTTGCCGGCTTCGATGCCGCCCTCGCCCAGGAGGAACAGGAGGCGGGTCTCTTCGCCGGGCTGGAGGGTGATGCTCTTTTGCAGGACGCCGCAGTGATTGCCGCCCTTTTCGGTGGAGCCGCCGCACACGCCGGTCTCCACCGCCAACGGATTGCGTTCGGTGCGGTAGCCGCCGATAAAGCTGTCGCGCACACTGTCAAAGCCCTTCGGGGTAAAATCGGAGGTGAAGAACTGATAGCCGTCCTCTTCGTAGTGGAGCTCGTTCTCAATGACGCCGTCTTCATACCGGCTGCCGGTGGCGTACAGGCTCATCTGGAAGTTTTTGTTGTCCATGTCCACCTGGTGGAAGCTGAATTCCAGATAGGAGAATACGGAAAGGTGCCGTACCTGACCGGAATCGTTGCGCAGCCTCACGTCCCAGATCTCCACCGGGTCGTCCATGGCGACGAAGAGCTTCTGCTCGGCGTCGATGCCGGAGTAATCGGAATGATACTTGATGTAGCTCAGGCCGTGGCGGCAGGAGAAATGCTCCTTTGGCTTGCCCACGGGCTGCCAGGAGATGCTCCAGTAGTCGCCGGTGTCCTGATCCCGCAGGTACACGTAGTGGCCGGGGCCGTCCATGGGAATGCCGTTGGGACGGAACCGGGTGATGCGATGGTATTCAGGAGTTTTGTACAGCAGGTATCCCCCCGCCGTGTGGTTGAATACGCCATACATGTCCTTGATGCCGATGTAGTTTGTCCAGGAAACGGGAACGTCTACCCGATCGATGACGTATTCCCGATGCTCATTGTCGAAGTACCCATAACGCATAAGATTACCTCCGCCTGATTTGGGATTTTTCACAATGAGTATATCAGAAAAGCAGCGGCTTGAAAAGGTCTGAAAATGCAGCTTCTTGCCTGTGGTTGCACTTTGTTCCCCAAAGTGAACAATTTCAGACTTTGACATCCGGATCGCGCCGGACTACAATGGTAAAAGAATAAAAAAGGAGCGTGCCTATCATGAAATACGATGTCATCGCCTACTGCTGGAACGACGCCCTGGCGGGCTTCACCCGGGAGGACGCCCGGCGCCTGACCCATGTGAATCTGGCCTTCGGGCTGATCAAAGACGGGCTGCTGGATCTGCATCTGCTGAAATATCTCCGCCTGCTGCCAAAGCTGCGGGAATGGAATCCGGAAATGAAGATCGTCCTGTCCGTGGGCGGCTGGGGCGCGGACGGCTTCTCCCACATGGCCATGACGGAGGAAGGGCGCCGGAGGTTTGCCCGGTCCTGCCTGGACGCGGTGGAAAAATATAATCTGGACGGCATCGACATTGACTGGGAGTATCCCTGCAGCAACGCGGCGGGCATCGCCGCAGACCCCCGGGACAAGGAGAATTTCACCGCTCTGCTGAAGACTTTGCGGGGGTACTTGGGAGAAAAGCGTATCGTGTCCGTGGCCGTGGGGGCAAGCCGGCAGTGCATTGCGGATACCCAGATGGATAAGGTCGCGGAAATCGCGGACTATGTGCAGCTCATGACCTACGACATGGTGGACGGCACCCGCGCCGGACATCACGCGGCTCTCGGCGCGACCAAGGGCGACAAATCCGGTCTGAACACCCGGGACACGGTGGAAGCCTACCACCGGGCGGGCGTTCCCTATGAAAAAATCATCATCGGCGCGGCCTTCTACGGGCGGCATTTTGAAGTCACGTCCTCTGAAAATCACGGCCTTTTGCAGCCCTCCGGCGGCGGACTGCCCGGCCCCTCCTATGGGGAGATCACCCCGGAATATCTCCGGGAGAACAACTTTCAGGTGTACTGGGACGCCGATGCGGAGGCAAATTATCTGTGGAACGGCAAGACCTTCGTCAGCTACGAGTCGCCGAAAGCGGTGCGCCTGAAATGTGCATACGTCAAGGAAAAGGGGCTTCGCGGCATCATGTACTGGGAGCACGGAAGCGACCCCACCCGGGAACTGCTGGGCGCCATCGCAGACGAGATTCAATAAGATGAAAATTGCGGGCGGCTCCGTCAGGAGCCGCCCGCCGGCCGTTATTTTTCCAGAATCAGCGTCCCGGCCTCCGCGTCCAGCGCCGATTTGATGTGATCGGCGGCCTCGCCGGGGGTGAGCTTTAACTGCTCGCCGGTCTTCATGTTCTTGACGCTGCACTTGCCCTCCGCGATCTCGTCCTCCCCCAGAAGAACGGCGAAGGGAACCTTCAGCTTGTCGGCGTAGGCCATTTTCTGCTTGAACTTCTTCTGCTCACAGTACAGCTGTACCCGCAGCCCGGAAGAGCGCAGTGTCTCCGCCAGCGCGATGGCCGGGGCAATGTCTCCCATGGGCAGCACCAGCGCGTCCGCAGGGGCGCTGGGCAGCTCAGGATTCAGAAGACCCTGCTCGTCCAGAACGTAGAACAGCCGGGTCAGGCCGATGGA
>DJNI01000070.1:16312-31091 GCA_002436765.1 Clostridiales bacterium UBA6468
TTGTCGTACCGGCCGCCGGAGCAGACGGAGCCCAGCTCCGGGTGATCCAGCAGAAGGGTCTCGTAGACGGTGCCGGTGTAGTAGTCCAACCCCCGGGCGATGGTCAGGTCAACGACGAAGTTTTCTTCCGGCATTCCGAAGGCCGCCAGATTGGAAGCGACCACCTTCAATTCGCCGAGACCCACGTCAAAGGTCTCGTTCCGCCCGGCGTAATTTTCCAGCGCGGCGAGAACTTCCCCGTTCGTCCCTTTGATGGAAATAAAGGCGAGAATGTCGTCCGCCTGCTGCTCCGTCAGGCCGCAGTCCTCCAAGAGAATGACCTTCACCTTGTCCACGCCGATCTTGTCCAGCTTGTCCACGGTGCGCATGATGTCGCCGGATTTCTCCGTCAGACCCATCATGGCGTAGAAGCCGTTGAGAACCTTCCGGTTGTTGACGTGGATCCGGAACCGGGTCAGGCCGAAGCCCCTGAATACCTTATAGATAATGGCGGGGATTTCCGCCTCGTTGAGAATGTCCAGCTTGCCGTCGCCGATGATGTCGATGTCCGCCTGATAAAATTCCCGGAACCGGCCGCGCTGCGCCCGCTCGCCCCGGTAGACCTTGCCGATCTGGTAGCGGCGGAAGGGGAAGGCCAGCTCGTTATAGTGCAGGGCGACGTATTTTGCCAGCGGCACCGTCAGGTCGAAGCGCAGGGCAAGATCGCTGTCGCCCTTGGTGAAGCGGTAGATCTGCTTTTCCGTTTCGCCGCCGCCCTTGGCAAGCAGGATCTGGGCGTCCTCGATCACCGGAGTGTCCAGGGGGGAAAAGCCGTAGGAGGCGTATGTCTTGCGCAGGACCTCCGCCATGCGGTCAAATTTCAGCTGCTTTTCCGGCAGCAGCTCCATAAAGCCGGACAGCGTCCGGGGCTTGATGATCTCCATAGTTATCCTCTCCAATAGTAAGCCGCAGGGTGCTCCGCGATTCGGAGTTTCCTCAGTAACGGGTCTTGTTATGCAGCATTTCCCGCCAATCCAGGTCGCCCCGCTGCAGGCCCATAATGAGCATTTCCGCAGAGGCCAGGTTGGTGGCAATGGGAACATTGTGCCGGTCGCAGTGCCGGATGGTCTCGATCATCTGAGCGTCGTCCCAGGGGTCGGTGGTGTTGGGGTCGGTGAACAGCAGCACGAGATCAATTTCGTTGTAGGCAATGCGGGCGTTGATCTGCTGATGGCCGCCCTGCTTGTGGGAAAGCAGCAGCGTAATGGGCAGACCGGTATTGTCCGCGATGAGACGGCCGGTGGTGGCCGTGGCAAACAGATTGTGCTTCATGAGTACGCTCTTGTAGGCGGTGCAGAACTGAACCATCAGTTCTTTTTTCTTGTCATGCGCCAAAAATGCGATATTCACAGCAGTCACTCCTTAATTTGTCTTATGTGGGGAAGCTCTGGATAAATCGGCGAGAGCTGACAGCGAGAGATTTTTCACCAGATGAAGGTTTCAAAAGTGGCGGAATACTTTGTGTATTTCCCACTTTTGAAACCGCACAGCCGGGGGAAAAGATCCGCTGTTCAGCCGAAGACGATTTATTCAGAGTTTCCCAAGTTATCAGTGAAGGGCAATGGGTTCGTGGAAGCCCTGAATGCGTCTGGCGATCCTGCGGCATGCCTTTGCCGCTTTGCAGTTGGGGCAGTAGCGAAGAAGGCTCTGGCCGAAGGATGCCGCAAGGGTCACATGGGGATCCTCCGGGACGATTCCCGCGAGGGGCAGTCCTGCGGCGTCCATCACGTCGTCGATGGTCAGGCAAATCGTACCCAGCATGCTTTTGTCCACCCGGTTGACGATGAGGCGGATGTTCTTCTTGCCCATCAGCTCCAATAGGTCGCCCACCCGGGAAGCGTCCCGCACGGCGGCGGGGCCGGCCCCCGTGACCAGCAGGAAGCGGTCGGCGAACTGCGCCGTCAGCCGGAAACCGGCGTCCACCCCGGCGGGGGCGTCCAGGAACACGTAGTCGAACATCTGCCGCGCCCGGCTGAGCATTTCCCCGAAGGCGGCGGTGTCGAGCTTCTCCACCGGGCAGTTCATGGGGGCGGTCAGAAACGCAAGGGCAGGGTAGACCGGATGATGAAAAGCGTCCTCCAGAGAGTAGCCCCCCTGGGAGACATCCAGAAAGGACAGTGCGCCGCAATCGGAAAGTCCCAGAGAAATGTCCAGATTCCGAAGCCCCACGTCGCAGTCGATGCACAACACCCGTTTTCCTTCCTTGGAAAGCGCGGTGGCGAGGGCGGCGCAGACGGAGGTTTTTCCCGTTCCGCCCTTCCCGGACACAACCGCGAAGAGTTCACCCACGCGCCATCGCCTCCAATGTCAGAATATGATACCATTATAAAGGGATTTTTCACAAAAAGCAAGAGGAATTTCGCCCTTTTGGAAATGGTTTTCATCACAATGAACAAAAATGGTTTCCTCCGCCGTCATCCGGCCCCGGGAGGCGCAAAATATGTCGCGCCGCCGCAAAAAAGGGTTGCGCCCAAAGAAAAGGTGATATATAATAATGGGTGAAAATACGGGTATATGCCCGGATATTGGAGGTAATGTTCCATGTTCAATGCAATGATCGAAACGCTGAAGGCGAACCCCAGAAAAATCGTTTTTACCGAGGGCCACGACGCCCGCATTCTGGAAGCCACCGACCGTCTGGTCAAGGGCGGCTTCCTGACCCCCATCCTCATCGGCAACGTTGACGTCGTCAAGGCCAACGCGGCCAAGGGCGGCTACAACATCGAGGGCGTCGAGATCATCGACCCCGAGACCTACCCCGAGATGGACGCCATGGTTGACAAGATGGTGGAGCTGCGCAAGGGCAAGATGACCGCCGACGAGTGCCGCAAGGCGCTGGCCAAGGGCAACTACTTCGGCACCATGCTGGTGAAGATGGGCTACGCCGACTCCCTGCTGGGCGGCGCGACCTATTCTACTGCCGACACCGTCCGTCCCGCTCTGCAGATCGTCAAGACCAAGAAGGGCGCGCATCTGGTGTCCTCCTGCTTCATTCTGGTGCGGGGCGATGAGAGGCTGGCCATGGGCGACTGCGCCATCAACATCAGCTATGAAGACAGCGTGGACAAGGATGGCAACGTGACCCTGTCCGCCGCCCGGAAGCTGGCGGAGGTGGCCATCGAGACCGCCAAGACCGCCAGGATCTTCGGCATTGACCCCAAGGTCGCCATGCTGAGCTTCTCCACCAACGGTTCCGGCAAGGGCGGCACCGTGAAGCTGAGCCACGATGCCACCGCCGTCGCCAAGGAGATGGCTCCCGAGCTGAAGATCGACGGCGAGATGCAGTTCGACGCCGCCGTTGCCCCCGAGGTCGGCCAGCTGAAGTTCCCCGGCTCTCCCGTTGCCGGTCACGCCAACACCTTCATCTTCCCCAACATCGAGGCGGGCAACATCGGCTACAAGATCGCCCAGCGTCTGGGCGGCTTCGAGGCCTACGGCCCCATCCTGCAGGGTCTGGCGGCTCCCATCAACGACCTGTCCCGGGGCTGCAACGCCGACGAGGTCTACAAGATGGCCATCATCACCGCCGCTCTGGTGTAATCGCAACCTACATAAAATGCCGGCTCACACGAGCCGGCATTTTCGCTGTAAGGAGCAGAGAAAAATTTTTCTGAAACTATATGTTGCTTTTGCGGCGGTTGCAATCCGCGCAAAGCATCTGACAGTTTTCGGGAATGGTTTTGCCGCCCTTGCTCCACGGGGTAATATGGTCGGCTTGCATTTCCTCTATCGCAAAGTGCTTGCCGCATTTCGGACAGATACCTTTCTGCCGTTCATAGGCAGTGCGTGCCATTTTAGGGGAAAAGGCACGAATGCTCAGATGCTTTTCGTTGCCGTCAAGCAGATACTCATAGATGCCTTTTTGATTTGTTACATCCTCATCGTCAAGCAGTTCCACAATGTGCTTTTCGTATGCTTTCGGGTCATGTGCGGCGGTGCCATACCTGTTGTAATAGATACCCCAGTCAAGCCCACACATAAGCTTTTTGCGGAAATTAGGGAACGTAGCCTTTACCCAACTGATAACGGATTGAAAATACAGCCACAATTCATTGCAGTTCGTGTTGTGCTGGTGCTGTGACATATAATCTTCGATTTCGATACCGTCACGGGCGGAAATCCATTTCAGCGCCGTTTCAAGGTAGTTTTGCCGGATTGCGCTGCCGCTTAAATAATCGCCTGCGATCTGATAGACGGGGCATTGGCTCTTGCTGAAATACTTCTTCGCTTCGGTCAGCCATTCACCCGTGTAAATGGCGTTGCGGAGTTCCTGCAATGTCAACTGTTCGCCCGCAATATTGATGATTCTGAACCAATCGAGCTTTTCTTTGTCCGTACCCTCGCAGATATAGATCATCAGCTTGTAGTCGAGAATCTGCGCCTGTTCGGTGCTCGTCAGATTGTGAAAAGCCAGATGGTCAATGGAAAAATCGCCCTGCACATACTGGCAGATGCTGATCGTGCGTTGCTGTCCGTCAAGCAGTTCGTAGCTGCCATCGTCATCCTTTACCCAATACATGACGTTCAGAGGGAATTGCTTGTTGATGGTTCGGATAACCTCGTCACGCTGCTTGTCCTTGTAGATAAACTCACGCTGAAAGGCAGGGCGAATATTCAGCTTGCCGCCGTATCCCACAACGCCGTTTTCTGCGCTGTCTATGTAGCCGTTTACCACATCTCGTACAGGGATTTCGTGGAGTTCAATTTTCACCTGCGTTCACCTGCCTTCTTTGTATTAAAACACGGGCATAAAGTTGCTTGCCGTTTAGTACAGCCTTGGCAAAATCGTACTTGTTTGCGCTACCGCTGTTTAACACACCTACAATGGAGAACTGTTTCGGGTTATGCTTTGTCATAAATGTAATGGGGACACCGATAACACCATAATAGTCACATGGAATATCTGCTGTCTTGCCGACTTCTATTGCGTCATAGTTATCGTATTTCGGATAATCTACCGGGTTATATTGCCTGAACAATGTCATATCTTCGTGACGGCGTTCTGTATCAAGATTTGTGTACCAGCAAATATTGCCCATTCTGCGCCATTTCTGACCGCTTTCATCAATCTTGAAATCCGTTCTCTTTTCTTCATAGCTGTCTGGAACCTTAAACCAATAATGCCCACTATTACAGCCAAGCCAAATTCTATCTGTCATGAAAAGCGGAAGAATTTCTTTGTACTTAACGGCATTTAAGTTTCCAATAATCAGAAATTGCTTATCATGCTGCATAAGTAAAGCTACATAGTCGCGAAATAATGAAAACGGTGGGTTAGTCACAACAATATCGGCTTCCTTTAGCAATTCCACGCATTCCTCACTGCGAAAATCACCGTCACCATCTAGAAGCGTCATTGTGTTTTTCTTATTCCGCATAAGATATTCAACGTCTGCAAGGTCAATGCGTCCGTCCCCGTTTTCGTCTGTGACCTCGGTTATTTCTACTTTGTAGGGTTTACGCGCGATTTCTTCCTGTACCGGGGCGCTGCTTGCAGACGGCACAAAGGAAAGCTGTCCGCCATCGTCTACATAATACTGAAACTCCCTGCCTGTTACGGGTGATGCAGCAAAACAGGTCGTTATCAGCTTTTTCAAGCCTAACGCATTGAAGTTCATTGCAAAATATTTGAAAAAGTTGCTTTCGTATGGGTCATCACAGTTGCAAAGAACCGTCTTTCCCTTGAAATGGTGCCTGTGATGCTTTAATTCGCTTTCCACAAGTGAAAGCTGTGTATAGAATTCGTCCTGCTTATTCCTCGCAGAATCGTTTAAGTTACTGTTTCCCGCCATATTATTCGCCGCCTTTCCCTATTTCCGCAATGTCGTCAAACCCGCAATTCAAGGCAGTTGCCATAACCCGTTACAACTGAAAGTTATAATCCTGTGCGACCCAACCGACTATCAAAAATATAGCACAACGGAATAAGAATTTCAATATTTTGTCATTTTTTTCGCGCAATAATTACGTGAATGCCCTAGAATAACAAGCACGCCGTACCCAAACCGGGTACGGCGTGAATTTTACTGTTTCCCCGCTTTCAGGAGTTTGCGGAAGAACGTAAAGAAGGTAATGGTCGTCACGGTGGCGGCGAGGATGTCGGACACCGGCTCCGCCAGAAACACCGCGAACGCCTTGTCCGCGAAGAAGTTCGGCAGAATGAAGATCAGGGGTATCAGCAGAATCAGCTTCCGCAGACAGGCCATGATAAGACTGATCTTCGCCTGCCCCAGCGCCATGAACGCCTGTTGGCAGCTGATCTGGAAGCCAATGGAAAACGCCCCCGCCAGGAAAATCCGGATCGCCCATGCCGTGTAATCCACAAGCGCCGCGTCGCTGGTGAAGATGCCCGCGAACACGCCGGGGAAGGCCTGCACTAGCAGCCAGAATGCGGTGGTATACCCCACGCACACAAAGAACTGGCAGAAAAAGGCTTCCTTCACCCGCTCTAACTTTTTCGCGCCGTAGTTGTAGCTGATGAGGGGCTGGCCGCCCTGACAGATGCCCTGCAGGGGCATGGTGATCAGCTGGTTGACGGAGGTCAGCACCGTCATGGCGCCCACGGCCACGTCGCCGCCGTACCGGGACAGGGAGGAGGTGAAGCTGACGGAGAGAATGCTCTCCGTGGAGACCATGACGAAGCTGGAAATCCCCAGCGCCAGACAGGGCAGGATGACCTTCCCCTGCAAGGGCATATTCCGGGCTTTCAGCCGCAGAATGGTCTTGCGCCCCGTGAGGAACCGCAGGATCCACACCGCGCTCACCGCCTGACTCAGAACGGTGGCAATGGCCGCCCCGGCCACGCCCATGTCAAAGACGAAAATGAAAACGGGGTCGAGGACGATGTTGATCACCGCGCCGATGACCGTGGTCAGCATACTGGTTTTGGCGAAGCCCTGGGTGGTGATAAAGGGGTTCATGCCCATGACGATCAGCACGAACACGCTGCCAAGGACGTAAATCCGCCCGTACCGGACGGCGTAGGGCAGCGTCGCGTCACTGCCGCCGAACAGCCGGACAAGCTGAGGAAGCGTCCCGTAAAATACCCCTGTCAGCACCACCGACAGAAGCAGCAGCACGGTGAAGCAGTTGGCGACGATCTTCTCGGCGGTGTCCCTGTCGCCCTTGCCCATGGCGATGGCCGCCCGGGGCGCGCCGCCCGCCCCTGCCAGCATGGCAAAGGCGGTGATGAGCATCAGAATGGGGGTGAACAGCCCCACGCCGGTGAGCGCCGCGCCGCCGATCTCCGGAATGTGGCCGATGTAAATTCGGTCAACTACGTTATATAGCAGGTTAATGACCTGCCCGACCACTGCGGGAACCGCCATCTCCAGCATCCGTTTTTTAACGCTGCCGGTTCCCATGTCCTGATTTGTTTCTTTTGACATAATGTTCCCTCGCTTTTATTTCAGTTCCCCCGCCAACGGTGGGGGAATGACCATGTTTTAACCGACCGCCACGGGCTGGATGAAGTCCCTGTGGACGTAGCCCCAGGTTCCTGCGTACTCCGCCAGCGCGAACGTTCCGCAGAGCGCCAGAACGGTAAACTCTTCATCCTTTGGAATCCGGACGATGACCTCGGCGGCGGTATCCGGGTGGGTGCGAAGGTTGATGAACTCATTGCACCGGGCATAGTACTGCTCGGCGTTCACCGGCTCGAAAACGTCCTCCACCGGGTAGGATATTTCATCCTGAAAGTGCCACCATTCGCCGAAATACCCAACAAAGCCGTACTTTTCCATGGTGCCCTGCAACAGCAGGGCGTGCTCCGTGGGGACTTCCTCCACGTCGGAATAGTCCCGGTCGGCCTTGCCGGAAAAATCGTCAAAGCCCGTGGGCATTTCCAGCTCGTTCCCCAGGCTGTCCACCAGCGTCACGTCCACAGTGTTTCCACGGCTGTGGGCGCTGTAACCCCGGTTGGGGTTCGCCACGTAGGTGTCGTCGGGGCAGACCTCCCAGAGCTTGAACTGGGCGCTCACCGGGCGGAAGCCGTCCCAGATTTTCAGCGTCAGGCCCTGTTCCGCCAGCTCCGCGCATACGGCCCGAAGCTTTTTCACCGTGCCGTAGCGGAGGAACACCTCGGTAAATTCGTAGATCTGATGGCCGGTAAAGTTCTCCGTACCGGCGTAGGGCAGCTCCTGAAGCACGTCGGGGAGGTAGTCCCCCACCCGGACAAAGTCGGCGTCCTCCGGCTCGGGGCGCTGGATGGTCGCGGGCACGGTTTCCGCTGTCGTCGGGACGGCGGTTTCCCGCGTCTGCGCGGACACGGCGGCGTCCGCCGGGGCATGGCAGCCGGATAATGTCAGGGCAAGCGCCCCTATCAGCATCATGGAGATCATTCCTTTCACACAAATCCCTCCTGTGCAGGGCTGTATCAATGCGGCCATTATACCACGGCGCTGCCGGAAAAGCAAAATATAATTATAGCGTTCGGGCGGCTCCCGAAGAAGCCGCCCGTGGCCATTATTTCCAGAGATACACCCGGCACTCGTAGGGCTGCAAGCAGCCTTCCAACGGGTTGGGGTAATTGCACAGGATCAGTTCCCCCTCCTCCGGGCGGAAGCCCTTTGGCGCGTGGAAGGGGGTGTTTTTCTTTGCGAAGGAGCAGACCACCAGAATTTTCTGCTGTCCGTCGTCCATGGAATACAGATAATGCTTGCCGGAGAGCTTCTGGTACTCCCGGTACTCGCCGTACCGGACGCAGGAAAGGCGCTTGCGCAGAGCGATGGCCTTGCGATAGAAGTTCAGCACGGAGTCCGGGTCGGCCTCCTGCTTGGCGACGTTGATGTCCTGATAATTTGGGTTGACATAAAACCACGGTTTCCCGGTGGTGAACCCGGCGTTTTCGCTGTCGTCCCACTGCACCGGCGTGCGGGCGGAGTCCCGGGAGGAACGCCACAGCCGGTGCAGACGCACCTCCTCCGGCCTACCCAGCGCGGTGTGGGCGTAGGTGTACCGGGTCTGCACGTCCTCGTACATGTCGGCGCGTTCCGGCCGCCAGTTGGTCATGCCGATCTCCTGCCCCTGATAGATGAAGGGCGTCCCCTGCTGGAACAGGTACATGGCGGCAAGGCACTTGGCGCTCTGCGCCCAAAATTTTTCGCTTCCGTAGCGGGAAACGATTCTGGGATGGTCGTGGTTCTCGATGTAAAGGGAGTTCCAGCCCCGGCCGCGAAGCTTTTCCTGCCAGGAGGAAAAGGCCTTCTTCATCCGCCGCAGGCTGAATTTCGTGGGGAGATAGTCGGTGAACAGGCAGTCGGCGGCGACGCACTGGAACTGGATCATCATGTCCAGCTGGCCGTCCTTCTCATCAATGTACGTCAGCGCCCGCCTGGGCGTCACCATGGGGGCTTCCGCCAGGGTGAAGCAGTCGTAGTGATCCAGCACGTCGTGCTTGAATTCGCTCAGGTATTCATGGATGTGGGGGCCGTGATCGTAGCAGGGAAGTCCCTTGCAGGCCGGCATCAGGTGATCGTCGGGCAGTCCCTCTTTCTTGGAGATGTAAGTAATCACGTCCTCCCGGAAGCCGTCCACCCCCATGTCCAGCCAGAAGCGGAGAATCCCCTTCACTTCCTCCCGCACCTTGGGGTTATCCATGTTCAGGTCGGGCTGCTTCACGGCGAACAGGTGCAGATAGTATTCCCCCCGAACCTCGTCGTACGTCCATGCCTTTCCCTCAAAGAAGGAATCCCAGTTGTTGGGGAGCTTCCCGCCGGGCTTTCCGGGACGCCAGATGTAGTAGTCGGTGTAGGGGTCGATGCGCCGGCGGCTTTTCTGGAACCATTCATGCTCGTCGCTGGTGTGGTTCACCACCAGATCCATAACGATCTTCATGTCCCGGGCGTGGGCGCCCTCCAGCACCTTCTGGAAGGCCTCCATGCCGCCGAATTCCGGCGCGATGTCCCGGTAATCGGAGATATCGTAGCCGCAGTCCGCCCCGGGGGAGGGGTAGATGGGGGAAAACCAGATGCCGTCGCAGCCCAGACTTTTGATGTAGTCCAGCTTTTCATACACGCCCCACAGGTCGCCCATACCGTCGCCGTTGCCGTCCTTGAAGGATCGCGGCCAGATCTGATAAAACACCTTGTCCTTGTACCACCGTTTGCGCTCCATGCAGTTCACTCCTTTTTGGAATTTGACTACATTATAGCATAGATGCCGCCGTTCGTCACCTAAAATCTCGTTGACATGGATGATCTTGGCGTATAAAATGGAAGAAAAAGGAAGGCGGGTCTGACCATGATTACCGAGGAAAACGGCGTATTCCACATCCGGACGGAAATCTATTCCTACCTGTTCAAAATCGATGCTTACGGACTTGCGGAGCATCTGCATTTCGGCGCGCCGGTGAAGACCCGGGACGCGCTCGCCCTCAGCTGCCGCCCCGGTCTGGGCTGGGGTTCCGGCATTCTCCTTGATGCAAAGGATACCGCCAGCTGCCCGGACGCCCTGCCCCTGGAATGGAGCGGAAGCGGACGGGGAGACTACCGGGAGTCGCCCCTGGAGCTGGCAGGGGAGCCAGCGGATTTCCGCTGCACCGGCTATAAAATCCATGAGGGCGGCGTCCCCATGGCCTGCGGCCTTCCCCAGGCGCATGACGCCCCGGAAACCCTGGAGATCACCCTGCGCCAGCCCGGCGGGGAGCTGACCCTGTTCTACACGGCCTTCCCAACGGCAATCGTCCGCCGGACGGTGCTGACGAACACCGGAGATAAGCCATTGCGGCTGAATAAGCTCATGAGCTTCTGCCTGGATTTGCCCGGAAGCTACACCATGGCGGCCTTCAACGGCGGCTGGATCGCGGAAATGCGCCGGTGCGACACCCCTGTGGGCGCGTCAAAGGTGGTCAACGAAAGTCTCACGGGTTCTTCCTCTAACCGCCACAATCCCGGCTTTCTTCTCTACGAGCCGGGGGCGACCGAAGACGCGGGAACCGTCTACGGCTTCAATCTGATCTATTCCGGCAACCACTACGCCGCCGCCCAGCAGTCCCTCCAAGGGCTGACCCGGGTGATGCAGGGCATCAATGACAGCAATTTTTCCCGGGAGCTGCCGCCGGGGGAATGCTTTGAGACCCCGGAAGCGGTGCTGTGCCATTCGGACAGGGGCTTTGGCGGGCTGTCCGCCAATATGCACGCCTTCGTCACCGACCACGTCGTCCCGCCCCATTGGCGCGGCCGTCCCCGGCCGGTGCTGTACAACAGCTGGGAGGGCTGCACCTTTGACTTCACCCAGCGCCGCCTGCTGAGTCTGGCCAACCGGGCAAAGGCGCTGGGCTGCGAGCTGTTCGTACTGGACGACGGCTGGTTCACGGGGCGGGACAATGATCACGCCGGTCTGGGAGATTACACCGTGAACCGGAAGAAGCTCCCTGAGGGGCTGGAAGGGCTGTCCCGGCACCTTAAGGACAAGGGGCTTTCCTTCGGACTCTGGTTCGAGCCGGAATCCGTAAATCCCGATTCCGACCTTTACCGGGCGCATCCGGACTGGGCGCTGACGGACGGCTTCCAGCCGGTGCTGGGGCGCAATCAGCTGCTGCTGGATCTGACCAGGCCGGAGGTACGGGACTACATCGTGGAAAATGTCGCCCGGATTCTGGACAGCGCCGGCATTTCCTACGTCAAGTGGGACATGAACCGCCACTCCGTGGCGCTGGGGGCGAAAGCCCACGATTTCGTTCTGGGCCTGTACGACGTCCTTCGCCGGATCTTCGCGCCCCGGCCGGATATTCTGCTGGAAAGCTGCTCCTCCGGCGGCAACCGGTTTGACTTGGGAATGCTCTGCTTTTCGCCCCAGATCTGGGCGTCTGACAATACCGACCCCATTGAGCGCCTGACCATCCAGAACGGCATTTCCTATCTCTATCCCCAGTCCACGGTGGGCGCACACGTCTCCGCCGCGCCCCACGCCCAGACGCTGCGCTCTACGCCCCTGAACACCCGGGGCAATGTGGCGTTTTTTGGCTGTTTGGGCTATGAGCTGGACTTGAGGACGCTGCTTCCCGTGGAGATCAAAGAAATTCAGGGGCAGATCGCGTTCTATAAGCGCTACCGCGAGGTTTTCCAGTTCGGCACATTCCGCCGCACGGAGCTGGGCTGGCAGGTGTCGGACGGGAAGGTGACGCTGGCGGGGGTGTTCCACCGCCTGGTGGAAGCCGCTCCGGGCTACGAGCGTCTTCGCGTGAAGGGCCTGAACCCGGAGACGGACTACCGGGTCACGTCCCTCGCCCAGGCCATCCGGGTGGGGCAGTTCGGGGGTCTTCTCAAGCACGTCGCCCCGGTCAGCGTGAATCCCAACGGCGCGCTTCTGCGGATTGCCGACCGGTACCTCACCCTGCCGGAAAACCCGGAAGCGCTGACGGCCTCCGGCGCGGCGCTGGCGGCGGGCATCGTCCTTTCCCCGCTGTTCCGCGGCACGGGCTACGCCCCCGACCAGCGCACCCGGGGAGATTTCGGCTCCGACGTGTATGTCGTCGAAGAAATCGGCAGCGAATAAGGCGTCCGCAGAAAAAACGCGGAAGGGTCTGCGGAAATCACCGGCATAGGCTGCCCCAATTGCGTTCCTTGGGAAAACCACCTGCGGATGAAAATATTATGCACATTTTCCTAAAAAAGGGGCGCCATTTTCTGCCAAAATATGCGACAATATAGATAAATGCGGGGATTTTGCGTTATTCGGTCAATTGTTGTACAAGGGGGGCGGGACCATGACGATCAAAGACGCACTGCGGCTGCGGATCTTCGAGCTTTGCGAGGAGCGGAACATGACAATAAACGGTCTGTGCTCCATCTGCGGGCTTACCCAGTCAACGATCAGCAACATCATCTACGGACGGAACAATACGGCCAACGTGTCCACCATCCAGAAAATCTGCGACGGATTGGAAATGGACTTGCCGACATTTTTCGCGTCGAAGCTGTTCCGAAATCTGGAATAAGGGAAACTCTGATTCAATCGGCAAAGACTGTAGGCGAGAGATTTTTCGTCCAATCGAGGTGTCAAAAACGGCGGAATAGTTTGTGTATTCCCCGTTTTCGGTACCGAAGAGTGGGCGGAAAAGATCCGCTCACAGCCGCAGACGATTTATTCAGAGGTTCCGTATGGGTTATCTGAAAAACTGTCAAAGCGCCCGGACACAAGCTCTTTTGGCCCTGTGCCGCGCCGTTTTTACAGCAAGTATTCCTGGGGAAAAATGGCTTGCTCAGGACAAAAATCCCTCGCTGCCGGTCATTTTGCCGGTTTTCGGATACACCCTGATTTTCGCGCAGAAAAAAGCCCCTTCCCATCATGGGGGAAATGTGCTATAATCTGCTTATATTTTACAAAAGCAAAGGAAGATCTATTATGACCGAATTTCGCTACGACACCCAGCTGCTCATTGAGGGGCATGATCTGGACGAGGACGCCATCAACGACTATTTTGTGGAGCATTTCAAAGGGGACTGCCTGCTGGCGGTGGGCGACGAGGACCTGATCAAAATTCATTTCCATACGAACGAGCCATGGAAGGTGCTGGAATACTGCGCGTCTCTGGGAGAGATCTACGACATCGTGGTAGAGGATATGGACAGGCAGTCCAGAGGCCTGAAGGGCTGATCAAGCGGTTTCCGGGCGGCGCTTGATGCGCTGCATCAGACCGATCAGCTGCCCCGAAAGAATGACCGTCAGCAGGGAATAGCCGATGCGCCGCAGGGGAATGTAGGTCATGGAAAGCCCCAGCACGATCAGGTCGCTGGTGAGATAGATCCACTGAATGGGGATTTTCGTCAGATGGGAAAGGCTCATGGCCATGGCGTCGTCACCGGTGGTGGCGCCGCCTGCCCGGACACAAAGCCCCGCGCCGACGCCGATAAACAATGCGCCCACCACGGAGGCCAGAAGGGGTAGATTCGCAATCCCCGGCCACAGGGGCGGGAACAGCTCGCAGACGGCGTAGCCGGCGGAATAGCCGCAGGCGGCGACGGCGGAATAGGCGATGAAGGATTTGCCCAGCGTCCTCCACCCCAGCGCATAGCAGGCGATGTTCAGCACGAAGCTGCTGACGGCGGGAGAAAGCCCGAACCAGTGGTCAAACAGCAGCGTAGCCCCCAGCACGCCGCCCTCGGTCACGCCGGACAGGGCGTGGATGTTGTACATGCCGAAGGCTTGCAGGGCGGAGCTGAGAAAAGCGGCGACACAGTTGGCTGTTTTCAGTTTCGGAAATTTCAACGACATTTTTTCTGGGTTTTCTCTCCCTTTTTGGTATTATACGAATAGGATACCATAAAAAACAAGGATTGTCAACGCAGCCCCAGACCGGGTCACGGAAATCAATTTTCCAAAATAGTGCAAATCTGAATAGGATCCAGCAAGCAATCCAGCATAAGTTTGGACATAGCCCGCTTAGAGGAAACTCTTGCTTTGTACTGTTTCAGTAAGCTGAGTGAAAACTTTCGAAGAAGATTTAAGGAACCTCTGAATAAATCGGTGAGAGCCGACAGCGAGAGATTTTTCTTTAGCCGAAGGCTTCAAAAGTGGAGGAATACTGTATGTATTTCCCATTTTTGAAGCCGCACGGATAGAGAAAAAGATCCGCTGCTCGGCCGAAGACGATTTATTCAGAGGTTCCTTAAGTTCTGCTGGATCGTCCTATTTTGAATACGGCAGTAATCTTCACTATAATGAACATCCAGCAGCCAATACAGAGACCCCATAAAATTCTGTGTAATCGACGAATTCTGACAGCATAAAAACTGGCGAC
>DJNI01000100.1:0-352 GCA_002436765.1 Clostridiales bacterium UBA6468
CGCCGGGGGCGAACATGACGGTGTCCCCTTGATGGTCGAAGTTCTCCAGCAGCCAATACTGGAACTTGTCCGCATCGTCCACCGGCAGGCTCGCCATGACATAGAACGCGCCCATGGGCTCCTCCACCACCACACCGGGGATCTTGCGGAGCTTGGAGATCACCGTATCCCGGCGGCGGCGGTATTCCTCCTTGCTCCGGCGGAAGAACTCCTGATCCACCGTATACAGCGCCGCCGCGCCGATCTGGTCGATGGTGGCGACGGACAGACGGGACTGGCAGAATTTCAGCAGCGCCGCCTGCAATTCTTTATTCCGGGTCACGACGCAGCCCACCCGCGCGCCGCAGGCGGA
>DJNI01000100.1:464-2571 GCA_002436765.1 Clostridiales bacterium UBA6468
GAACAGGTCATGCTCCTTGGCGATGTCGGCGATCATCCGCATTTCCTTCTGGTCGAGAACGACGCCCGTGGGGTTGCCGGGGTTGGTGATCAGAATGGCGCGGGTGTTCTTGGTGATCAGGCTCTCGATGCGCTCCCGTTTGGCGTAGCGGTAGCCCTCCCACGGGTTGGTGGGCAGGGCGCGGATAACGCCGCCCGCCGCGTGGACGAAGGTGGTGTAGTTGGGGTAATACGGCTCGGGGATGATGACCTCGGTGTAGGGGTCGAGGATGCTCAGACAGGTCATCAGCAGCGCCTCGCTGCCGCCGGTGGTGATGAGGACGTCGTTGGGCGCCAGATCCACCCCCAGCTTGTGATAATAGCCCCGTACCGCGTCGATGAGCACTGGCATACCGGGAGACTCGGCGTAGGCCAGGGTCTTGCGGTCAAAGCTCCGCACGGCGTCATAGTAGGCCGTGGGCGTGGGCAGGTCGGGCTGGCCGATGTTCAGATGATAGATTTTCTTGCCCCTCTTCTCGGCCTCCACGGCGTAAGGATGGAATTTCCGCATGGGAGAGGGTTCACACCGGTTTGCGTTGATGGATATCTGCATAACTACCTCCACCGGCGGTACTTCCGCCGGATTTTCTTATGGAACCTCCGAATCTTCGCCGGAATCAGAGCTTCCTGTATTCTTTTGCAAGGCGAACCACCTCCGGGGTGAGGATCGCCAAAGCTGTCAGATTGGGAATCACCATCAGGCCGTTGACGGTCTCCGCCGTCGACCAGACGACGCCGGTTTGCAGGCACGCCCCGGCGACCACCGCGGCCATCTGCGCCGCGACAAAAAACTTCCATGCCCGTTCGCCAAAGAGGAACTGGGCGCACCGCGCGCCGTACAGCCCCCAGCCCAGCACCGTGGCAAAAGCAAAGCACACGAGGGACACGGCAATGAAGACCGGCGCAAAATCGCCGTAGACGGCGGCAAACGCCTTCGTCGTCAGCTCCACGCCAACGTCCTTGCCGTAGGGAACCGGCACACCGCTGACGAGAATGACCAGCGCCGTCAGCGTACAGATGAGGATGGTATCGAGGAAAACCTCCACAATTCCCATCAGCCCCTGTTCCGCCGGGTGGGAGGCCTCCGCCGAAGCGTGGGCGATGGACGCAGTGCCCATGCCCGCCTCATTGGTAAACACCCCACGGCTGCACCCGACGCGGAGCGTCTGATAGGCAGAACCCAAAGCGCCGCCCGTCGCCGCCCGGGGAGAAAACGCCCCCGCCGCAATCGACGCGAACGCCGCCGGAACCTCCCGCCAGCGCAGAACCAGCACCACCGCGCAGAGCAGGATATACACAGCGGAGATGAACGGCACCAGCCGCTCGGCAACGATGCCAATACGTCTCGCGCCCCCAAGGAGCATTGCGCCCACCAATGCGGCCAGAATCAGCCCCATCACCAGATTGCCGAGACCGGTCTGTTCCCCGCCGAAGCGGATCACGACGTCATTGACGCCGGAGATCACGGCGTTGATCTGGGTGGCGTTTCCCACGCCGAAGGCCGCGACAACGCCGAACATGCAGTAAGCGACGGCCATAGGCTTGAATTTCGACCCCAGGCCCTGGGTAATCACATACATGGGGCCGCCGATCCATCCTGCCAGGGTTTTCACCCGGTATCGAAGCGCCAGCGTGACCTCCGCATACTTCGTGACCATGCCGAGGACGCCGCAGATCCACATCCAGAAAATGGCCCCCGGCCCGCCGAGACAGATGGCACCGGCAACACCGACGATATTTCCCGTCCCCACGGTCGCCGCCAGCGCGGTACACAGCGCCTGAAAGGGCGTGACCCCGTCCTCGCTTTTCCGTCCCGGGCGGAGCATGGAAAGAAATCGCTTCCAAGCTCTGGGGAACAGCGTCAGCTGGACGAACCGAAGCCGCAGGCTTAAATAAAGCCCCACGCCAACGATCAGCACCAGCGCGGGCGCACCCCAGACGATTCGATTCAGGCCGTCGATGTATTTGGTCATTTTGCCCTCCTAGCATACCACTTTTTTGTCGAAACCGCAAGAGAAAAATTAGGGAAGCTCTGATTAAATCGACAAGAGCTGTGAGCGAGAGATTTT
>DJNI01000021.1 GCA_002436765.1 Clostridiales bacterium UBA6468
ATAAAAATGACGAGTGTTCTCAGAGGATCAGATCCTATAAGAGCACTCGTCATGGTGCGATCATGGGGACTCGATTACGTTAAAGAGCAAACGCCGTCCAGCCGGCGTTTGGCAATGGTTCACTGAACCATTGCATTCAGACGGGTTCGAGTCCTGACCGGGACATAAAAACAGGGACACCCCACCGGGGTATCCCTGTTCTTGGTGCGGGCATGGGGACTCGAACCCCAACACATCTCTGTACGAGAACCTAAATCTCGCATGTCTGCCAATTCCATCATGCCCGCTTATTTTCGCCGGGTACGGATGCTTTCCGCTTCGCACCCGGCTTTCCGGGTTATCTTAGCACGAACGCAGGGCAATGTCAATCCGCTTGATTTTTCTTTTTTTCGGCCTGTTTTACCTGCCCTGCCCCGAGAAATCGGTTTGTGCGGGAATTTGTTCCGTTTATTTTCCTTTTTATCCTTGACATTCCCTCCCAATGCTAGTAGAATAGATTCGGTATGGTGTACGCTGCGCCTTTTTCCGGGCGCTGCGTTTCATTGATAACCGGCGGTGGAGCCGGGGTATGCGTTTGCGCCTCATGGCGTCTGATTTTGCACAGAAAATCGCCGGCCGGTGTTTCCGGCTGGCTGTTATGCTTAATTTCACATGGGGATCAATGCGCCACCCCTTCTGCGCCTATTTTTTAAGAAGGAGGTGTGCTGCAAATTTATGGAATGGTATCATTTTCTCATTATCGCCATTGGTGTTCTGGTGGGACTGGGTGTCGGCTTCGGCCTTGGCATCGGGTACCGCAAGAAGGTCGCTGAGCGGGAGATCGGCTCTGCCGAGGCAGAGGCTACCCGCCTGATCAACGAGGCTATCCGTTCCGGTGAAAACCGTAAGAAGGAAATGCTTCTGGAAGCCAAGGACGAAATCCATAAATCTCGCACAGAACACGACAAGGAAGTCAAAGAGCGCCGCGCCGAGCTGAGCAAGCAGGAGCGTCGTCTGGAACAGAAGGAATCCACTCTTGACAAGAAGACCGAAGCCTTTGAGCGCAAGGAGGAGGAGCTTAACAAACGGCTCCAGAAGGTCTCCGACACACAGGCACAGGCCGATCAGCTCAAGCAGCAGCAGCTGACGGAGCTGGAAAAGATCTCCGGTCTGACACAGGATCAGGCAAAGGACGTTCTGCTTCACAGCATTGAGGACGAGGTTCGTCACGAGGCCGCCATGAAGATCAAGGAGATCGAGTCGCAGCTGAAGGACGAGGCCGAGGAAAAGGGCCGCGAGATCATCGCCACTGCCATCCAGCGCTGCGCCGCCGATCACGCCGCCGAGCTGACCGTTTCCGTGGTCACGCTGCCCAACGACGAGATGAAGGGCCGCATCATCGGCCGGGAGGGCCGGAACATCCGCACGCTGGAGACCATCACCGGCGTTGACCTGATCATCGACGATACCCCCGAAACCATCACCGTTTCCAGCTTTGACCCCGTCCGGCGGGAGATTGCCCGGCTGGCGCTGGAGAAGCTCATTGTGGACGGACGCATTCATCCCACCCGCATTGAGGACATGGTGGAAAAGGCGCGCAAGGAAGTTGACCGCACCATCCGCGAGGAGGGCGAACGCGCCTGCTACGAGACCGGCGTTCACAATCTGAACCCCGAGCTGGTGAAGATCCTGGGTCGTCAGAAGTACCGTACCTCTTACGGCCAGAACGTCCTGAACCACTCCATTGAGGTTGCCCATATCGCCGGTCTGATGGCCGCGGAGCTTGGCGTGGACGTGGCCATGGCGAAGCGCGCCGGCCTGCTCCACGATCTGGGCAAGTCCATCGACCACGAGGTGGAGGGCAGCCATGTGCAGCTGGGCGCCGATCTTGCCCGGAAGTACAAGGAAAATCCCGTCATCGTCAACGCCATCGAAGCCCACCACGGCGACGTGGAGCCCAAGACCGTCATTGCGGTTCTGGTACAGGCTGCCGATGCCATTTCCGCCGCCCGTCCCGGTGCGCGGCGCGAGAACGTGGAGAACTATATCCGCCGCCTGCAAAAGCTGGAAGAGCTGACCGGTTCTTACCCCGGCGTCGAAAAGGCTTACGCCATCCAGGCCGGCAGGGAAGTGCGGATCATGGTCAAGCCCGAGGTTGTGTCCGAGGACAATATGATCCTCCTGGCGCGGGACGTTGCCAAGAAGATCGAGTCCGAGCTGGAATATCCCGGACAGATCAAGGTCAACGTCATCCGGGAGACCAAGGCCGTGGAATACGCAAAATAATCAATTCGACCATCCGCCTCCGGAGTTCTTCTCCGGAGGCTTTTTTCGGTCATTTGTGCCTGACGACTCTTTGTCCAAAAACATTTTCAATTTCTTTACTTTCCTCTTTACGAACGGGGAAATGTGGTGTACAATATCCATATTGCTTATTTGGGGGTGAGACGTTTGAATTGTCTGAGGTGCGGTCGTGAAATAGAGGAGGGTCAGGTCTTCTGCCATGACTGTCTTTTGCAGATGGCAAAGTACCCGGTCAAGCCCGGTACCCCTGTGCTGCTTCCGTCCCATGGAGGCGACGCCGTTTCCAGAAAGGTCCATCCCCGCCGCCGTAAGGCCGCGGCGGAGGAGCAGCTGAAAGCGCTGAGGGTTCGTATCCGGGTGCTGTCTGCCCTTTTAACTCTCTGCGTGGTGCTGCTGATCGTTCTTTCCGTCGTCACGTTCCGGTACATGAGTGCAAGCCGTCTACTGCCGGGGCAGAATTACTCCGCCGTCCCCGCTTCCACGGCCACCGAGGGAAGCTGATGTTTCACGTGAAACATTCAGACATATCAGAAAGATAGAGGATAAAACATGGGGAAAATAATTGCCGTGGTGAATCAGAAGGGCGGCGTGGGAAAAACCACCACTGCCGTGAATCTGACCGCCGCACTGCACGATCTGGGACTGCGCGTTCTTCTGTGCGACTTTGACCCTCAGGCAAACGCCACCTCCGGTCTGGGGCTGGACAAGCGCAAGTGCAAATACTCTGTCTACGACGTGCTCATCAACAATGTTCCGGCGGCGGACGCCATTGTCTCCACGCCCTACGGAGACGTGCTGCCGTCCGCGTCCGATCTGGCGGGCGCCACCGTGGAGCTGATCTCCGCCCAGCACCGGGAGCGGCAGCTGGACATGGCACTGAACGGAATTAAAGAGCGCTACGATCTGATCTTCGTGGACTGCCCGCCGTCCCTGGAGCTGCTGACGCTGAACGCCCTGTGCGCGGCGGACGGGATTCTGGTACCGGTGCAGTGCGAATACTTTGCGCTGGAAGGTCTCAGTGACCTGATGGCCACGCTGCGCACGGTGAAGCGCCGGATGAATCCCCGGCTGGAGGTCTTCGGCGTGGCGCTGACCATGTTCGACGGGCGGACGAATTTCTCGGCACAGGTTTCCCAGGAGGTTCGGCGGCATTTTCCCGGGAAGGTATTCTCCACGGTCATTCCCCGGAACATCCGGCTGGCAGAAGCGCCCAGCCACGGCGTTCCCATCACCGCCTACGACCGGTTCAGCCGGGGAGCCGCCGCCTACCGGGCAATGGCAAAGGAAATTCAGCAAAAGCTGTGAAAGAAGAGAAAGGAGCAAGGATGGCATCACAGAAAGGACTGGGCAAGGGCTTAGGTGCGCTTCTGGGGGATTTCAGTGAAGAACCCCTGGAAAAAAGCGCGTACCAGCTGCTGCCGATCTACAAGGTAGAACCCAACCCCGATCAGCCCCGGCAGGACTTCGATGAAGAAGAATTGCAGGCGCTGGCGGACTCCATCACCGTCCACGGCATCATTCAGCCCCTGACGGTGCGGGAAATGCCCAACGGCTACTATCAGATCATCGCCGGTGAGCGGCGCTGGCGTGCCGCCCGGATGGCGAACTTAAGCGACGTGCCTGCGGTCATTATTGAGGCCGACGACAAGAAGGCCATGGAGCTGGCGCTGATCGAGAATTTGCAGCGTCAGGACTTAAACCCCCTGGAAGAAGCGCTGGGGTATCAGACGCTGATGAACGAGTACGGTCTGACCCAGGAGGAGGCCGCCGGTCGGGTAGGGAAGTCACGCCCCGCCGTGGCGAATGCTCTGCGGCTGCTGGGACTGTGTTCCGAGGTGCAGGAGCGCGTCCGGAAGGGCGAGCTGTCCGCCGGTCACGCCCGGGCAATTTTGCAGCTGAAATCCGAGAAGAAGCAGCAGGAGGCCGCCCAGAAGATCGTCGCCCTGGGTCTGTCCGTCCGTCAGGCGGAGCTGCTGTGCAAGAACATGAGCAAGGAGCCTGCACCCCAGAAAAAGGAAGTTTTCGCGGTGGACTACGTGGCCGAATGTGAAAAATCCCTGAGCAAGCACCTTGGCCGGGGCGTCAGGATCGTCAACGGCAAGCGCAAGGGGCGCTTTGAGCTGGAATTCTATGGGCAGGAAGATTTACAGAATCTGCTGGACGCCCTGATGAAAATACAAAAATAATAAATAAAGGAAACTCTGAACAAATCGTCTGCGACTGTGAGCG
>DJNI01000010.1 GCA_002436765.1 Clostridiales bacterium UBA6468
CCTTCAACGACGAGCGCGTGGCTCGTGCCATTTATGATTCCGAGATCCCGGTCATTTCCGCCGTCGGGCACGAGCCGGACGTGACGATCGCCGACTTTGTCGCCGATGCCCGCGCGTCCACGCCGTCCAACGCGGCGGAGCTTGCCGTGCCGGATCAGGACGCTCTTCGGCAGAATCTGGACGCCATGTCCAGCGCCATGGCGTCCGCCCTGAGCCGCCAGTTGAAGGCAGCACGGCAGCATCTGAACGTGCTGTCCCAGTCCCCCGCGCTGCGCAGCCCCACGGGGTACATCGAGCAGCGGGAGAAAAATCTGGAGCTGCTGAAAAACCGTCTGATCGCGGCGCAGAACCAGAGCATCACCCGGAAAAATCAACGCTACATTGCCGCCGTTTCCAAGCTGGACGCCATGAGTCCCCTGAAGGTTCTGACCCGGGGTTACTCCATGGCGCAGACGGAAGCGGGGGAGGTGCTCCGCTCCGTCCGGCAGGTGGAGCTGGGGGAGCGCATCAGCGTTTTGCTGAGCGACGGAAAACTGTCCGCAACCGTAATGGATAAAAAGGAGGAAGCGCGATGAATCCGCAGAACAAAACCTTTGAGGAATCCATGGCACGTCTGGAGCAGATCGTTCGGGCCATGGAACGGGGAGACGTGGCTCTGGAGGAGTCTCTGAAGCTCTTTCAGGAGGGCACCGAGCTGGTGCGAAGCTGCCAGAAGCTGCTGGACGACGCCCAGCTTCAGGTGAAGAAGATCATGACTGCCCCGGACGGCAGCCCCGTGGAGGAGGACTTCCAGGATGAGCCATGAAGCCAGAAGCCGGGAATACCGGGAGTATGTGGAAAGCTTTCTGAAGGAATTTTATGGCCAGTTCCACGACGCACCCCAGAAAGACCTCTACAAGGCCATGGAATACAGTTTGCTGGCAGGGGGCAAGCGCCTGCGACCGATTTTTGCCTTTGAGTTCTGCCGCCTGTGCGGCCGGGACTGGAAGGACGCCGCGCCCTTCGCCGCCGCCGTGGAAATGATTCATACATACAGCCTGATCCACGACGATCTGCCCTGCATGGACAACGATGACTACCGCCGGGGGCGGCTGACAAACCACAAGGTTTTCGGCGAGGGAATGGCCGTTCTGGCGGGGGACGCCCTGCTGACAGACGCCTTTATGGTCGCGTCCAAGGCCAGACTCGCAAAGCCGGAGGACATGGCTACGGCTGTCGGGCTGCTGGCGGAGTGCGCCGGTTCCCCCGGCATGGTGGGCGGTCAGGTGCTGGACATCATGAGTCAGGAGCGGGAGCTGAGCGAACAGGAGGTTCTGGACATTCAGTCCCGGAAGACCGGCGCGCTGATCAACGCCGCCTGTGCCTTGGGCGCGATTGCCGGCAACGCGTCGGACGAGCAGTTCAATGCCGCCTGCCAGTTTGCGGCGGGGCTGGGGCTTGCGTTCCAGATTCGGGACGATATGCTGGACGTCATCGGCACCCAGTCGGAGCTGGGAAAAGCCACCGGCATGGACGGGGAGAAGAACACCTTCGTCCGCCTGTATGGCCTGGAAAAGTGCGAAGAACTGGTGAAAAAATACACGGATTTCGCCATTTCCGCACTCTCCGCGTTTGAAGATACGGAATATATTATCGCCCTTGCCCACAGTTTGACCACCCGGCGGGTATGAAAAAATAGGATAAAGTTTGCCCCCGGCCATTGGCCGGGGGCAACTGTGTGCTATTCCAGCTTTTCGGTGATCTCCGCCATCCGCTCGATGGGGAAGGGCGGATGGCCGATGGGCATCATGGCGATGGACATGAGCTTGACGGGGTTATCGTCCGCCGCGACCCGGTTGGAGCTGAGCGCGCCGCACCGGCGGCAGCGATGGATGATCGCCCATTCGCCGTTTTTCCGAACCCACACCGCCACCGGCTCCATCAGCCCGCCGCAGTCCGATTCCCGGTCGCCCGGCTCAATGTCCAAATGCACGGAACACAGACAGTTGGGACAATGGTTCCGATGGTCGCTCCCCGCGCCTGCCGGGACGACGGGATAGCCGCAGTTCCGGCAGGTGAAGCTTTCGTCACAGGGGTGGGTTTTATAATAGCCTTTTTCGTACTGTTTTCTTTTGTTTTCCCGGTTCATTGGGGAAATTCCTCCTAAAAGTATTTGTTGAAAATTCTTTTGGGAGGTTCGCGGAATTGTGACTGCCAACCTCCCGGTCAGATCACAATATCCATTTGATTACGATTCAGCAAACAATTACCTCGTTATTTCATGATTTTGATTGCGCATTCCGCGCGGGATGATGAATTATCGGATGTCCTCGTCGTCGAACCTGTCGCCGCACTCGGGGCAGAATTTGGGCGGATGCTTGGGGTCTTCCGGCTCCCAGCCGCACTTGTCGCAGCGGTACAGCGGCTCGGAAGCGGGCTTCTTCGCGCCGCATTCGGAGCAGAACCTGCCCCTGTTGACCGCACCGCAGGAGCAGACCCAGCCGTCGGCGGGCTTGGAAGCGCCGCACTCTGCGCAGAATTTGCCGGTATTTACCGCGCCGCAGGAGCACTTCCAGGTGTTTGCACCGGCTGCGGGTGTAGCGGGGACGGCAGGAGTGGAAGCAGTGGGCTGCTGCTGACCCATCTGGAACAGAGAATTGGCATTGAAACCACCGGCGGACTGCGCCATATTCATGCCCATGAAGCCCATCATCGCGCCGTTCTTGTTCCCGGCGGCGGTCTTCATCGCTTCGGCCTGCGCCTGCACCATGTGCGCCGCCGCCATATTGGTGTTGCGGAAAACGGCGGATTTTTGCAGCTCCTTGATGGTGGCCTCGTCCTCGGCGGAGGCGGTCACGGAATTGATGCCCACAGAGACGATAGCCAGTCCACGAATCGCACCCCACTTGCTGGACAGAACCTCGTTCATGGCCTGCGCCAGCTCCATGGTGTGGCCGGGCAGAGCGGAATACCGGATGCCCAGCGCGGAGATACGGGCGAACGCGGGCTGTAAGGCGGTGAGGAACTCGGATTTCAGCTGGCTGTCCAGCTGGTCGCGGGTGTAGTCCTGAGATACGTTGCCGCATACGTTTTTATAGAACAGCATGGGGTCGGCGATTCTGTAGGAATACTCACCGTTGCAGCGGATGGAAACGTCCATGTCGAGGCCGATGTTGTTGTCCACGACCCGGAAGGGAATGGGGGCGGGAGTGCCGTACTTGTTGCCCACCAGCTCCTTCAGGTTGAAGAAATACACCCGCTGATCCTTGGCGGTGTCTCCGCCGAAGGTGAAGCGGCGCTTGAGGGTTTCCCAGCTGCTCTCCAGACCCTCCAGACCGCCCCGGAAAATGGTAGGCTCGCTGGAGGCATTCCAGGTGTATTCGCCGGCCTCGGCGGCGAATTCCACGATCCTGCCCTGCTCCACGATCATCATGCACTGCCCCTCGTTGACGGCGATGACAGAGCCGTCGGAAATGATATTGTCAGAGCCTTTGGTGTTGCCGCTGCGGGAGGAGGTGCGCTTTTTGCCCTTGGTGACAAGGACGTTGGACGCCATGCTGTCACAGTAAAAATACTCCTTCCACTGATCGGCCAGGACGCCGCCCACCGATCCCAATGCTGCTTTGATCAGACCCATAATGCTTTCTCCTTATGTGAAAATTTTTTGATATCAAAACTTTCCACCGCCGCCGCCGTGGCTGCTACCGCTGGAGGACGTATGGACGGAGCTGCCGCCACCGCCGGAGCTGCTGCTTTCCTGCTGGATGCGGGTTTTGGTGACGTTGCTGTACAGGAACAGATCCTGATCGGTGCGCAGGTGGTAGGAGCTGTCGTTCAGGTAGCTGCCCGCGCTGCGCTGGGGGCGCTTGGTGTTCATAGCGGCGCGCATGATGAGGACGGTGATCCCGCCAATGACCGCGCCGATGGCAATGGAAATTAAAATATTGACGCGCCGGGGCTGGTCTTCATAATAGACGACGTCTTCCTGATCGCCGTGGTAATAATCGCCTGAGGTATCCGCATACCCGTCAATGGGTGCCCCATCACTGTAAGCGGAAAAATAGGTGGGCAGAGCATCCAGAAACGTGTCGAAGGCACCATAATAATCGCCGTTTTTCAGATACGGAAGGGCGGTTTCGCCCACCTGCTGGATGCCATAGTCCGTCAGGGCGTAGATGGCGCTCCCCTTGGTGGAAATGTACCAGTCCCGCGCTTCCATGGACAGGAGGAACAGCAGGCCGTCATCCGCATAGCCGTTGTGATCGTAGTAATCATCGGCGTAGTCCTGGGGGCGCTGTCCGTCCAGGCTGTCCACCGTCAGGATGACCACGTCCACTGCGTATTCTTCCCGGAGCGACAGCACCTTTTCTTCCAGCGCCGCTTCCTCGGAGGAGGACATGAGATCGGCGTTGTCGATGACATATTGCTGCTCTGCGGAAGCGCTCAGGAACAGAGAGGGGAGAAGCAGCAGGCACAGGATCAGGCAAATCAGTTTGTGTTTCACGCTGTCACCCTCCTTAAAGCATCAGAAGCTGCACCAGCGACGCAAGCAGCGCGGCACCGGCGGCGATTCCGGCAAACCATGCGGCGGTCTTCTTGGGGCAGATGGGGAACGCACCGGTCATTTTGCCGGTCTGGCCGTTCATGGCGAAGGTGTAGATTTTGTCTCTGTACTTCGTGTTCAGGATCCACACGGGAAAGAATACATACCGCGCCTTGTTATGCCGGACATTCAGCTGCCGGGAGGTGGGAACCACCGAGGAATAGCCCACAAAGGTGCTTTGCAGTCGGTCATCCATGGCGGCGTCCACCCGCTGGCGAACCCGCTGCTCGCCGTTTTCCGAGGGGACGTCGTACTTGTCGGCAAGATATCCCGTGAGATATGCCATATCGAAGGATTTGAGCTGTCCGTAATCAAAGGGCTCGATGGACTCCATGAAGGCGTCCTCCATCTTGCTGGAGCCGTCCATGGGAATGCCTGTAAAATCTGCCGCCGCGTCCCGCCTCAGCAGGAAATGGTCGGTTTTGGTGTATTCATATTTGGAATCCGACCAGGTATGTACCCGCGTGGCTCTGTAGCTGCCGCTGAAATCTGCGGCGCAGTCATACAGCCAGAAGGGGACGTACATTCCGGTGATCTTCTCCAGCCGCTGCTCCGAGGTAAAGCCCTTGGGAAGAAGGGGCTTGCCCTTGCACAGGCGGAGGAACGCGGCCTTGGCGTCCTCCTTGCTTTTCTGGAAGGGGATGACACCGTCGGGCTTCAGGCCGCCGCTGAGGCGGGCGGGCAGGATGGTGGGATTTTCGCAGTAGGGACAGAAGGAAGCCGCCGTGTTCTCGTCGCAGAGAATTTCTCCGCCGCAGGAGGGACACTGAAAGGCGCGCAGGGTGCTTTCTTCCTCCTCGCTGAACGGCTTCGTCTGTTCCGACTCCCACTGAAATTCCTCGCAGCCCTGGGGCTTCCGGCTTTCGTTGAACGCCCGGACGGTGTCGATGTCAAAGGTGTTGCCGCAGTACTCGCAGGTCAGCTTCTGGGTGTTCGGCCCAAAGTGCAGACCGGCGTTGCAGCATGGGCATTTGTATTCCAGGACGCGGGTTTGTTCCTCCATGGCTTTCTCCTCCGATCATTCTTTCAGATACCGCATGGCGCAGTCCACAAACACGGCCGCGCCTGTGGAGAGGACGCTTTCGTCAAACTTTACCTTCGGGTGGTGCTGGGGGTAAACATAGCCCTTGGACGGTTCGCCCGCCGCCAGCGCCAGCATCAGAGACGGGACTTCATGACTGACATAGGCAAAGTCCTCCGAGCCGCCGCCCCGGGCAGGCTTTCCGCCGCTGAGCTCCGCCGTGGTGAACGCGCGGTCTGCACCCAGAAGGTCTTTGAGATACCCCGTGACTTTCTCCGAAAGCGCCCCATCGTTGACAAGGGTTGGACATCCGCTGCCGAAGCTGACCTCGGCGCTGGCACGGAAGGCTTCCGCCACGTTTTTCGCGATGGCGGTCATGCGCTTTTTCAGATAGGCGCGGGTCTTTTCGTCGTAGGTGCGGATGGTGCCGCCCATGGTCGCCGTGTCGGGGATGACATTGCCCGCTTCGCCCGCATGGAAGGTGCCGATGGTCAGGACTGCCTCGTCGGAAGCAGACAGCTCCCGGGCGTGTATTTCCTGAAGGGCGACGAGAATATGCGCCGCCGCCGTCAGAGGATCAATGCCGTTCTGGGGCGCTGAGCCGTGACAGCCCTTGCCATGCACCCGGATGGTAAAGTAATCTGCCGCCGGGGCGCTGACGCCGGGGGCGGAGACAACCACCGTCCCGGCGGGAAGCGGCATCCCCGCCGCCACATGGATCATCAGGGCGGCGTCGGGTCTGGGGTTTTCCAGCACCCCGGAGGCGATCATGTCCTTGCTGCCCTCAAAAATTTCCTCCGCAGGCTGGAACATGAGCTTGACCATGCCGTCCAGCTCGGACTCATGGGCTTTCAGGATTTTCGCCGCGCCCAGCAGCATGGCGGTGTGCATATCGTGGCCGCAGGCGTGCATCCGCCCGTTTTTGCAGACAAAGTCCACGTCGGCTTCCTCGGCAATGGGCAGGGCGTCCATATCCGCCCGAAGCAGCAGAACTTTCCCGCCGGGCTTGCCGACGGTGGTGACAAGACCCGCTTTCCCGCTTTCCTGAACGGCATAGCCCATCTCCGCAAGCGCGGATTTTACGTAAGGCTTCGTTTCCGTCAGGTCAAATCCGGTTTCCGCATGGGTGTGAAGCCACAGACGATGGGCTTTGATCTCCTCCTGAAGCGCCGCCGCTTCCTGCATGATCTGTTCCTTCGTCATAGAAACCAGCCCCTTTCGTCCTTAGTATGCCTTACTACAGGGAAAAGTCTTCGTTGTCGTACTTGGAAAAATCCACAGCCTTGGGCTTGGCCGGGATGCGCTTGCAGGGGTCATACTTGAATTTGCGGCACTGGTCGTCCACCGTTTTCAGTCCCTTTTTGGCGCACAGAATCTGCCCGTCGCCCAGATGGGCGCCGTTTGCGCAGTAGGCGCAGGAGCGTTCTATCTTTTTGCGAAACAGCATGGCGGTATCCTCCCCATGTTTATTTTTGTATTATACACCAAACACTCCGGAAAAGCTACCCCTTTTTTGAAGCTTTACCACCAGCGCCCCGACGGAAAGCACCCCGAAGGGAAGCCAGACGCCGTAGGCCATCAGCGCGGCAAGGGCGAGGGAAAAAAGCGTTTGCAGCAGCTTCCCAAGAAAGTACGGCTTCATGGAAAGCCCCGCCGTGACGGACAGGGTCTGCATGGTGACGCACAGGCCGCCGAAAGCCAGAATGCCCGAACAGATGCAGAACCGGGCGGAAACATCCGCGACGGCCAGCAGCTCACAGCAGCCGTTGGAAAGCTCCAGGATTCCCGTGAGCGCGACCTGCACCGCCGTCGGGAGGATCCAGAAGATCCACCGTTTCAGAAACGCCAGCAGAACCCGGAAAAGCACCACCCAGCCGCATACCGTAGCCATGACCCGAATCCCGGTGTTCAGGGCGGAAGCGGGGGAATGGGGACTTGTCTTCGTCAGCCTGACGGGGGCGGCGGGTTTCCCCGGAGTCAGCAGCGCCGCGAAAAGCGCGCCCGCGATATGAATACCCCACAGCGCCCAGGCCATCCACCGGCGGGGGAACATGGCCGCCGCCATGCCGAACAGGAACGCAGGCCCCGCGTTGCTGCAAAAGGATAGCAGACGTTCCGCATCCGGCTTTGTCAGCTGTCCGCTGCGGAAAGCGGCGGCGACGTTCTGCGCCCCCACGGGATACCCGCCCAGAAGCGCCGGGATCAGCAGGGATTCCGCCCCCTCCGGCATTCCGAACAGCCGCCCCAATGGCCGCAGAACCGCCAAAGAGCTGCCAAGCAGGGAGCTTGT
>DJNI01000084.1 GCA_002436765.1 Clostridiales bacterium UBA6468
ATATGCCGGAACATTTGAAGGAGCAGCAGCTTGCTAAGGCGATTAAACAGGCCACACGCTTCCTTGAAAAGCAGGGATTATCTGTTGCTTAGCTCTGGTCGAATACGCTTTGACCCTTGCAAAACGGTCTGTTTGCAGGGACGCTTTTGTGCGCCCTTTTTCCTCTGTGCTGGTCCAGTACTTACTTTCACACTATCAGCATGGAGTATATCCGCAGGCAGTTGATGAATCTTTGGACTACATTCCCTTGATTGCTGCCCCGGCCAATACCCTTTTGAGCGAGGTTGATTTTCTTTGCCTCCCGGCCAACTCTGGGAATGAACCGCAGCAGGATCGTGAGAAAAAGCGACAGCCGTGGGCTGATCCTGCCAAAGAGGTACACCACCTTGTCCGAAGTCACCACGCGGAATATGGCTTCCAGCCACATGCACAGCGTTGCAAACCGCAAGCCGATGACCAGACCGTAGACGAAGCTTTCCACCGTCAGGTTGTTGCCGATGAAGTTCTGTCTCAGCACGGTGACACCGAAATGGTGATAAGAGCTGTAGTACAGCGCGAATACCAGAATCAGCGGCAACAGGCACAGGTTGAAGGCCACCGCCCGTTTGCCGCAGCGTTTGACGCTGTAGACAAAAGCGCAGACATACGCAGCGGCCAGAAATACCGGGTGCTTAAAACTCACAGTCCCATAGATAGCGGCGGCAAAAAAGATGAAATTCACAGCCGGATGGCAGGCTTCAAACCCCATCGTTGTCCTCCGTCATGCCGTATTGCAGCTTCACCCGATCCAGCTTTTCCAGCAGTGCGGGGCCAAACAGCACCATGGTCAGAGCCGTGCAGACACCTTGGCTGATATTCACCGGGAAGCCGGAGATGTAAAGCGGCCATGCCGTTTGAGCGTTGATAACAGGCAGGGTCAGAAACACCGTGCAGGTATCCAGCAGCGGGCCGATGAAAAGAACACAGGCCAGAAAGCCGAACACGGCCATGACCCAGCGCTTTTGCGGCAGCCTGCCCTTGGCGAACAGGAAGCCCGCCAGCATTCCCCCCGCGCCGTAGGCGAACATCTGCCATGGGGTATAGGCTCCCTGCCCATAAAAGAAGTTGCTGGCAAAGGCAGATACCGCACCCACCAGAAAGCCCGTTTCCGGGCCAAAGGCAATGCCGGAGAGCATGATGATAGCAAAGATCACCTTAAAATTCGGAATCGGTATGGCCACCCGCGCGGCCACGGCCAGAGCCGAGAGCACGGCAATGACCACCAGCTCCCGCGCCTGTGGTCTGCGGCTTTCAAATGCGAGCAGAAACGGGATGATAATTTCAATAATGACCAAAGTGCTGATCAGATAGTAAGTTCTGCCAGTCAGCCGAAGACCAAAGTACAGCGTGGCCGGGATAACCAGCAGAAATATCAGGAGCGTGGCAATGCGAGATTTTTTCATGTTGCTGCCTCCGTGTTTTCTTTGGGGTGTATGTACCCGTTCAACCCATCCAGACTTCGCCTACGTCCGCGCCGTAGCCGTTGCAGGTATAGCACCAGACGATATACTGACCGTCCTGCAGCTTGTAGGCGGAGCAGCCGTAGTTGGGGAACCATTCATCCACCTTGTACATCCAGCCGGATTCCGGACCCACGTCGAACTCGTACAGATGGTTGATGCCCTCGATATAGTAGCTGTCGTACATGGGCGTCCAGCTGTATTCGATCTGGATGTTCGCTGCCTCGCAGACCTTGTTCAGCACCTCGAACACCGTATCCCCCTCCGCAAAGCTGACCTTTGTCTTGGGTAGGATCGTTCCGTTTCTGGGGACGAAGGGTGCCTTTTCCTCGTTCAGATTATTGGTGTTGTCCAGAATGGTGTCGCAGACGATGGTGATTGTGCAGACATGATCCTCCTGACCGGGGGTGATGACAGCGTTGTCCTTCAGCTCCCGGATTTGATACTGGCTGCCCAGACCATCGCCGGTACTGCTTTTCAGCATAAACGCAGCCACCGCACCGGCAATGGCGATGGCGGCGATAATCAGAACCATAATCAGGTTCGCGGTTTTCTTTTTTTTCATATTCCACCTCATTGGCACAAAAACCGGCCATCCGTCGCTGGGCAAAACTCAGAGGGGGAATCCTGAGCAGCGTGGGATGATCCGGCTTTCGTTGGGTTAGTTGGTTTCTTCTGAATACCCCCAGGGGTAGCAGAAGATATGCGCGCCGATGGTTCCCCATACGCTGTCCGTGGTGCGGACGCGGCCATAGAACATGACCTCTTTGGGGAGCACATAGGGACCGTACAGCGCCCGGTCGATGGCTTCGTACTGCGCCTGTCCCGGTTTGGCGTCCTTCAGGAGCTTCTGGGGGACAAACTGGCTCTCGTCGTTGATCATTGCGGAAACAGAGTCTCCGAACAGGCCGGAGGCAAAACGATTCAGAACGACCTCGGCAATGGCCTGCTGGCCGTCCTCGCATTCGCCCCGGGCCTCCACATAGATCAGCCTGGCCAGGAGCTTGGTTTCCGCGTCCGTCAGCTTCAGGGAGCCATAGCGGGGCTCCACATATTCCCGGACGGGTTCCTCATAGACGAAGGGGTCCTCCGGCATGGCGGCGGGGTCCAGAATGAACGCGCCGTCATAGCCCCAGCATAGCTCCTCCGTGGAAAAGCCGCTCTTGAAGCCCTGGGCCAGCCGCCAGCTGGTCCGGTTTGTACCGGAGGGGTCATAGATCATGATCTTCCCCTCCTCGGTGAAGCCCTTCAGGAGAATGAAATGCTGGAGGTTGGTAAACAGGGATTTGCCGTTCATCAGCTGGATAACGATTTTTCCCTCCCGCAGGGCCTGCTTGACAAAATCGTAGTTTTCCGCCTCCGTCATGGGCAAGCCCAGGGCCTCGGCCATATAGCGCAGGCGGTCCACATTGTTGTTCGCCTTGCTTCCAAACCATTTTGCCAGCTCGTCGGGGTAATACTGGTGGCCTGTCAGGTAGGTAGCGGCCACGGCCATGCAGCACACGCTGCACCCGTTGTTCCGGATGGTGCCGTCGCCGTATATCACATCGGCGTATTCCTCCAGGGTGTAGTCCGGGAAGAAACGGCCATCCTCTGTTTCTTCAATAGCGGCTTCCGGCTCCTCCGGGGTCTCTTCCGGCAGGGTCTCCTCCGCGGCAGGCTCCGTCTCTTCGGTTTTTTCTGTTTCTTCGGTTGCTTCTGTTGCTTCTTCCGTCGCCTCGGTGGGGTCTTCCTCCGGGGCGACCGTTTCTTCCTGCCGCGTCTCTTCTATCGCCTCGTCGGCCCAGGTTCTTAAAGAAACAGGCTGCACAAGCAGGGCTGCCGCCAACAACAAGCACAGGATCTTTCTCTTTCTCAAATGCAGCGCTCCTTGCAATTTCCCGCCCTTCCCACACCGGCGTGTGCGCCGGTGTGGGAAGAACATTTTCTTAGTCTTTCTTCTTGAACTTGGGGATGATGACAACACCGATGACGATACCCCAGCCAACGCCGCCGAAGATGCAGACCGCAATGATCCACCAGGGGAAGCTGGTCTTTGCAGGCTCCACTTCCGCAGGCTCGGTAGTGGCCGGTACGGTAGGCTCCGTGGGAACTTCCACAGGGTCGCCGCCCTTGTTGACGGTATCGGTCATGTCATAGAGGTTGGTCTTTCCGGTGAGGAAGCGGTAGTATGCCGTCAGGGCGTAGTACGCCTGTTCGGTAGCCATACCGTCCAGTTCACCGTCCATGACGTGCTTGAAGCCGCCGCCATTTACATAGTAGCGCAGCAGCGCGTCAATGACAGAGTTCCCGTCCTTGACAAACCGGGGATCGGTGTCCGCGTTGATGCCCAGAGCGGACAGCGCGGTGACGACCTGAGAAATGGATTCGCTGGTGGCGATCTTCGTCGTGCCGTCATAGGAGGTGGAATAGCCGCCGTCCTCGTCCTGCATCTCGGAGAGCCGCGCGATGGCCTTGTCGATGGCCTCCTGCACCTTCAGATCCTTCGTGTAGTAGGGAGCCAGAGCGGTCAGCGCCATGCCGGTCATGTCGGAATCGGCCTTGTCGCCGGAGACAGCCCAGCCGCCGTCGGAGGTCTGCACCCGCAGGATCTCGTCAATGAGCGCCTGACGGGTAGTAGTGCCGCCGCTGGGTACGGGGTAGTTGCCGGAATCCAGCGCCAGCAGCGCCCAGATGGAGCCGTTGTTGCCCTGATACTTCACGAACTCCAGATCGCTCAAGCCTTGCAGCAGGTCATAGCCGCCCACGTTGGTCACGTCGCGGCCAATGGCCGTCAGCGCCATAATGATCCGGGAGTTATCCGTAGACTTGGCCTTGTGGAGCCGTCCGGTTTCGGGGTCGATGTTCTCAGCCACATACTCCAGAACCTTCTTGTAGTAGTCCTCCACGCCGGGGACGTTCCGGTCGGAACGAGCCAGACCGATGACCATCCACTCGCCGCCGATGGAGCCGACGCTGGGCGTACCCAGAGCCTCCATGTAGTCGCCGGTGG
>DJNI01000036.1 GCA_002436765.1 Clostridiales bacterium UBA6468
CGGGCGTCTACCCGGAGGCAGTCGTCCTCCACAAAGTCCCAGTGAAGGTCAAGGTGCTGCCCCTCCCGCGCCTCGCTGTGGTAGCAGACGGTGAATTCCTTCACGGGATGCTCCCGGTGGAAGTCGCTGGGGAGAAGATCGTCGATCCAGTCCATGTAGCGGGTGTTGTTCATATGTCCGTTGCGATCCAGGTCGGTAAAGCACACGTCCCGGCGGCGGCTGTTCTCCATGGCTCTGGGAATCAGGCCGCCCGGCAGCGCCAGCTCCGTTCCCCGAAGGGTGCCGGAAACCACGATGCCGCTCTTTCCGGGAAGGATCATGTTCCGGGTATCCCGATCCATCAGCACCCACAGACTGATAGAGCGGGAGCACTCGTTGCCCGCCTGATCGTAGATCACCATGGAGCGGGGGTAGGCGACCCGGGTGGTGGGCAGCGGCCAGGTCTCGATGTGAACGGTCTCGCCCAACTCCGGGAGACGGTTGATCTGCACCCGGTGCCGGGTGACCGCCCAGAACAGCCGGTGGCTTTTCAGGGTGTCCGCAAGCTCGTCACAGTGCCGCCCCGCGATCTCCTGGGCAAAATACAGAAGGGTGGACGGCTTCAGGCGGCCGTAGCGGTCAACGCACAGCTCCTGAACTTGAAAATCCTGCTGAAAAATAGGTTCCATAATGTTTCCTCCAAGTGATTCTGCCGTTCTCCCGGACGGAAGGCCGGCAGGGAATGCTGCTATCCTTTATCCTCCGTGACAGTAAGCGAGACCCGGTATTGCTTGCCGCTGCGGTAGATCACGGCCTCCACCGTGTCCCCTACGTCCAGATTGTAGACCGCGCCGTTCAGGGCGTCCATGGTGGTCACGTTGGTACCGTTGATGCTGATGAGGATGTCGCCCTCCTCGATGCCCTTGGCGGCGGCGTCGCTGGTGCGGTCAACGTCGGTGATATACAGCCCGGCGGGGAGCCGGTAGTAATACTGATCGAAGGAGGACAGCGGCTCTCCTTCCAGACCCAGGGTGGGTCTGCCGGAGACGTAGCCCTGGGAGATCAGCTGCTCGGCCACCTCTTTGACGGTGGAGCTGGGAATGGCGAAGCCTAAGCCCTCCACACCGGCGGAGTCGGTGAACGCGCCGATCTTCATGGTGTTGATGCCGATGACCTGACCGTAGCAGTTGATGAGCGGCCCGCCGGAATTGCCGGAATTCAGGGCGGCGTTGGTCTGGATCAGGGTCATGGTTCGCCCGTCCATATCCATGTCCCGGCCGATGCCGGAGATGATGCCGTCCGTGTAGGTGCCCCGGAACTTGACGCCCAGGGGGTCGCCGATGGCGACCACGGTGTCGCCCACCCGCAGGCTGTCGGAATCTCCGAACTCCGCCGGGGTCAGCCCTGTGGCGTCCACGTGGAGCACCGCAAGATCCGACACGGAATCCGCGCCCACCGGCATGGCGGGCAGCATCCGTCCGTCCGTCAGCTGCGCCGTAATGGAGATGCCGTTTTCCACCACGTGGCAGTTGGTCACGATGTAGCCGTCCTCCGTCAGGATCACGCCGGTGCCGGTGGCGGTAGTGCCCTGACCGGTGCTGGTGATGGACACCACGGAGTCGATGTTCCGGCTGTAAATTTCCTGAAGGGACAGCCCGCCCTCGGTGGGGACGTTTTCCGCACCCTGGGGGCATTCCTGCAAATCGATGGTGTGGGTGGCCTCCCCCGGGGTCTCCGCCAGGGATTCCGTAGGAAGGGCGTCGGTTTCCGCAGGCAGCGCCGCACCGGCGGCGAAGGAAATGGACTGCTCGCTTTCTCCCCGGGTGTTCAGCTTCCGGAACAGCCGTACGTTCAGAACGCCCAGAACCGTGATGATGCCGCACAGAAAAATGATCAGGATCAGCAGCAGCGCCACGGTGCCGCCGTGGCTTTTCGGCGGCTCGGTACGGCCTGTGCCGTACACGCCGTCATCCCAGGGATGGTTGTTTTTTTTACGTTCGTCCATATGGTTACCTCGAAAAAAGGGTCAGTTTACCAGCGGCATGGTGAAGGTAAATTCGGTTTTTCCGTCCTTGGAGCTGACGGAAATATCCTCGCCGTGGCTGCACACGATGGTCTTTACGATGTAAAGCCCCAAGCCCCAGCCGTCCCGGTTCTGGGAGCGGGACTTGTCCAGCTTGTGGAACCGGTCGAATACCAGGGGCAGCTCGTCCGGCGGGATGGTCTCGCCGTCGTTGGAGACGGAGACGTAGGCCTTGCTGCCGCCCTCTTTGATGCGCAGCCCCAGATTGCCCCCGTCGGGGCAGAACTTCACGGCGTTGTCGATGAGATTGTAAATGACCTGGGTGATGTAGTCCGGGTTCGCCATGGTGTACACCGGGTGCTCCGGCATATCCACGTTGACGTTCAGGTGCTTGTCGTTGATCTTCTTCTCGAAGGTGATGAGCACCTGCCCGGCGCATTCCTCAAGGTCAAAGTGCATTTTCTTCTCCTCGGGGATGCCGCCCTCCTTTTGCAGCTGGGAGATGTCCAGCATACTGCGCACCAGACGGCTCAGGCGCTTGGTCTCGTCGGAGACGATGTGCAGGTAATGCTCCCGCTTGTCTTCCGGAATGGTGCCGTCCAGAATGCCGTCCACGTAGCCGGAAATGGTGGTCATGGGGGTCTTCAGCTCGTGGGAAACGTTGGCGACAAATTCCTGACGCCGGTACTCGCTCTTTTGCAGGGAGGCCGCCATGTTATTGAAGGCCACGGCCACCTCCTCCATTTCCTCGGAGTAATCGTCGTCCAGCCGCACCCGGGCTTCCAGATCCCCGTGACCGAAGGCGTTGGCGGTTTTCGCCAGCTCCTTCAGCGGCCGGCTTTCCCGCCGGGCAAAGGCGGTGACCGCCAGCACGGAGATCAGCACCACGAACAGCGCCGCGGTGAGAAAGATGTTGGAGATTTTATTGAGTATCCGGGTAATGTCCTTCGTCGGGGTGGAGACCAGCACGATACCCCCCACGTTTCCGTCCACGAGAATGGGGCGGGATACCATGTAACGGCGGTCGGAGTACAGGCCGTTGATGACGCCGGTGGCGGTGTCGCCGCCGTTCCGGATGACTTTGTCCAGATACGCCTGATTCAGCTGCAAGCCCTGATGCTCACAGCCGGAGGGCGCGTCGGAGCAGAGCACCACGTTCCCCTCCCCGTCGCAGACCACGGCGTCAGCCCCGGACACCCGGGAAGCCACCGTCAGATTCAGCTGAAATGCCCGGTTGTACAGTCCGCCGTTGTTAAAATAGGCGGCGGCCAGCTCCGCGATGGTGTCCGCGTTCTGCTGCAACCCGGAAACGGTGGTGTCCGTGAGGAATCGGTTGACGTTTATCTGAAAGGATGCGCCCAGAATGGTCATGGCCACCAGCAGGATCGCCGCAGCGGTGAAAAAGCTGCGGCCGAAGCTACTTTTCATGCCTGCTGTACCTCAAATTTATAGCCGACGCCCCAGACGGTCTTCAGGCTCCACTGGTCGCTGACGCCCTCCAGCTTCTCACGAAGCCGCTTCACGTGAACGTCCACGGTGCGGGAGTCTCCGAAGTAGTCAAAGCCCCACACCTCGTCCAGCAGCTGGTTGCGGGTGTAGACCCGGTTGGGAGAGGACGCGAGGTAGTACAGAAGCTCCATCTCCTTGGGGGGCGTATCCACCTTCTTGCCGTCCACGGTCAGCTCAAAGGCGTCCATGTCGATGATGAGCTTGTCGAACACAAGCCGCCGCGCCTTCTTCTCCGCGGCCACGCCGGAGGTGCGCCGCAGCACCGCCTCGATGCGGGCAAGCACCTCCTTCATCTCGAAGGGCTTGGTGATATAGTCGTCGGCGCCGGTTTTTAAGCCCATGACCTTGGACTCGGTGTCGCCCTTGGCGGTGAGCATGATGATGGGGGTCTTGGATTCGGCACGGATGGCCTTGCACACCGACCAGCCGTCCATTACGGGCATCATCACGTCCAGCAGCACCAGATCGGGCTTGATGGCACGGAATTTGGCAAGCCCCTGCCCGCCGTCCGCCGCCACGGTGACGGCGTAGCCCTCCTTCTCCAGATACATTTGCAGCAGCTCCGCAATATTGCGGTCATCCTCTACGATCAAAACGGAAACAGCCATGATTATTTTCCTCCCAATCTATATTCTCTTAATTTCCCTTTCCCCTTATTATAGCGAGATTTTCCACTTTCTAGTGAACAAATTGTAAAGACTTCCACCCCAATTTATGAACGGACAAGTTGCACTTGAAAATCCGGCGCTTTGCGGGTATGATAGGGGCAGAAAACCGGGGGACTGCCAACGTTTCCCCCAAGCTGAAAGAAGGAGACTGATTTGATGGAACTGTTAAAGGCCGTGCTTTTCGGCATTGTGGAGGGCGTCACGGAGTGGCTGCCCATTTCCTCCACGGGACACCTGATTCTGCTGAACGAATTTATCACCCTGGACGTTTCCGACGCGTTCCGGAGCATGTTCGACGTGGTCATCCAGCTGGGGGCGATCCTGGCCGTGATCGTCCTGTTCTTCCATAAGCTCAACCCCTTCTCCCCCGCAAAGTCTGCGGGGGAAAAGAAGCAGACCTGGCAGCTGTGGTTCAAGGTCATTGCCGCCATCATCCCCTCGGGCATCGTGGGCGTGCTGTTGGACGACTGGATGGAAGCCCACCTCCATAACGCCACCGTGGTCTCCATCGCGCTGATCGTCTACGGCGTGGCCTTCATTCTGGTGGAGCGGCGGAACGCCCGCCGGGCTGGCGGAAAGACCGTGGAGGACGTGTACGCCATCGACTATAAGACTGCTCTGATGATCGGCTGCTTCCAGTGCCTGAGCCTGATCCCCGGCACCTCCCGCTCCGGCTCCACCATTCTGGGCGCGATCCTCATCGGCGTGGGACGCAGCGCCGGCGCGGAATTCTCCTTCTTCATGGCCATCCCCACCATGCTGGGGGCGTCCGCCATCAAGGGGCTGAAATTCCTGCTCAGCGGCGTCGCCGCTACCGGCACCGAGATCGGCGTGCTGATCGTGGGGTGCGCGGTGTCGTTCCTGGTGAGCCTGCTGGTCATCCGGGGGCTGATGGAATATGTGCGCAGGCACTCCTTCTCCGCCTTCGGCGTTTACCGCATCCTCCTGGGCGTGGTGGTGCTGATCTACTTCACTCTGGCGGGGTGAGAACATATTTCGGGATTTTGTAAGCATTTTCCACAAGAAGGGAACATTCTTATTTGACAAAATACCTCGAACGTTTTATAATGAGACCGATAGGTGTGTGTGACTCTATCCACTGAAAATTCTGAAAAGGACGGATCAGAACATGTATAAAATCGTTCGCAAGCAGGAGCTGAACGCCTCCGTCACCCTGATGGAGATTGAAGCGCCCTTTGTCGCCCGTAAGGCAAAGGCCGGTCAGTTCATCATTTTCCGCATCGACGAGATGGGTGAGCGTGTTCCCCTGACCATCGCCGGTTATGACCGGGAGAAAGGTACCGTTACCATTATCTTCCAGAAGGTCGGCTTCTCCACCAACGCCCTGGGCGCGCTGAAGGAAGGCGACTATATCCACGACTTTGTGGGTCCTCTGGGCAAGCCCACCAACGTGGAGGGCAAGAAGAAGGTCTGCGTGGTCGGCGGCGGCGTAGGCTGCGCCATCGCCCTGCCCTCTGCCAAGGCGTTCAAGGAGGCCGGTGCGGACGTGACCGTCATCATCGGCTTCCGCAGCAAGGACATCGTTATCCTGGAGGACGAGTTCAAGGCAGCGGCCGACCGGCTGATCCTTATGACCGACGACGGAACCTACGGTCGTCACGGCCTGGTCACCCAGCCCCTGCAGGAAATGCTGGAGGCCGGTGAGACCTTTGACGAGGTGCTGGCCATCGGCCCCGTGCCCATGATGAAGTTCGTGTGCAGAACCACCCAGCCCTTCGGCGTCCATACCATGGTTTCCCTGAACCCCATTATGGTGGACGGCACCGGCATGTGCGGCGGCTGCCGCGTCACCGTCGGCGGCGAGACCAAGTTCGCCTGCGTGGACGGCCCCGAGTTCGACGGCCATCTGGTGGATTTCGCCGAGCTGACCAGCCGCAACGGCACCTACCGCGACCGGGAGGCCGAGGTCAAGGAAAAGCACGTCTGCCGCATCGAGTCCATGGGCAAGGCCCTGATCAAATAAGGAGGTAATGCAAAATGGCTAACATGACCCTTACCAAGACCCCCATGCCTGAGCAGGATCCTCAGGTTCGCGCCCGCAACTTCAAGGAGGTCGCGCTGGGCTATACCGCCGAAATGGCGATCGAAGAGGCAGGCCGCTGCCTGAACTGCAAGAAGCCCAAGTGCGTGGAGGGCTGCCCCGTCAACGTCCGCATCCCCGAGTTCATCGCCAAGGTGCATGAGGGCGATTTCAAGGCCGCTTATGAGATCATTACATCCACCAACGCCCTGCCTGCCCTGTCCGGCCGTGTCTGCCCCCAGGAGAGCCAGTGCGAGAGCAAGTGCGTCCGGGGCATCAAGGGCGAAAGTGTCGCCATCGGCCGCCTTGAGCGGTTCGTCGCCGACTGGTACCGGGAGAACGTCAACGCCATGCCCGAGAAGGCCGTCTCCAACGGCATCAAGGTGGCGGTGGTGGGTTCCGGCCCCGCCGGTCTGACCTGCGCCAGCGACCTTGCCAAGAAGGGCTATCAGGTCTCCGTTTTTGAAGCGCTGCACACCGCCGGCGGCGTGCTGGTTTACGGCATCCCCGAGTTCCGTCTGCCCAAGGCCATCGTGGCCAACGAGGTCAAAAAGCTGGAAGCCCAGGGCGTCGAGGTCATGACCAACATGGTCATCGGCCGGGTGCTGACCATTGACGAGCTGTTTGAGATGGGCTACAAGGCCGTGTTCGTCGGTTCCGGCGCCGGTCTGCCCATGTTCATGAATATCCCCGGCGAATCCCTGAAGGGCGTTCTGTCCGCCAACGAATATCTGACCCGTACCAACCTGATGAAGGCTTACACCGAGGAAGCCGACACCCCCGTCATCAAGTCCAAGGCTGTTGCAGTCGTGGGCGGCGGCAACGTGGCTATGGACGCCGCCCGGTGCGCCATGCGTCTGGGCGCGGAGCACGTGTACATCGTCTACCGCCGCGGTGAGGCCGAAATGCCCGCCCGTCTGGAAGAGCAGCACCACGCCAAGGAAGAGGGCATCGAGTTCAAGACTCTGTGCAACCCCGTGGAGATCCTGGGCGGCGAGGATGGCCGGGTGAACGGCATCAAGTGCGTGCGCATGGAGCTGGGTGAGCCGGACGCTTCCGGACGCCGCCGTCCCATCGCCATTAAGGGCAGCGAGTTCGTGCTGGATGTAGACACCGTCATCATGGCGCTGGGCACCAGCCCCAACCCGCTGATCCGCTCCACCACCCCCGGTCTGGACACCAACCGCAAGGGCGGCCTGATCGTGGACGAGAACGAGATGACCACCCGTACCGGCGTCTTCGCCGGCGGCGACGCCGTCACCGGTGCGGCCACCGTCATCCTGGCCATGGGCGCAGGCAAGAAGGGCGCGGCGGCTATTGACGCATACCTGAAAAAATAAGGCAAAGCGGTAAAAAATCGCCCAACGGTCTGATGGGTGACCGTAAAACAGGAAACGGAGCGTATCGGTGCAGATACGCTCCGTTTTAGATTGCCAAAGAACGCCGGCTTTCAGCAAGCGAAAGCCGGCGTTCTTTGGCAGTCAATAGGCACAGCGGGTTAACCCGCTGTGCCTATCGGCTATCCAACGTGCCCTGCCCGTTTTCCGGGGCGGCCACATCTTATTTACCTGCCGGCGGCCCAATCAGAACGCGCACTTCTCCGCGATATAATTCTTCAGCTCGGCAATGGGAATGCGCACCTGCTCCATGGTGTCCCGGTCGCGGACCGTGACGCAGTTGTCCGCAGGGGTATTTTCGTCGCCCACGGTCTGGAAGTCCACGGTGACGCACAGGGGCGTGCCGATCTCGTCTTCCCGGCGGTAGCGCTTGCCGATGGAGCCGGCGTCGTCAAAGTCCACCATGAAGTCCTTGCGCAGCTCCCGGTAAATCTCCTCGGCCTTGGGGCTGAGCTTCTTGGACAGGGGCAGAATGGCCGCCTTGTAGGGCGCCAGCGCCGGATGCAGGCGCAGCACGGTGCGCACGTCGGCGTTGCCCTTCTTGTCGGTGCCAACCACTTCCTCGTCGTAGGCCTCGCACAGGAACGCCAGGGCGACCCGGTCGCAGCCCAGAGACGGCTCGATGACGTAGGGAATATAATGCTCGCCCTTCTCCTGATCGTAGTACTCCAGACTCTTGCCGGAGGCTTCCTGATGGCGGCCAAGATCGTAGTTGGTGCGGTCGGCAATGCCCCACAGCTCGCCCCAGCCGTTGCCGAAGGGGAACTGGTATTCAATGTCGGTGGTGGCGCGGGAATAGAAGGCCAGCTCCGCAGGCTCGTGGTCCCGCAGACGCAGGGAATCTTCCTTGATGCCAAGGGAGATCAGCCAGTTTTTGCAGAAGTCCTTCCAGTAGGCGAACCACTCCAGGTCCGTGCCGGGCTGGCAGAAGAACTCGCACTCCATCTGCTCAAATTCCCGGGTGCGGAAGGTGAAGTTGCCGGGGGTGATCTCGTTGCGGAAGGCCTTGCCCACCTGGCAGACGCCGAAGGGCAGCTTGCGCCGTGTGGTGCGCTGGATGTTGGCGAAGTTTACGAAAATGCCCTGGGCCGTCTCGGGACGGAGATAGCAGGTGGAGGCGGTATCCTCGGTGACGCCGATCTGGGTCTTGAACATCAGATTGAACTTGCGGATGGGGGTGAAGCTATGCTTGCCGCAGTTGGGGCAGACCACATCCTCGTGACCCGCGATAAAAGCGTCCATCTCGTCAAAGCTCATGGCGTCCACGTTGACGCCCTTGCCGGACTCGGCGGCCTCAATGAGCTTGTCCGCCCGCTGACGGGCGCCGCAGCCCTTGCAGTCAACCAAGGGGTCTGAGAAGTTGCCCACATGGCCGGTGGTGACCCAGGTCTGGGGGTTCATGATGATGGCGGCGTCCAGACCCACGTTATAGTCGGACTCCTGCACGAACTTTTTCAGCCATGCCTTTTTCACGTTGTTCTTGAATTCCACGCCGAGAGGGCCGTAGTCCCAGGAGTTGGCCAGGCCGCCGTAGATTTCGGAACCGGCGTAGACAAAACCCCGGTTCTTGCAGAGGTTCACGATCATGTCCAGTGTTTTTTCGCTGTTTTTCATTGTATTTCCTCCAAAAATGGTTATTTATGGGGTGAAAACTCATTATACACGCTTCTCGCCCAAAGGTCAAGCTTCTTCCATGCGGAAGGATTCTCCCAGGTCGCCGATCATCATTTCGTATACCTGGTTTCCGATATCCACGGTGGTTTTGCCCTTCAAGTCCTCCGCCGGGATCACACCCAGAAGGTGCAGCTCCACGTCGGTGGGCTTCAGGCGGGTGATGTTGCGGAAAATCTGCCGGGTGTTCCGGATGGTGCATACCACGATGGGGACGTTCGCCTTCTGGGCGATCTTGAACACGCCGTTGCGGAAATGGTGGAGCTTGCCGTTCTTGCTGGTATAGCCCTCGGGAAAGACGGCAATGGACACCTCGTCGTTCTTCAGCAGCTGGATGCACTTGATGATGGTTTTCAGAGCGGCGCGGTCATTCTCCCGGTCGACGGGCTGGCAGAGAATTTTGTGCATGACCTTGCCCACGATGAACAGCTTCTGATTTTCCTTCTTGGTGATAAAGGCCAGCTGGCTTTTGGGAAAGCAGTGCAGCAGCACGCAGGGGTCGGCGATGAACAGATGATTGCACACCAGCATGAACCGTCCCCGAGTGGGAACCTTTTCCAGCCCCTTCGTGTGGATGCGCACCCGGAGCAGACTGACCAGCGCGCCAACGTACGCCAGCACGACCCTGCGGTAAAAGGGGCTGTCATGCTCCTGGGGCTTGTCCATGTCCACGAAGGCGCAGACCAGGCACAGAAAACCGAAGGCCGCCAGGGTCAGCACCAGAAACGCCCCGACGAACAGCGCCGGAAGCCACCACAACGCCGCCCCGCCGCAAATACAGACCAAAACCGCCGCAGCTGCGGACACGGCGGCAATTCCCTTTATCAACATGGTGTTCCTCCCCACTTGAATCGTAACTTCATTATACTCCGATTTTCCCTACGAAACAAGAAGAAATTCTACACAAAGAGTTTTTTCACAAAGGGCTGGAAATTAGGGGAATAGACTGGTATAATAATGAGAAAAAGAGGCGGGGGCAATGTATCTCCCCGCAGTGCCGGATATTGGCATCCATGGAGGATCCTGTATGAAACAAACATGCAAACAAAACCGCCTGCCCATAAGCGTCGTTGTGCTGGGCTGCTGCGCGCTGGTTCTGCGGCGCGTGCTTTACGCCGTGGCCGTGGACGCGAAAAATCTGCTGCCGGTGAACCATCCGCTGGAAATCGTCCTGTGGGTTCTCACCACGATTGCCGCCGGGTGGATCGTCGCTTCCGTGTGGAAACTGGATGGGTCGCCTAAGTATGAGGACAACTTCCGGCCCTCCCTGATGGCCGCCGTGGGGCATTACATCGCCGCGGCGGGAATTTTGCTCACGGTGCTGCTTCCATGGTGGATGGAGGGTCGGCTGGTGCTGCTGCGCCGGGTGCTGGGCGTAGCGTCGGCGGTGGGGCTGATCGTAGCCGGACGCTGCCGCAGGGCGGGAAAATGCCCGCCGTTTCTGACCCATCTGGCCGTGTGCGCCTTTTTCGTCGTTCATATGCTGGGCAATTACGGCATCTGGTGCAGCAATCCCCAGCTTCAGGACTACTGGCTGGATTTGTCCGCCAGCGCGATGATGGCGCTGTTCGCCTTCTACGAATCCGCCTTTGACGCCGGAATGGGTCGGCGGCGGATGCAGCTGGGTGCGGGACTGATGGCCGCTTATCTCGGCTGCGCGGCGCTGTCCGGCTCCGGGTATCTGATATTGTATTTCGGGTGCGCGGTGTGGGCACTGACCGACCTGTGCAGCCTGACGCCCAAGCCCAAACAGGAGACCTCCCCATGAAGCTTCCCTCGTATGTTCTGGAATGTCTGAACGCCCTGGAAAGTGCCGGATATCCTGCCTACGCGGTGGGCGGCTGCGTGCGGGACGCCTGCCTCGGCTTACAGCCCCACGACTATGACATCTGCACCGCCGCCGCCCCCCGGCAGACCGAGGCAGTTTTTGCCGGGAAGAAGCTGGTGCTGGCGGGAGAAAAGCACGGCACCGTAGGCGTGGTCACGGCGGGGGGCGTGGTGGAGATCACCACCTTCCGCACGGAGGGCGCGTACCGGGACAACCGGCACCCGGACTGGGTGAAATTTGTGGACAATGTGGAAAGCGACCTTGCGCGGCGGGACTACACCGTGAACGCCATGGCCTATTCCCCCACCCGGGGCTTTGCCGACCCCTTCGGCGGCCGGGGGGATCTGGAAGCGAAAGTGCTGCGGGCGGTGGGCGACCCTGTGACCCGTTTTCAGGAGGACTCTCTGCGGATTCTGCGGGGGGTGCGGTTCGCCGTGAAATACGGCTTAAGCGTTGACCCGGCGACGGAAAGCGCCATGGAATCCCAGGCGCACCTGATGGACAATCTGGCGGAAGAACGGATTTTTGACGAATTATGTAAACTTCTCCCACTGGTCAGCGCGGAGGATTTGTGCCGCTTCGCCCCGATTCTGGGGGCTGTGATTCCCGAATTGCAGCCCATGATCGGCTTCGACCAGCACAGCCCCCACCACGCCTACGACCTGTTCACCCACACCGCCCATGTGACGGCGGGGGTTCCCGCCGATCTGACGCTGCGCTGGGCGGCGCTGCTCCACGACACCGGAAAAGTCGCCACCTTTACCCGGGACGAAACCGGCCGGGGGCATTTTTACGGCCACGCCCGGAAAAGCGCGGAGATCGCCGACAATGTCCTCCGGCGTCTGAAAGCCCCCACGGCTTTGCGGGAACAGGCGGTGCTGCTCATCGGCCAGCACATGACCCTGCTGACCCCGGATAAGAAGCTGCTGCGCCGCCGACTCAGCCGTCTGGGCTGGGACACGCTGGACAAGCTGCTCCTTTTGCAGGAGGCGGACATGGGCGGCAAGGGCGCCGGCGAAGCGGAGGAACTGGACGTGTTCCCCAAAATCCGGGCCGCTCTGGCGGAGATTCGGGCAGAAAACGCCTGCCTGACGGTGAAGGACCTGGCCGTCAACGGAAACGATCTTCTGGCGCTGGGATATCAGGGAAAAGCCATCGGCGAGACCCTGAACGCCCTGCTGGAAGGGGTGCTGGACGAGACGCTGCCAAACGAGCGTCAGGCGCTGCTGGACAGGGCGAGACAGGGAACAGAAAACGGATATCAAATTATGGAATAAGGAGGCTGCAATCATATGAACATTGCCATTGTTACGGGAGCCAGCTCCGGCATGGGGCGGGAATTCGCCCGACAGCTGGGCGGATACGTTTCCGTGGACGAGATCTGGGCGGTCGCCCGCCGGGCGCCGGCTCTGGAAACGCTGAAAGCCGAAACAAGCGTCCCGGTTCGTCCCATCGTGCTGGACTTGCTGGAAGAAGCCAGCTTTACGGAACTGAAAGCCCTGCTGGAAGCCGAAAAGCCCAATGTCCGGCTGCTGGTGAATGCCGCGGGCTTCGGCAAATTCGGCGCTTACCAGAAGGTGCCGGTGGAAGACGACTGCCGCATGATCGACCTGAACTGCAAGGCGCTGCTGCTTATGACCCGGCTGTGCGTCCCCTACATGCAGCCCGGCAGCCGTATTCTGGAGCTGGACAGCCTGTCCGCCTTCCAGCCCGTGCCCTACATCACCACCTACGCCGCCACCAAGGCGTTTGTCCTCAGCTACAGCCGTTCCATGAACCGGGAGCTGAAGGCCAAGGGCATCCGGGTCATGGCCATGAATCCCGGCTGGGTGAAAACGGAGTTCTTCAACCACGCCTTCCAGACCAACGCCGACAACGAGGTGCGGTATTTCAACCGCCTGTACAAGGCCAAGGATGTGGTCAGAACCGGCCTTAACGACCTGTACCACTCGAAAAAAGACTGCTCCATCCACGGCTTCCCCATCAAATTCCAGGTGTTCCTGGTGAAGCTGCTGCCCCACAGTCTGGTGATGAACACCTGGCTTAACCAGCAGAAGAAGGCCAAGAATAACGAAGGATTAACGACGAAATGAGAAAGAAATTTCTTGCGCTGCTTCTGATCCTGTCGCTGCTGCTCAGCGGCTGTCAGTACCTCCCGGCACCGGAGGGAACGACCCCGGTTTCCGGCGACGGTCTTACCGTCCATTTTATCGACGTGGGGCAGGCGGACTGCGCCCTGCTGGAATGCGGCGGGGAGTACATGCTCATTGACGGCGGCAACCGGGAAGACGGCCAGCTGGTCGTTTCGTATCTGGAACAGCAGGGCGTGGAGGAGCTGTCCGCCGTGGTCTGCACCCACGCCCACGAAGACCATGTGGGCGGCCTGCCTTCCGTTCTGGCGGTGTATCCCACCCACGCAGTGTACGCCCCCACGAGAACCTACGCCTCCAAGGTGTTTGACGATTTTGTCTACTACGCCGACCAGCAGCGGCTGGAGATCACTATTCCCTCCCCCGGCGACGGCTGGACGCTGGGAGAGACCTCCGTCACGGTTCTCGGCCCCGTGCAGTCCTACGCCGACCAGAACGACACCTCCATTGTCCTGAAGGTCGAGTACGGCGGCACCTCCTTCCTGTTCACCGGGGACATGGAGACCGACGCGGAAAACGATATGCTGGACTACTGGGGCAGCCGGATTTCCTGGAAAACGGACGTGCTGAAGGTGGGGCATCATGGCTCCGACACCTCCACGGGCTACCGCTTTCTCAACGAGGTTGACCCCGACTACGCCGTGATCTCCGTGGGCAAGGGAAACTCCTACGGTCACCCCCATGAGGAACCCCTGTCCCGGCTGAATCAGGCGGGCGTCACCATTCTGCGCACCGACGAGCTTGGCACCATCGTCGCCCGCACGGACGGCAAAGAAATCACGTTCACTTGGGACAACCAGTCGGCGAACCCGGAAAACGCAGAGCCTGCCCAGCCGGTGGAGTTCATCGGCAACGTCAACTCCCACAAATTCCACTCCCCCGACTGCGCGAACCTCCCGACGGAAAAAAACCAAATCATCTTCGACACCTACGAGGAAGCGGTCAACGCAGGCTATACGCCCTGCGGAAGCTGCCTCGGGTGACGGACGCAAATACGCCCCGGTTTGTACGGGCAGTACAGACCGGGGCATTGTTCATTCGTTAAATAAATCGCTGTGGGTGCCGGTTCGGGTCAGGTAGAGGATCAGGTCCCTCTCATAGAGTTCGTAGATCAAAGCCAGTCCGGCGTAATATGGCATTCCCGACAGCCGGAAAAATTTCCGGTCAAAGCGTGGTCGCGGTTCGACCGGGGAAGGGGTTCGCCGCTGGCAAGGCGGTCAATGACGGCGACCAGAAGCCGCAGATCATAACCCCGCTTTTTGGCCGTTTTCAGGTCTTTCTTGAATTGTGTGGACGGCTTGATGTTGTAAGTCATTCCAGAATGTCCTCCAGCATCTCGGCGGCGGTGGAATAGGACTTGCCCGTGGTGGGTTCCGCCTTCATGCGCTGGACTTCCGCAATGGCCGCCAGCGTATCCGCGTTGGGCTGCTCGATGGAGACGTCAAAGGGAATGCGGCTTTCGCGGGTCATTTTCTTTGCGAAAATCGTAAAAGCGGCGGTCATGGTCAATCCCAAGTCGCTGCAAAGCTGCTCCATGCTCCGCTTCAGGTTTTCATCCATGCGGAAGGATACCGTAGTCTGCGCCATGAAAATCAACTCCTTTCTTTTATATTATAGCACAATGTTCACACAGCGTCAATACAAAGCCGCAAAACGGTTTTGCGGGTGCGGCTTTTGGCTTTCTTTAAATGTCAATTCGCTTGACAAAATACCGGGCAAATGGTACTCTAAAGCCAGAGCAAGACCGGGTTTCCCGGATTCCTATTTCATAAAGGAGAGAAAACCATGAAGCGTTCCGAAGTCAACAAAGCGCTGCGGGAGCTGGAGGCCATGTGCCGGAAATGCCGCTGCTACCTGCCCCCCTTCTGCCATTTTACCCCGGAGGAATGGGAAACCAAGGGTCACGAATACGACGAAGTCCGGGACTGCTGTCTGGGCTGGGATATCACGGACTACGGTCAGGGGAATTTCGACAAGATCGGCTTCTCCCTCATCACCATCCGCAACGGCAGCCAGACCATGCGGGAAAAATACCCCAAGGTCTACGCCGAGAAGCTGCTGTTCCTGAAGGAGGGGCAGTATTCCCCCAACCACTTCCATTGGTACAAGACCGAGGACATCATCAACCGGGGCGGCGGAAACGTGCTGATCCGGGTGTACAATTCCCATCCCGACGAGTCCATTGACTATGAAAGCGACGTCACCGTCCATACCGACGGCAGAACCTACACCGTCCCCGCCGGAACCCAGATCCGCCTGACCCCCGGCGAAAGCATTTACATCCGGCAGTACCTGTACCACGATTTCGAGGTGGAGCCGGGTACGGGGGACGTGCTGCTGGGGGAGGTCAGCCAGTGCAACGACGACGCCAAGGACAACCGCTTCAACCCGCCCATGGGCCGCTTCCCGGCCATTGAGGAGGACGAAGCGCCTTACCGTCTGCTCTGCACCGAGTACCCCGCGGCCAGGGACTGAGGAGGGCGCGGGATGATCGACGTAGTAGCCCTGGGCGAACTGCTCATTGACTTTGCGGCAAAGTCCACGGACAGCGCCGGATACCCCACCATGGCCGCCAATCCCGGCGGCGCTCCCGGCAATTTCCTCGCCGCGCTGAATGCCTACGGCAGAAAGACCGCGTTTCTGGGCAAGGTGGGAAACGACGCCTTCGGCAATCTGCTGCTGGGGACGCTGAACGCCGCCGGGATCGAAACCAAGGGAATCCTGGTGGACGACAGCGTGTTTACCACATTGGCCTTCGTGACCTTCGATGAAAGCGGCGACCGCGCCTTCTCCTTCGCCCGGAAGCCCGGCGCGGACACCCGGCTGCGGTGGGAGGAAGTGGACAAATCCCTCATTGACGAGGCAAAGGTATTCCACTTCGGCACCCTGAGCCTGACGGACGAGCCTGTGCGCACGGCGACCCGAAAGGCGGTGGCCTACGCAAAGATGCAGGGAAAGCTCATCAGCTGCGACCCCAATCTGCGGCTTCCTCTGTGGCCGAACGAGGCCGCGGCGAAGGAGCAGATGCTCTGGAGTCTGCATCAGGCGGACGTGGTAAAAATCAGCGACAACGAGGTGGAATTTCTCTGGAGCTGCACCCCGGAGGAGGGCGCGGACAAGCTGCTGGCGGAATTCGGCGTGTCCCTCGCCATGGTAACGCTGGGGGCTGACGGCTGCCTGCTGAAAACGAAGGCGGCGGCGTTCCGCGCCGCCTGCCCCAAGGTGCATCCCGTGGACACCACCGGCGCGGGGGACATTTTCGGCGGCAGCGCCATGGCAAGGCTCTTAGAGCTGGGCAAGCCCGTCGGCGAGCTGACGGAAGACGGCCTCAGATACATCGGCAGCTTCGCCGCCGCGGCGGCCAGCCTGTCCACGGAGCATTCCGGCGGCATCCCCAGCATCCCGGAAAAGAACGCAGTTCTGAACGCAATGAAATAAATTTTGACCCGGGGCGGTACATCCCGGGTCATTGCAGCTATGGAATGGAGGGGATTCAAATGACGCAGAAGCCGCGCAATGCCGACTACACAAAAGAATACAACCGCAAGGCAGTCCTCCGGATCCTCCGCCGTCAGGCCATGAGCCGGGCGGAGCTGGCGCGGGCCACGGGTCTGACACGGGCGGCGGCGTCCCTGATCGTGGAAGAGTTTCTGAACGCAGGCATCGTGACGGAGCTTGCCCCCCAGTCCGCCGGACGGGGACGCAGTGCAACGCCCCTGGTGCTGCGGCCGGACAGCTATTACGCCCTTGCGGTGGATTTGGCCAGGAAGGGCTGCACCGTGGGACTGTGCGACATCGGCGGCAATCTGCTGCAATGCCGCAAGCTTCCGGAGCAGGGCGACATGATGGACGCCATCTCCGGGGCGCTTGCGTCCCTGCTGGAAACCGTGGACAGGCGCAAGGTGCTGGGCATCGGCATCAGTGCCCCCGGCCCGCTGGACTGCGAAAACGGCCGCATCCTCAATCCGCCCCGGTTCGAGCGCTGGCACGGCGCGGCCATCGGCAAGCGCCTGTCGGAAGCATTGGGGCTGCCCGCCTATCTGGAGCACGACGTGTGCGCCATGGCGCTGCATCAGCGAAGCACAGGGCGCAGCCGCAATTTTATGCTGCTATTCATCGACATCGGCATCGGCGCGGCCATCGTGTCCGGCGGGGAGCTGCTGGGGAATTTCACCGGGGAACTGGGTCACACCACCATCCGCTTCGACGGGCGGCTGTGCGCCTGCGGCAACCGGGGATGCCTGGAAACCTATGCGTCCATTCCGGCGCTGCTGGAGGGTTCCGGCTTCCGGGACTGGTTCGACCTCGTTGACCATGGGGACGCGCCGGAAGCGCAGAAACTTTTAGATCAGGAAGCGGTCTATCTGTCGGCGGGCTTAATCAACCTGCTGAATCTGATCCCCGTGGACAGCATCTACCTTGCCGGGGACATCTGTTACCGCCACGCGCTTCTGACCGAGCGTCTCCGGCGGGAGATCGGCGCGAAAGCGCTGTGCCGGGGCAGGAATGACACCCGCATTTTCCCGGTGGCGGACACCCCGAATATGGGCGTTCTGTCGGCGGCGGAAGTGGTCTTTTCGAGATTTTTTACGGTATGACCAGGGAGATGACCAGATTGGCCGCCCCTGCCAGCAGCATCACCAGAATGGGGCTGAGCTTCGTCTTCCGCAGGAGCAGAAAGGCCGCGGCGAAGAGGACAACCATATTCCGGTTGGTGCCGGAAAGACTGACCGCGCCGCTCCAGAAGGCGTTGCGCAGGATCAGCACCCCCGCCGAAGCGATCATGGCCACCACCGCCGGACGCAGAGAACCGAGGACGCTCTGCAAGACCGCGATGCTGCGGTATTTGAAGTAGAGTCTGGCGATCAGCGTCACCAGAATGCAGGCGGGGAGGATGCAGCCTGCGGTAGCCACCAGCGCCCCCGGAACACCGGCAATTTTCGTTCCCACGAAGGTGGCGGCGTTGACGGCGATGGGGCCGGGGGTCATTTCCGCGATGGTCACGAGATCGGTAAACTCGCTCATGGACAGCCACCGGTGCTGGGTGACGATCTGCGCCTGAATGAGCGGCATGGCGGCGTAGCCGCCGCCGAAGCTCAGGGCGCCGATTTGCAGAAAGCTGAGGAACAGCTGCAAATAGATCATTTCGCGCACCTCCTTCCGGAAAATACTGTCCGCAGAACGCCGAGCACGATGCAGCTCAGGATGATATAGACCACGTTCACGCGGAACACGCACACAGCCACAAACGCTGCGGCCATGATGAGGTCGGATACGGCGCTTTTCTGCTTCAGGATACCGCCGCCCATATCCCACACGACGGACGCGATCACAGCCCCCACGCCCGCCTGCATCCCGGAAAGAAGCGTGCGGACGACGAAATTGTCGCGGAAAAGCGTATAGAAATACGAAATGACCGTGATGATCGCAAACGGAGGAAGGACCGCTGCCGCGATCGAGACCAGGACGCCTGGAATTCCCGCCAGCTTGCAGCCGACGACGATGGCGCCGTTGACGGCGATCGCGCCTGGCGCTGACTGCGCGATGGCGATGAGGTCCAGCATCTCGTCCTCCTCCAGCCAGTGGAGCTCCTCCACGAAGCGGCGGCGCATGAAGGTCACGATGACGAAGCCCCCGCCGAAGGTGCAGGCGCTGATGAT
>DJNI01000022.1:0-9506 GCA_002436765.1 Clostridiales bacterium UBA6468
CCTGACCTGAATCCCATTGAAAATCTCTGGTCGAAGGTGAAGGCACTTTTGCGCAAATTCAAAGCCAGAACCTTGGAGACCCTTCCCGATGCAATTCAGCGTGCCTTTCGGTCGGTGACACCATCTGACTGTTCCGGCTGGTTTTGCGCTTGCGGTTATTCGCGTTAATTCATTGAATTGCTATAAAATAGGTCTTTACTTTCACATAAAAAGCCCTAGAAATCAATTCTATGGCTTTTTATTGCCTTTCTCGCTATATTCTCACGTTCTCCGAACTATTTCATGATAAAATATTATCGCAGTTTGTAACTTTTTAGCTCCGCCGGTACGTTTTTGGGGCGCAAATTGGCAACGGATTGGCAACGGAATTTTCCCATAGACGCAGCACAAGCCCCGGTGACGGAAATCTATCCGTCACCGGGGCTTCGCCTGTCGATCCGTCTTCTCCGGGGAAATGCAGGGCAGCACCGCACAATTCGGCAAGAAGTCTCATCCAGGATTTTTGTCCCAATTCAAAGTTTGAAAAACAGAGGAATACTGTATGCATTTCCCGTTTTTCAAGCTGAAGAAGTGGGGCAAAAAGACGGCTGAGACTCGCAGGTGCAATTGTGCGGTGTTGCCCTAAAAAGGGTGCGCTTGTCAATGGTTCGGCCTTATCTGCGGATCAGCAGGACAGACAGGTCGTTGACGTTGGTTCCGGTGGGGCCGGTCAGGATCAGGCCGTCACATTTTTTCAGCGCGTGATAGGCGTCGTTCTGCTGCAAAACGTCCGGGATGGAAACGCCCTGAGCGGCAAGGGTGCCGCAGCTTTCCCCGTCGCAATAGCCGCCCGCCGCGTCCGTGGGGCCGTCCGTTCCGTCGGATCCAAAAGAGAACACGGCGGTGTCCCGGAAGCCGGCGATTTCCTGGGCGGCGGAAAGGGCGATCTCCTGATTGCGTCCCCCAAGACCGGTGCCGGACAAGTGGACGACCGTCTCGCCGCCTGCTATGAAGGCCAGGGATTTTTCGCTGGACTGGTTATACTGGGCGATGGAGGCCAGGAAGCTGCCCGCGTCCCGGGCGGTACACCGTAGGCTGTCCGTCAGCACCACGGGCGTATAGCCAAGACCCCGCGCCGTTTCCTCTGCGGAAACGCACAGCTGGCGCACGCTGCCGGTGATATGGGTCTCCACATTGGAAAGGGTCTTCGGCGTCTCCTGCGCCAGAAGGGACTGGGCGTGCTGGGAAAGCTGCAAGCCGTACTTTTTCACGATGGCCATTGCCTGAGCGCTGGTGGAGCTGTCCGGGTAAGCGGGGCCGGAGGCGATCATATCCAGCGGGTCGCCCAGAATGTCGGACAGGACGATGGAAAACACCTTCGCAGGCAGACAGCGCTCGGCAAACCGGCCGCCCTTCACGGCGGAAAGGCGCTTGCGCAGTGTGTTCATTTCCACGATGTCCGCGCCGCAGGCCAGCAGCTGCTTGGTAACATCCGCCATTTCCTCCGCCGGAATCAGGGGGCTTTCAAACAGCGCAGAGCCGCCGCCGGAGAGCAGGAACAGCACCGTGTCGTTCTCCGTCAGGCCGCTGACCAGCTCGAGGGCGCGGGCGGTCGCACGGTAGGAATTTTCGTCGGGGACAGGGTGTCCGGCCTCGAAAAGCTCCAGATCGCCGATTTTACCCTTCACATGGCCATATTTTGTGATGACAGCGCCGCAGCTGACGTCGGCACCCAGCACGTCATAGGCGGCTCTTGCCATCTGCCAGGCTGCCTTACCGGCGGCGATCAGGACGAGACGCCCGGACGGTCTGCGAAAGTACTCCAAAGCACGGCGTACTGCGGAATCCGGCATGGCATCGGCAAGCGCACGGTCAATGATGGTCTGCGCATCCTGTCTTAAGGTTTGCATAGTGAATCCTCCTTCGGAAACGGGAGCCGATTATCTGCCTCCGCTTCGCCATGTTTCATACTAGGGTGTATCTGAAAACTGACGAAATGACCAACAGCGAGGGATTTTTGCCCTGGGCGAGCCATTTTTCCGCAGGAATACTTGCTGTATTTCAAGGGAAAATGGGGAAGCACAGGGTGAAAAGAGCCGCTGCTTGGGCGTTTTGGCAGTTTTCAGATACACCCCAAAGAAAGGGACGGGTAAACCCGTCCCTTTCAGGATTTCAAGTCTTAGTGCAGGAACAGGGAGACGATGAACACGCCGATAATGGAGGCAATGCCGATCACAAGCGTGCCGAGGGTCTGGGTCTTGTAGCCATCCTGGGGGGTCATTTCGCCGAAGTTGGTGACGACCCAGAAGTAAGAGTCGTTGGCGTGGGACACCGTCATGGCGCCTGCGCCGATGGCGATAACCGTCAGGCAAGCCCGTGCGGGGGAGTCCAGTCCCAGAACCGGAAGCAGAGGCGCCACGATGCCGGCGGTGGTGGTGATGGCGACGGTGGAGGAGCCCTGTGCGGACTTCAGGATCGCGGCCAGCAGGAACGGGAAGAAGATACCGACGCTCTCGAAGATCTCCGCGTTGGCCTTGATGTAGTTGACCATGTCGGAGGAAGAGATGACCTTACCAAGAACGCCGCCGGCGGCGGTGACGAACAGGATAGGGCCAACGGTCTTCAGGGTGTCATCCGTCAGCTTGTAGAAATCCTTGCCCCTGTTGGCGGTGAACAGGCTGATGATGGCGATGATGCAGCCAACGGCCAGAGCGATGATGGGAGTGCCCAGGAAGCTGATGAAGTCAGCCTTGACACCGGCCATGGAGAGAGCGGAAGCCAGACCCATCAGGATGATGGGAACAACGATGGGCGCAAAGGCCAGCCATGCGTTGGGCAGCTTGCCGAACTCGGCAACCAGCTGCTCGTAGGTCTTGACGTTCTCGTTATCGGTGATGTCGTCAGCAGCCTTGACCTTCTTACCAATGTACTTCGCGAAGAAATAACCGGCGACCAGCGGAGGGATGGAGCACAGAGCGCCCAGACCCATGACCAGCAGCAGATTGTCGCCGCAGCCCAGCGTACCGGCTGCCGCGATGGGGCCGGGCGTGGGAGGAATGAAGCAGTGGCTGATATAAAGACCCATGGACAGAGCGACGGACATCGCAACGCTGGATGTGCCGGTGCGGCGGGTCATAGCCTTACGGATGGGGTTCAGGACGACGAAGCCGCTGTCGCAGAACACGGGGATGGAGACGATCCAGCCCATCAGCTCAATGGCGATCTCAGGATGCTTCTCACCCACAAGCCTGACAACGCAGTCGGCCATCTTCAGAGCCGCGCCGGTGCTTTCCAGCAGAGTGCCGACCAGAGCGCCAAAGATAATGACGATGCCGATGCTGGAGAACGTACCGGAGAAGCCGGCGCCGATGACGTTTGCGATACCGCTGACGGTATTGCCGTCGGCGTCCGTGGTGTTAACCAGAGGGATTCCGGCGATCAGGCCAAAAATCAGAGAAATGGCCATGATGGAGAGGAACGGATGGATTTTCAGCTTGCTGATGGAGAAGATCATCAGCGCGATGGCAAGAACGAATACGATGATAAGTCCAATACCTGTCATAAAAATGCGAATCTCCCTTCTTTTTGCGGTTTTTGACAGATCCTGTCATGGATACAGTATATGCACCTGACCCATGGAAATCAATATGGCAAATTAGCTTAAGATTTCATTAAGAATTTGTAAATATTTACCATTGACAGGAATCATATTCCGGTAAAGAAGCAGCAAAGTGCCGGTAAAGATTTGTTTTTCACTCTGTATAGACTGTATTTTCATGCAAATAAACGGCCTTTTTCTTCCATTGAAAGTGTCTTGACAGAAAAAAGCCTGCCGCCTGTATACGCAGGCGGCAAGCTCTTTGCCTGAATCAATATTTCGGGGCAGTCCCCGGTTACAGGCCGGCCTGCTCCAGCAGAGCGGGAACCTTGGACTCCCAGCCCAGAGACATGATGTGGACACCCTGGCAGTAGGGTTTGCACTCCCGGATGATCCGGGCGGCGATCTCCACGCCGGTGATACCGGCCTTGGTCTTTTCCTTGTCGGCCTGCAGCTCGGCGATCAGCTCGTCGGGAATGTGGACACCGGCCACGTTGTTGTTCATGAACTTGCACATACCGGCGGACTTGGGAATGATAATACCCACCTGAACGGGCTTACCAAACTGCTTGGCCTCTTCCATGAACTTGATGAACTTCTCAGGCTCAAACACGGCCTGGGTCTGGAAATACTCGGCGCCGGCCTTGACCTTGCGCTCCATCTTCACCAGCTGGGCGTCCACGGAGTCGGAGCAGGGAGACACGACGGCGCCCTTGGCGAACTTGGGAGGCTCGCCCACCAGCGCGTTGCCGCCCAGATCCACGCCGGTCTCCAGGGTGCTGGCGGCGTGGAGCAGGGAGACGGAATCCAGATCGAATACGGGCTTGGCCTGGGGATGGTCGCCCAGCTTGGTGTGGTCGCCGGTGAGGCAGAGGATGTTGTCGATCCCCAGCATGGCGGCGCTGAGCAGATCGGACTGGAGAGCAATGCGGTTCCGGTCACGGCAGGTCAGCTGGAAAATGGGGTTCAGTCCGGCATCCTTCAGCACCTTGCAGGTGGCGAGGGAACCCAGCCGCATGACGGAGGACTGGTTGTCGGTCACGTTGACGAAATGGACGCGGGTGAGGTACTTCTTCGCTTCCTCTACCATGCCGTCAATATGAATTCCTTTGGGAGGGCCGACCTCGGCAGAAACCACAAACTCACCGTTGTCAAACAGTTCAGTAATTCTCATAATTCTATACACTCCTGATTATTCAGATTCTTTGGCGGACTTGGTAGCCTCGTCGGTATTGAAATCGTGCATTTGGGTGGGGCAGCGCAGAACGTCCAGACGACCCTGGGCCTTCAGGCGCTGAATGATGCGCTCCCAGCCGCAGTCCATATCGGGACACACCTCACACTTGCCGTTCTTGGTGCCGCCGCAGGGGCCGTTCACCAGGCTCTTGGAGCAGGCGGTGATGGGGCAGATGCCGCCGGTCAGGTTCAGGAAGCACTCGCCGCACTGGCCGCAGTCGTATTCCAGCGGGGTCACGCCCTGGAACCCGGGCAGCTCGATGGTATCGCAGCAGGCGTAGACCGGCTTGTCCTCCAGCATCTGGGAGATGGTCTGCACGCCGACGCCGCAGGAGAACACCAGAACGGCGTCCGCCTCGGCGATTTTCGCCATGGGGGCGCGCAGCCGCAGCGCCAGCTCGTCGGGGTTGCAGACATAGTCGGTGGTGAGAATGCCCACGACCTTACCTTCCGCCTCCAGCTTCTTCTGCAGAGCCTTGGCTTCCTCCTCGGGGAACCCGACTTCCTTACAGCCGTGACAGTTGATGATGAAGACCTTGCCGGAAGCCAGGGAGCCGATGACCTCTTCGGATTTCAGTTTTGTCATTAACATAAGTGTTCGTCCCCCTTACTTCTTCTTCAGCAAGGGCATGACCAGGCCCTTGGCAGCGTTGATCTTGGAAACCAGAGGAATCTTGGAAGAGCAGATGTACTCACAGCACTTGCAGGAGAAGCAGTCCATCACGTTCAGCTTCAGCAGGGTTTCCGCGTCACCCAGCTGAGCGTACTTGTAGATATCCAGAGGCGCCAGCTCCATGGGACATACGTCCATACAGCGGCCGCACTTGATGCATTCCTTCTCCTCGGTGTGATCGGCGGCAATGGCAATGATGCCGTTGGAGCCTTTGATAATGGGCACATTGGTGTCCTTGATGGGAGCGCCCATCATGGGGCCGCCCATTTTCAGCACCACGTCGTCGCCGGTGATGCCGCCGCAGTGATCGATGATCTCCTGCACGTTGGTGCCCAGCTTGACAATGTAGTTGCCGGGGTTGCGAATGAACTCGCCGGTAACGGTGACCACGCGCTCCACCAGCGGCAGACCCTTCTGGATGGCGTCGGAAATGGCCTTGGCGGTGGAGGTGTTGCTTACCACGCAGCCAACGTCGGCAGGCAGCTTGCCGCTGGGAACCTGACGGCCCATGACCTTCTTGATGAGCATCTTTTCGGCGCCCTCGGGGTATTGGGTCTTGGCGACGCAGACGCGGATGTTGTCGTAAGGCGCGACCTTTTCCTCCATCAGGGCGATGGCGTCGGGCTTGTTGTCCTCAATAAGGATAACGCCCTCCGGCGCGCTGACGGCCTTCATCATGGCGCGCAGGCCGAACACGATGTCGTCGGCAAACTCCAGCATGACCCGATGGTCGGCGGTCAGGTAAGGCTCACACTCGGAGCCGTTGATCAGCACGGCGTCGATGGGCTTGCCGGGCTTCAGCTTTACGTAGGTGGGGAACGTGGCACCGCCCATGCCCACGATGCCCTTCTGCTTGACGATCTCGACGATCTCGTCGGGGGTCAGCTCTTCCAGAGGCTTGTTGGGGACGACGGATTCGTGCAGCGTATTCTTACCGTCGTTCTTGATGACGACGCTCATGACGCCGGGGCCTTTGTTGGGATGGGTATGGGGTTCCACCGCGATGACCGTGCCGCTGACGCTGGAATGCACGGGGGCGCTGATAAAGCCCGCCTGCTCGCCGATGAGCTGACCCACCTTCACGGTGTCGCCGGGCTGAACCACGGGGTTCGCCGGTGCGCCGATGTGCATGGCCAGGGGGATGATAACGGTATCGGGTTCGGGGAATTTCTGTAGCGCCAGGTGCTCCGTAAACTCCTTATTCTCCGTGGGATGGACGCCGCCGTAAAAGCCCTCGTACCGCTTGGCACGCGCCTCGGCTACGTAAGCCTTGATCTCGTCCACATTGGTCACGGAGTAATCCCGCAGCTGAATGGGCTGATCCAGAAATTCCTTGGTACGCCCCTGCTTTTCCAGACGCCGGTAAATCTTTTCCCAGGCGCAGTCCTTCTTGGGGTCGATCTCGCACTTGCCGTTCTTCGCGCCGCCGCACTGGCCGTTGACCAGGCTCTTGGAGCAGTCCACGATGGGGCAGATGCCGCCGGTGACGTTCAGATAGCACTGGGCGCAGGCGCCGCAGGTCTTCTTCGTCAGAGCCATGCCATGATGGCCGGTGTAATTGAGGGAATTGGTTGCCGTAAACACGGGAACGGTCTCCAGATCCGCCACGGTCTGCACGCCCAGGCCGCAGGAAATGACGACCACATTCTCGGTCCCTTCGGGCACGATACCGGAAAGCTTCTTCTCGGTCTGAACCTTATTGCACAAAAAGTCCACCTTTACCGTACCGGTAATATGCTTGCCCTGCTCCTGGGCAATGGCTGCAAAGCTGCCGCACTCCGGCTCTTCGGTCGTGTTGAACTCCTTGAAGCACTTGTTGCAGGCGACAACAAAGAAGTTATCCTTCCCCGCAAGCAAGCCTTCCAGCTCATCCCTGTTCTTCAACACATACTTGGTATAGTCCACCAAATACCACCTTCTTATCGTTTTGTTGTCCGTTTATACGCAAACGACCACGGTTGGATTATATCATACACTCCATACAAATGTCCAGCATTTTCCCATCTTTTTTTCGGCAATTTCCCTTATTTCCCGTTTTTAGTTAGCATTTGCTAACTTTCGCGGATTCGTTGACGGGCGAAAAAAACATGGCGCAGCCGAAAAAACGTGCTTTGGCTCCCCGGGTTGGGAAAGCCAAAGCACGTTAAAACTGTTTTTTTCCGGCGTCTTCAGAACTTTCTGCTGAAATACAGCTTGAATGCCATGGTCAGCAAAGAGGAAACAAACACCGTCACCAGCAGCGTCAGTCCGACGGTCATGCTGAAATATCCTGCCACGACCATCGCTACAAGTCCCAGAATCAGGGTCGCCCGCATGGCGGCGCACAGAGCATTCGTATAAATCTGCTTCTGACGCTCGTCGCCCTCCTTAGTGTATAGCTTTTTCAACTTTTTCTCATCCTTAAGGGCGCGGAGATTCCGGATCAGTCCAAACAGCAGCAGGGCAAAAATGCCGAAGCTCGCGCCGGAAATGATGCCCCGCCAGCCGGATCGCCAATGGCTGTCGGCCACAGACGGCGTCAAATTTACGATTCCGGCCTCACCCAAAAAGCCCAGCACACAGAATACGGCAAGAGCGACGCATCCGATGGCTGAAATAACATTCTGCACTTTCAGTTTTTCACGATAGGTTTCCATAATTCATTCCTCCAAATCCGAGAAGTCAAACACTTCTTCGATGGTCAGCCCGAAATAATGGGCAATTTTGTACGCCAGGGGCAGCGAGGCGGTGTACTTTCCAACCTCAATTGAGGTAATGGTCTGCCGGGTAGTTCCCACAGCGTCCGCCAGCTCCTCCTGAGACAGCTTGTTCTTCTTTCGCAGTTCACGGATATTCGTTTTCATGAGACGCTCCTTTGCTCCCCCGCGCGTCCGCAGGAAAAATGCTAAGTTAACTTTGCAGGTTAAGTATAGCACGCTTTGCATATTTTGTCAAGTGCGCTTTGCAAAAAATCTGGCGGCTTTTGAGCCGCCAGATTTTCCGATATCGTGAAGGTTTACTTTCCGGGCTTGAAGGAATCCTTCAGGCTCACGGAGCGGTTGAACACCAGATGGCCGGGGGCGCAGTCCTTGCTGTCCGGGCAGAAGTAGCCCAAGCGCATGAACTGATAGGACGCGGGCGCCTTTGCGTCCCGGAGACCGGCCTCTACCTTGCAGTCGGTGAGGACTTCCAGAGATTTTTCGTTCAGGCAGGCCAGAAAATCCTTGCCCGCCGCGTCGGGGTCGGGGTCGTTGAACAGATTGTCGTACTGTCTGACCTCCGCGTCGCAGCAGTTCTCCGCGTCCACCCAGTGGATGGTCGCGCCCTTGACCTTCCGGCCGTCGGCGGGATCGCCGCCCCGGCTTTCGGGGTCGTAGGTCGCCAGGATCTCCACCACGCTGCCGTTTTCATCCTTGACGCAGCCGGTGCAGGTGATGAGGTACGCGCCCTTCAGGCGGCACTCCGGCCCATTGGGGTACAGGCGCTTGTACTTGGGGATCGGCTCGGCCAGGAAATCGTCCTGCTCGATCCACAGGTGCCGGGAGAAGCTGACCTCCCGGGTGCCGTCCTCGGGACGGTTGGGGTTATTCTCCACGGTGACCATCTCGGTCTTGCCCTCGGGATAGTTGGTGATGGTGAGCTTCACGGGCTTCAGCACCGCCATGACCCGCTGGGCGGTCTCGTTCAGATCTTCCCGCAGGCAGAACTCCAGGAAGGCGTAGGGAATGGTATTGGGGGACTTGGCCACGCCCACCCGCTCGCAGAAGCTGCGGATGGACTTGGGGGTATAGCCCCGGCGGCGCAGGCCGCAGAGGGTGGGCATCCGGGGATCGTCCCAGCCGGAAACGTAGCCGTTCTCCACCAAGGCTCTGAGCTTGCGCTTGCTGAGCACGGTGTGGTCAATGCCCAGTCTGGCAAACTCGATCTGCCGGGGATGATGGGGCACGGAAACATGCTCTACGACCCAGTTATAAAGAGGACGGTGGTTCTCGAATTCCAGAGAACACAGAGAATGGGTAATGCCCTCCAGCGCGTCCTGAA
>DJNI01000022.1:9572-11919 GCA_002436765.1 Clostridiales bacterium UBA6468
TAGATGCACCACTTGTCCCCCTGGCGGTGATGGTGCATATGGCGGATACGGTAAATGACCGGGTCGCGCATATTGAAGTTGCCGGAGGTCAGATCGATCTTTGCCCGGAGGGTATAGCGGTTGTCCTCAAATTCGCCGGCGCGCATTCTGGCGAACAGATCCAGACTTTCCGCAATGGGACGGTCGCGGTAGGGAGAAACGGCGGGGGTATTCAGATCGCCCCGGTACTCCTTGAACTGCTCCGGCGTCAGCTCGCAGATGTAGGCCAGTCCCTTCTTGATCAGCTCCACCGCGTACTCGTAGTCCTTCTCAAAATAGTCGGAGCCGTAGTAAAAGCGGTCGCCCCAGTCGAAGCCCAGCCAGTGGATGTCCTCCTTGATGGCCTCCACGAACTCCACATCCTCTTTTGTGGGGTTGGTGTCGTCCATGCGGAGATTGCACAGTCCATTGTACCTTTCCGCAGTGCCGAAGTCAATGATCAGCGCCTTGCAGTGGCCGATATGCAGATAGCCGTTGGGCTCCGGCGGAAACCGGGTGTGAACGGTCTGCCCCGCAAACCGCCCGCCGGGGGCGATGTCCTCGTCAATGAATGCGTCGATAAAGTTTTTGCTTTCAGTCATTTCAGCCATGATGATCCCTCTCTTATTTCCTTGGGTTTTTCCGATTACCAGACATTATACCCTACTGTTTCCGGTTTTGCAACCGAAAATCCCGCCAGAATCCATCTTTTCCAGGAGGCGCACTGTGTATAAATTACACAGAAGCCGCCCCATTGTGAAAAATCGGAAAACATTTTAAGAAATCATAAATTAGTAGTTGTCAATTCGGGCCGGATACGCTAGAATAGGAAAGGATATGAAGATAAGGAGTGATTTCATTTTGCCTGAGCTGAAATATAAGCGCATCCTGCTGAAGGTCAGCGGCGAAGCTCTCGCCGGGGACGCACACCGGGGGCTTGATTTTGCTGTCGTCAACGAGCTTTGCCAGTCTGTCAAAGCCTGTGTGGACATGGGTGTCCAGATCGGCCTGGTCATCGGCGCGGGAAACTTCTGGCGGGGCGTCAAGGACGGCGCGGATAAGATGCAGCGTTCCCACGCCGACGCCATGGGTATGCTGGGTACGGTGATGAACGCCATCGCCGTGGCCGACGCCCTGAACCGCCACGGCATGGACGCCCGGGTCCTCAGTGCCGTGGAGATGAACAAGTTCGCCGAGTATTTTACCCACGACCTTGCCGAGCGGTACTTAAACGAAGGAAAGGTCGTCCTCTTTGCCGCCGGTACCGGCAATCCCTACTTCTCCACCGACACCGGCGCTGTGCTTCGGGGCGTGGAGATCGAGGCCGATGCCGTGCTGATGGCGAAGAATGTGGACGCCATCTATTCCGCCGACCCTGCCAAGGATCCCACCGCCGTGCGCTATTCCCGCCTGACCTACGGCGAGGTTCTGGCGAAAAACCTGAAGGCCACGGACATCACCGCCATGGCGCTGGCTATGGACAATGACATGACCATGGTCTGCTTCGGCCTGAACGAAGAAAACAGCATCGTCCGCGTAGTCCGCGGCGAGGAAATCGGTACTACCGTAAAAAATCGTTTCTAAGGAGGAACACACAATGACCGTCGATTTCAAAGAATTTTCCCGGAGAATGGACAAGGCCCTGGAGCATCTGGACGAGGAGTTCGGCTCCGTCCGCGCCGGCCGCGCCAACGCAAAGGTTCTCGATCGGATCACCGTGGAATACTATGGCAGTGAAACGCCCCTGAACGGCGTCGCCACCATCTCCGCCCCCGACGCCCGTACCCTGGTCATCCAGCCCTGGGACACCAAGCTGCTCAAGGACATCCAGAAGGCCATCCAGACCTCCGATCTGGGCATCAACCCCCAGAACGACGGCCGCGTCATCCGTCTGGTGTTTCCCCAGCTCACCGAGGAGCGCCGTAAGGATCTGGCAAAACAGGTCAAGAAGTATTCCGAGGAAGCCAAGGTCGCCATGCGCAACATCCGCCGGGACGGCATGGACTACGTCAAGAAGCTGAAAAAGAACAGCGAGATCACCGAGGACGACCAGAAGAAGGCTGAAAAAGACCTGCAAGACCTGCTGGACAAGAACATCAAGCGCGCCGACGCCGCTCTTGCCGCCAAGGAAAAGGAACTGATGGCGATCTGACAACCGTCAGTTCAAATGGAACACGCCTGCTGGCGGCTGTTTCCGGCCGCCAGCAGAAATTGCTTTTCTTTCCGGTTCGTATATTACCTTTAGAAAGAGGTGCTTTATGGCACTTTCGCAAAGCTCTCCCCCGCCCCGGCACATTGCCATCATCATGGACGGCAACGGCCGCTGGGC
>DJNI01000022.1:12035-28417 GCA_002436765.1 Clostridiales bacterium UBA6468
TACGCCTTCTCCACGGAGAACTGGAAGCGCTCGGCGGAGGAAGTGGCGGGAATCATGAAGCTGCTGCGCCGGTATCTGGAAGAGGCGCTGCGGGACATGGAAAAAAACCGGGTAAAGTTCCGCTTTTTCGGCGACCTGACCCGTCTCAGCCCGGAGCTGCAAACGCTCTGCCGCGACGCGGAAAGCCGCTCGGAGGACTACGACGTACAGGTAAATTTCTGTCTGAACTACGGCGGGCGGGATGAAATTATCCACGCAGTAAAGGCTTACACGGCGGATGTCGCCGCCGGAAAGGCCGACCCGGAAAATTTGACCGAGGACGTTTTCTCCGGGTATTTATACTCGGCGGGCGTGCCCGACCCGGAGCTGATCATCCGGCCGTCCGGAGAGATGCGGGTCAGCAATTTCCTGCTGTGGCAGTCCGCGTACTCGGAATATGTCATTATGAATGTACTTTGGCCTGATTTTACCCCGGAACATCTGGACAGCGCCATTGAAGAATTTCACCGGCGCAGCCGCCGGTTCGGAGGGACATAGAGAAATGAAAAAACGCATTATTTCCGCAGCGATCCTGGTGCCGATCCTCTTTCTTCTGACACTGGCCGCACCGGTGATCGCCACGTCACTGGTCATGAGCGCCCTCATGGCCATCGCGGCCTACGAGCTTTTGTACAGAACGGGGCTGGTGAAGCGGGCGCGGCTGGTGATCTACGCCTGCATCATGGCTGCCGCCGTGTGCATGTGGAGCTATTTCGGCGCCATTCATTCCTATTTTATCATTCTTCTGATCGCGTTCTTTATTCTGATGTTTTCGGAGATGATGCTGGATCACATAAAGGTCCACTTCGAGGATCTTTCCATGTGCTTTGTGGCGGGTCTTCTCATCCCCTACATGCTCAGCTCCCTTATCCGCATTCTGAACATGGACATCGGCCGCTACGTCATCCTCATTCCTTTTGTTGTGGCATTCATGTCCGATGCCGGCGCTTACTTTATCGGCCTGAAATTCGGGAGGCACAAGCTGGCGCCCGTGGTCAGCCCCAACAAGACCATTGAGGGCGCACTGGGCGGCATTGCCTTCGCCGTGGTCAGTATGCTTCTTTATGCTCTGATCATCGACCTGCTGCCCGGTGGTCTCCGGGTCAATTACGGCCCGGCGCTGCTGTACGGCTTTTTTGGCTCTCTGCTGGGCATTTTCGGCGACCTGTGCTTCTCCATCATCAAGCGGCAGACCGGCATCAAGGATTACGGCAACCTGATCCCCGGCCACGGCGGCGTGATGGATCGGTTCGATTCCCTGACGCTGGTTTCCCCCGCCATGGAAGTATTACTGGTGCTGCTTCCCGTGGCGGTATAGGGAGCGGCCTATGGTAAAGTGCGTCAGCGTTCTCGGCTCCACCGGCTCCATCGGGCGGCAGAGTCTGGATATCATCCGCCGTCTGCCCGGTATCCGTGTGGCGGCGCTCACCGCCGGAACCAACGTGGAGCGGATGACCCGGCAGTGCCGGGAATTTTCCCCGAAGCTCGCCGTCATGGCGACCCCGGAGGCCGCTCAGGCACTGGCGGAACGAATAAACGATCTGCCCATTCGGGTAAACTTTGGTGAAGCCGGTCTGATGGAAGCGGCGTCTTTGGAGGAAACCGACTGCGTCATCACCGCCGTGGTGGGCATGGTCGGCTTGAAGCCTACCCTTGCCGCCATCCGGGCGAAAAAGCGCATCGGTCTTGCCAACAAGGAAACCCTGGTCTGCGCGGGGGAGCTGGTGATGGCCGAGGCGGAGAAATACGGCGCGGAGATCATCCCCGTGGATTCCGAGCATTCCGCGATCTTCCAGTGCCTGATGGGCTGCGGCAGCAGAAACGAGATCCGGCGGCTGATTCTCACCTGCTCCGGAGGCCCGTTTTTCGGCATGACCCGTGACCGGCTGGAAACCGTGACCAAGGCCGACGCCCTGAAGCACCCCAACTGGAAAATGGGTGCGAAGATCACCGTTGACTGCGCCACCCTGATGAACAAGGGGCTGGAGGTCATCGAGGCCATGCGGCTGTACCGGCTGCCGCTGGAACAGGTGGACGTGGTCATCCACCGGCAGAGCATCGTCCACAGTATGGTGGAATTTACCGACGGCGCGGTGATGGCGCAGATGGGCACACCGGATATGCGTCTGCCCATTCAGCTGGCGCTGACCTACCCGGAGCGAATCCCCTCCCCGGTGGAGCGGCTGGATCTGCTGTCCTGCGGTCCGCTGACGTTTTCCGCCCCGGATACGGAGAATTTCCCCTGTCTGGCGCTGGCGCGGGACTGCGCGAAGGCGGGCGGCACGGCCTGCCCCGCCATGAACGGCGCCAATGAGGAAGCCGTCGCCATGTTCCTGAATGACAAAATCGGCTTTTACGACATCTACCGGCTGGTGAACGCCGCCGTGCCGCAGGTGCCGTTTATCGCCGACCCCACTTTGGAGCGGATTCTGGAAGCCGACCGTCTGGCTCGTGAGGCAGTTCGGGCGAACTCTTGATAATTGCGAGGCATTTTTCTATGAGCGTAATTTTTGCGATTTTACTGTTCAGCGTCCTGATTTTCGTCCATGAGCTGGGGCATTTTACCGCCGCCAAGCTCTCCGGCGTTCAGGTCAACGAATTTTCCATGTTTATGGGGCCTGCCATCTGGAAAAAGCAGGTGGGCGAGACCCTGTACGCCATCCGCTGTATCCCCATCGGCGGCTACTGCGCCATGGAGGGCGAGGACGGCGGCAGCGACAATCCCCGTTCCTTTGATAAGGCGGCCTGGTGGAAGCGGCTGATCATTCTGGCCGCCGGTGCGGCGATGAATTTCCTTATCGGCGTGGTGCTGATGGTCATTGTCTGCCTGCCCATAAAGCAGGCCGTCGTTCCCGTGATTGCGAGCTTTGAAAGTTACGCCACGGTGAATGGCGAAAACGGCCTGCAAGCCGGTGACCGCATCGTGGAGGTAGACGGCGAAAAGCTCTACACCTACTCCGATTTTTCCCTGATCCTGTCCCTCAACTCCGGCGACGTCCACGATATCACGGTGCGCCGGAACGGGGAAAAGGTCGTTCTGAAGGATTTCCTGCTGGAAAAGCACGAGGTGAAATTGGAAAACGGCTCCACCGCCCTGCGCTACGGCATGAATTTCACTGTCAGCACCCCGAACTTCTTAGAAAAGCTGGGGATGGCCTGGAACCAGTCCCTGGACACGGTGCGCTTGGTGCGGCTGAGTCTGCAAATGCTGTTCAAGGGCAAAGTCGGTCTGACAGATATGACCGGACCCGTGGGCATCGTCAGCGAAATGTCCAAGGTGGCGGCGGCCTCCGACAGCAAGGTCACTGCGCTATTGAACATGCTGTATTTCGGCGGCTTCATCGCCATTAACCTCGCGGTGATGAATCTGCTGCCCATCCCCGCCCTGGACGGCGGGCGCATCGTGTGTCTGCTGATCACCGTTGCGGTGGAGGCCATCACGAAAAAAAGAATCAACCCCAAGTACGAAGGGTATCTCCACGGCGCGGGCATGATCCTGCTGCTTGCTCTGATGGCAATCATTATGTTCAAGGACGTCATTTTCCTGTTCAAGAGGTGAAGACCATGACAAGACAGATTCTGGTGGGCGGCGTTCCCATCGGCGGCGGCGCCCCGGTGGTCATCCAGTCCATGCTCAATACCAAAACCACGGATGTGGAGGGCAGTCTGGGGCAGATCCGGCAGCTTGCTTCCGCCGGGTGCCAGATCGCCCGGCTGGCGGTTCCCAACATGGAAGCCGCCCGGAGCTTTGCGGACATCTGCAAGGACAGTCCTCTGCCTCTGGTGGCGGATATCCATTTTGATTACAGGCTTGCCATTGCCGCGGCAGAGGGCGGCGCGTCCAAGATCCGCATCAACCCCGGCAACATCGGCGGCGAAGACCGGGTCAAGGCCGTGGTGGAGGTGTGCAAGGACAAGCACATCCCCATCCGCATCGGCGTCAACGGCGGCAGTCTTGACAAGCGCCTGCTGGAAAAATACGGCCACCCCACCGCCGAAGCGCTGGTGGAAAGCGCCTTTGAGCATCTGGAGCTGCTGGAAAAACAGGGCTTTTACGACACCTGCGTCTCCATGAAGTCCTCCACCGTCCCCACCATGGTTGCCGCCGCGCGGCTGTTCCGCGCCAGATGCAACTATCCCCTTCACATCGGCGTGACCGAGACCGGCCCCGTCCGGCAGGGACTGATCAAGTCCGCCATGGGCATCGGCGCGCTGCTTCTGGACGGCATCGGCGACACCATCCGGGTCAGCCTGACCGACGACCCGGTGCAGGAGGTCTACGCCGCCCGGGACATTCTCAAGGCCGCGGGGCTTCGGAAGGACGGCGTGAACATCATTTCCTGCCCCACCTGCGGACGGACCCGCATCGACCTGATCGGTCTGGTGAACCGGGTGGATGAAGCGCTGAAAAACTGCGAAAAGCCCATCACCGTGGCGGTCATGGGCTGCGTGGTCAACGGCCCCGGCGAAGCCCGGGAAGCGGACATCGGCATTGCCGGCGGCGACGGCTGGGGCATGATTTTTGAAAAGGGCGTGCAGGTGGAAAAGCTCCCCTACGACGAGCTGCTCCCTGCCCTGCTGAAACGAATTGAAGCACTGTAGAGACAGGATATGGAAGAACAGATTTTCTTTCTGAATATGTTTCCGGACTATGAGCCGCCTGAGGAGCTGTATGCAGCCCTTTCTCAGGCGGCTATCGCCGCGGCGGACATTGACCCCGAGACCCGAAGCGTTCACGTGGCGCTGCATTCGGAGCGTTACATCCCCCAACGGCTGTTGGAGCAGGTTCGCCGGGACATCTGCGGCCTGTACGGCCTGCAAAAGCTGGAGCTGACGGCGACCCACCCGGAATCGGAGCTGCAAAAAATTGAGCAGGACGAGCTGATGCGGCTGTTCGTCAGCCGCAACTCCATGGCGCGGGGTTCCCTCGCCGGAGCGAAGTGGGAATGGCGCGAACAGAATCTCACGGTAAAGCTCGCCGCCAACGGAAAAGAAACCCTTCTGGAACACATTCCGGCAGTGGAGAAGGTACTGCGAGAGCGGTTCGCCGCCCCGGTGCATATCACCGTGGAGGCTGGCAACGCGCTGGAAGGAAAGGCGCTGTTTGCCGCCACGGAATCCATGCGGGAATCGGAAATTCAGAAGCTGCCCACCGCCTCCGCCGCTCAGCCGAAGAAGGAGGACAAGCCCGCCGCCCCCAGCGAAACCTTCTACGGCAAACCCTTCAAGGGCACGCCCGTTCCCATGAAAGAGCTGAGTCTGGACATGGGAACCGTCATCGTGGAGGGCAAGGTCTTCGCCGTGGATCACAAGGAGTTGAAAAAGCGCAACGCCTATGTTGTAAAATTCGACATGACGGACAATACCAACTCCGTCCGCGTCAGCCGCTTTATGGAGGCCGGAGAGGCCAAGCCCATTCTGGAAAACGTTCACATTGGCTCCGTTCTGCGGGTGCAGGGCAAGCTGATCGAGGATCGGTTTGAAAACGAAATGGTTCTCAAGCCCTACGCCATGCAGCCCGGCTCCATGCCCAAGCGCCAGGACACCGCCCCGGGGGAAAAGCGGGTGGAGCTGCATCTGCACACCACCATGTCCAACATGGACGCCCTGACGGACACCGCCGCCGCCGTGAAGCAGGCGGCCGCCTGGGGGCACAAGGCCATCGCCATCACCGACCACGGCGTCGCCCAGTCCTTCCCCGACGCCATGAAGGCCGCGTCCAAGGCCAAGGTAGCCGGAACCGACCAGAATATCAAGATTCTTTACGGCTGTGAGGGATATTATGTAAACGATGTAGACGACCGCATCGTAGTCCACGGCGAGCAGGACATCACCTTTGACCAGGAATTTGTCGCCTTCGACCTGGAAACCACCGGTCTGTCCTCCCGCAGCGACCGTATCATCGAGATCGGCGCCGTTATCCTGAAAAACGGTCAGGAAGTGGATCGCTTCCAGACCTTCGTTGACCCGGAACGCCCGCTGGAACGGAAAATTGTGGAGCTGACCGGCATCACCGACGAAATGCTTGTGGGCGCACCGAAAATTGAGGAAGTTCTGCCCAAATTCCTGGATTTCATTGGCGGCCGGGTTCTGGTCGCCCACAATTCCGACTTTGACACCGGCTTTATCCGCGCCGAGTGCCGGCGCCTCGGCTTCGACTACCATTACACGGCGGCGGACACCCTGATTCTGTCCCAGAATCTTCTGCCCCAGCTGAACAAATTCAAGCTGAACATCGTCTCCAACGCCCTGAGTCTGCCCGACTTCAACCATCACCGGGCGGCGGACGACGCCATGACCTGCGGCCTCATTATGGCAAAGCTCATGGTCAGGCTGGAAGAGGAGCATGACATCCACAATTTGCAGGCCATCAACCCCGCCATGACCCGTCTGCGCTCCGGCGGGCACATTACCGACCGGCAGGCGCGGCACATCATCCTTTTTGCCAAGAACCAGATCGGTCTGCGCAATCTGTACCATCTGATCTCCGATTCCAATCTGCAATACTTCCGCCGGGTGCCCCGGATGCCAAAATCCGACATTCTGGAGCTGCGGGAGGGTCTGATCATCGGCTCTGCCTGTGAAGCAGGCGAGCTGTTCCAGGCCATTCTCGACCGGAAAAGCGACGACGAGCTGAAGCGCATTGCGTCCTTTTACGATTTTCTGGAGATCCAGCCCCTGGCGAACAACCGCTTCATGCTGGCAAACGAAAAATACGAGGCCAAAACCGACGAAGACCTCCGGGAGTACAACCGGAAGATCGTCCATCTGGGCGAGGAACTGGGCAAGCCGGTGGTCGCCACCGGAGACGTTCACTTCCTGAACCCCGAGGACGAGATTTTCCGTCACATTCTGCTGGCCACCAAGGGCTTCGACGATGCGGACAAGGACATGCCCCTGTACTTCCGCACCACGGACGATATGCTCCGGGAATTTTCCTATCTCGGCGAGGAAAAAGCCTACGAGGTGGTCGTCACCAACCCCAACCGCATCGCCGACATGTGCGAGTCCCTGCGCCCTGTCCCCCACAATCTGTTCGCCCCAAAAATTGAAAACTCCGTGGAAGACCTGAAAAATCTGGTCTACACCAAATTCCACCGTCTTTACGGGGACAATCCCCCGGAGCTGATGGTGAAGCGCGTGGAGACGGAGCTGCACGACATCATCAACTGTCACTACGACGTGATCTACATGTCTGCCCAGAAGCTGGTGCAGAACTCCCTGGAGCATGGCTATCTGGTCGGTTCCCGTGGCTCTGTCGGCTCGTCCATCGTGGCCTATATGTCCGGCATCACCGAGGTCAACTCCTTCCCGCCCCATTACCGCTGCCCCAACCCGGCGTGCAAGTACACCACCTTCGACGTTCCCAAGGGCTACGGCTGCGGCGCGGATTTACCCGACGCCGTCTGCCCCCAATGCGGCGCGAAATTTGAAAAGGACGGCTTCAACATTCCCTTTGAGACCTTCCTCGGCTTCGGCGGCGACAAGGTGCCCGATATCGACCTGAACTTTTCCGGCGAATATCAGGCAAAAGCCCATGCTTACTGTATCGAAATGTTCGGAAAATCCCACGTTTTCCGGGCAGGCACCATCGGCACCGTGGCGGAGAAAACCGCCTTCGGCTACGTAAAAAAATACCTGTCCGAGCGGGGCAAGACCGCCTCCCGGGCGGAGGAAGCTCGTCTCGCGGCGGGGTGCGTGGGCGTCCGGCGAACCACCGGCCAGCACCCCGGCGGTCTGGTTGTTATCCCACAGGAAAATGAAATTTGGGATTTCTGCCCGGTGCAGCACCCGGCGGACGACCCTCAGGCCGACCAGATCACCACCCATTTTGAATACCACTCCATGGAGGAAAACCTCCTGAAGCTGGACATGCTGGGTCACGACGACCCCACCATGATCCGCATGATGGAGGACATGACCGGCATCGACGCCAAGACCATCCCCCTGGACGATAAGGACACCATGTCCATTTTCATCTCCTCCAAGGTGCTGGGCTACGAGGACGATGAAATTCTCGGCCCCACCGGCGCCGTCGCCATTCCGGAGTTCAACACCCGCTTCACCCGCGGGATGCTGATGGACACCACGCCCACCCGGTTTGATACGCTGCTGCGTCTATCCGGCTTCTCCCACGGCACCGACGTGTGGCTGGGCAACGCCAAAGATCTGATTACCTCCAAAACCGCCACCGTTGATCAGGCCATCGGCTGCCGTGACGACATCATGCTGTATCTCATCTCCTGCGGAATGCCGGAAAAGCGCTCCTTCAAGATCATGGAGGCCGTGCGAAAAGGCAGAGGTCTCCCTGAGGGCGCGGAGGACGAAATGAAGGCCGCAGGCGTGCCGGAATGGTACATCGGCTCCTGCAAGAAGATCAAGTATCTGTTCCCCAAGGCCCACGCCGTGGCCTATGTTATGATGGCCTTCCGTATCGCATGGTTCAAGGTGCATCATCCCCTGGCCTTCTACTCCGCCTATTTCTACCGCCGCAGTCAGAAGGGCGGCTTCGACGCGGTGCTGATGACCCATGGCAAAGACGCGGTGGTCGCCAACATCGACGCCATCGAGAACAACGAAAACGCCACGGACAAGGATGAAGACCTGCTGACCACGCTGGAGGTGGCCTATGAATACTACCTCCGGGGCTTTGAGTTCCTGCCCATCAGCATTTACGACAGCCACGCCACGAAATTCATCATCAAGGACGGTAAGCTGCTGCCTCCCTTCGTCGCGATCTCCGGTCTGGGCGAAAACGCGGCATGGGACTTGATGCGCGGCCGTGAGGGCAAGACCTTCCTGTCCGTGGAGGAAGTTGCCGCCGCCTGTCCCAAGGTGTCCAAGACCCACATTCAGATGCTCCGGGAGGCCGGCGCCTTCGGCGATCTGCCCGATACCAGCCAGGTCAGTTTCTTTTGACAGTTACCGCTTGCAAAAGCCGTAATTTTGTAATATAATATAAAAATAGAATCAAATCAAGAGGTGTTTTATATGCAGGATGTCGGAATGCAGTACCATATTCACTGCAACAAGGGCGACGTTGGCCGCTATGTTTTCCTCCCCGGTGACCCGGGGCGCTGCCAGTCCATCGCGAGCTACTTTGATAACCCCGTCCATATCGGCATGAACCGGGAGTACAATGTTTACACAGGCACCATGCTGGGGCAGAAGGTGTCCGTCTGCTCCACCGGCATCGGCGGCCCGTCGGCCTCCATCGCCATGGAGGAGCTGACGGCCATCGGCGCGGATACCTTCATTCGGGTCGGCACCTGCGGCGGCATCGCCATGGACGTGCTGCCCGGAGACGTGGTGGTGGCCACAGGCGCGATCCGCTATGAGCATACCTCCCTGGAATATGCCCCCATGGAGTTCCCCGCCGTGCCGGACTTTGACGTCACCGCTGCGCTGAAAGCCGCCAGTGAAAGCCTTGGCTACCGCACCCACACCGGCGTTGTCCAGTGCAAGGATTCTTTTTACGGCCAGCACAGCCCGGAAAAGTCCCCGGTATATTACGACCTGCTGCAAAAGTGGGAAAGCTGGAAACGCCTGGGCGTGAAGGCCAGCGAAATGGAATCCGCCGCCCTGTTTGTAGTCGCCGCCGCTCTGGGCGTACGCTGCGGCAGCTGCTTCCACGCCGTGTGGAACCAGGAGCGGGAAAAAGCGGGACTCGCCATGCCCATGACCGAGGACACCACCGGTGCCGTCAAGGTGGGCATCGAAGCCATGAAGCGGATCATTGCCGCAGATCTGGAAAACGGCAAATGAGGAAGCTCTGAAAGAGCGTTCCGTGTACTGTCTCGCTGGCCATGGATTGACACAATACCGTATCTCCACATTTCTGTTTTTTTATTTCGGAACATAATATACAGCGATATCCCCCGTTTCCTGTGAAACGGGGGATATCTTTGATAAAAAGCAGTCTTAAAAGAGACCAACTGTCCTATTCCTTTAGTATCCGATTTCCTCCAAATAACGAGCCAACGCATCCTGCCAGGTCGGAAGGGGCGTAAAGCCGGCTTCTGCAAGCTTGCCCTTGTCAAGGCGGCTGTTGAATGGACGAGCCGCTTTATTCAGACCGTATTCCGCTGTCGTCACAGGCAGAACCTTCGTCTGATAGCCGGCCTGGCGATAGATTTCCTTGGCAAAATCGTACCAACTGATATAGCCGCCCTCGTTGGTCGCGTGGTAGTAGCCGTATTTCTCGGTCTCATTCATGTCCACCAGCAGCCGCGCCAAATCGTACGTATAGGTTGGCGTGCCGATCTGGTCATTCACGACACGAACCGTGTCATGGTTTTTGCCGACGTTGAGCATGGTCTTGACAAAATTTTTCCCGTTTCGTCCAAAAACCCAGGCAATGCGGACAATAAAATATTTTTCAAGCTCCCGGCTGACTGCCAGCTCCCCTTCCAATTTCGTCTGGCCATACACATTCAAGGGCTTATAGTCCTTGCAGTCCGGCTTCCATGGCTCTGTCCCCTGACCGTCAAACACATAGTCTGTGCTGATATATGTCATTTTGCAGCCCAGTTTCTTGCAAATATCCGCAATGTTTTTCGTGCCGCCAGCGTTGACAGCGCGTACTTTCGCTACATTTTCATCATCCTCCGCCATATCCACGGCCGTCCATGCTGCACAGTGGATCACGGCATCCGGATTCACATCCAAAATCGCCGTTTCCACGGCATTCCTGTCGGTGATATCCAATGACATATAGGGCGCAGCTAAGTCGCATTTTTCCTGCATATCAGACCCTACGCCCTCATGACTGCGTTTCAGCAGCTCGTTCATGACATCGTGTCCCAGTTGACCGCCAACGCCGGTTACGAAAAACTTCATATCGATACTCCCAAGCCTTTTTCGGCATCTATCACTTCCGTTTCATCAGAACCCGCTTTATAAACTGCTTCCAGTAGTGGAACTCCAAGTAATGGTACCACCGAAAAGGCTTTCTTCGGTTAAGATAATCCCCAAAATATGCCTGTCCGGCTCGGAAACCCTCAATCAAGGACTCTGTTAAGGGCGCATACCAGTCAAACATGAACCAATTATAGTTGTACAAATCTTCATAAGCCTTCATATATTTGATGAAGCATTTGCGATAGTGCCTTTCCGTCAGGAACCGGCTGTCCGGCGGCTGATAGCCCCGGTCGGCGGCAAAACGCTGTAAGCAGTCCGTGTAGTCCATGATGATAGGCCCCACAAAATCCACGGGATAGATGGGGATGTGCGCGTCTATGTAGGTCACGTCCAGCTCCATGATCCGGTTGATTCCGACCTGGTTGTCCACATTGATGGTCAATCGCTCCACGATTTCCAGCCTCTGCCCCGGACGGGCGAAGAGCATATTGTGGGGAAGCGAACCGGAGAGAGACGCCACCACATCGGCATTGCGGATGTAGGAGATCATCCGGCTGAGCGGCACCTTTTCCGGGTAGAGAATGGTGTAGCCGTTTCTCCGGAAGAAATCGTCCAGGGTGTCGAAGCCGGATTCAAAGGGCATTCCCTTCTTGAATTGGCTGCGGCTGTAGTAGATCTTCGCGGGACGCTCCCAATTCGGGTCAGGCACCGCGTTGTTCGCCACCGTGTCGTAGACCTTCAGGAGCTTGGGGGTATAGCGCCTGCGGCAGTACAGCCCCAGCTCCGGGACGATGACCTCCCGGTAGGTCGTGGGGGTGTTGATGATCTCCAGATGCTCCCAGATGCCCAGCAGCTCCAGGAACTCCCGGTAGTTCGCCTTAATCTCCCGCTCCTCGTTCTCATCCAGGAAGAAAACATACTTGTCCACCCCGGGATCATTTTCCAGAAAATACCAGAGCCGGGTCACACCCTCGATAAGAAAATGCCCCCAGTGGTTCACCAGATAGCCGCAGTAAACCACGGTTTCGTCCCGATATTCCTTCTTTTCCGCGGGGTAGGCAAACTGCACCCGGCCTTCGATGCCGGAAAGCGGCACATATTCCCCGTTTTCGTCCACAACGCCGCCCCTGCCAAACAGCAGATCATCCTCCGCCTGACGGCGCAGGGGAAGAATGGTGGCGTTTTTCCCGCGCCACACGGCAGGGTCTTCCGTAACCGCCAACGGCTCGTCATACCACGCTTTCAGCGCTTCCGCCTTCTTTGGGCGCAGGTATTGGTAATCGATACTGTACATTTTTTTAGTCCCTCCGCTGCTTCAGGGTGGGCAGAATCTGGTCTTTGGCGCTCAGACGCAAGGGCGTGCCATCCGCCAGGGTATAGCCCTCCCCGGACGCGGAGCCGGAATAGCTGCCCACCACCTCCGGCCAGGCCACAGCGATGTCAGGGTCGTTCCAGGCAATCCCCATCTCGTCCTCCGGATGGTAAAAATCCGTCACCTTGTAGCAGAATTCGGCGACATCGCTGAGTACCAGGAAGCCGTGGGCAAAGCCCTCGGAAATGTAGAACTGCTTTTTGTTTTCCTCCGTCAGCTCCACGCCGTACCATTTCCCATAGGTTTCGGAACCGGGGCGCACATCGACGGCCACGTCAAAAACGCGTCCCCGGATCACCCGCACCAGCTTCCCCTGGGGGAAATTTTTCTGGGTGTGCAGCCCCCGGAGGACGCCCTTGGTGGACATACTCTGGTTATCCTGCACGAACACCATATTGAGCCCCGCTTCCTCCATGTCCTTCCGGTTATAGGTTTCCATGAAGTAGCCCCGGTCGTCGCCGTGGACCGTCGGTTCGATGATGTATAAGCCTTCGATGGGCGCCTTTGTTACCTTGATCTGACCCATTTTCTGCGCCTCCGTTTTTATGGATGATAATGAATCAACCGCTTAATAAACTGCTTCCAATAGTGAATCTGGAAATAATGCTCCTTCAGAAATGGCCGGTTCCCGTCCAGATATTCCTTGAAATAGGGGTAATTGTCCTCATAGGCCTCGTACAGGGAATCGGCAATTTCCGGATACCATCCGGCCATGTACCAGCGGTAACGGTAATTATCCTGATAGGAGGCCATGTAGGCCTTGAAGCACCGATCCCGATATTTTTTGCTGCGATAGCCTTCATCGGGAGGTACAAGGCTTTTGTCAGAAATATACCGTTCCAAAATGTGGTTACAGCCAAGCATCAGCGGCCCTGCAGTATCCACAGTATACAGATGGAAATTGGCATCAATGGGCGTCACTGCAAGCCCGCGCATCCGATTGATGCTCACCTGGTAATCCACATTAATGACAAGACGCTCCAGAATAAGAAGCCTCTGCCCATTTTTGGCAAAAAGCATATTATGGTGCGCAGAGCCGGAAATGGTGGCAATTTCTTCGGCATTGCGGATTTGATATATCATTTGGGAAAGGCTAAGCCTTTCCGGATGAAGAACCGCAAACCCATTCCGTAGGAAAAAGTTGTCAAGGCACGCTCCGCCAAACTCAAGATCATTCCCCTTTGAGAAGCCGGTACGCGTAAAAAAGATTTTCTTTTCCGGCACCCATTGGGGAGAAGGATCTACCTTGTCAGCAATGGCGTCAAAGATTGCCAGGAATCCGGGACTGTAGAATTCCATGCAGCGAAAAGCAATTTCCGGGACAATTACCTCCCGGTAAGTAGTCGGCTGATCAATAATTTCAATTTTGTCCAGGATCCCAAGCAGTCGTAAAAATTCCCGGTAGTTGCCTTTGAGTTCCCTTTGTTCATTTTCTTTTAGGAAGAAAACATACTTGTCTATGGTTGCATCATTCTCAAGCACGTACCAAAGCCGCGTAACCGCTTCTACCAGGAAGTGTCCCCAATGATTTACCAGATATCCGCAATAGACTACTTTTTCGTCCCTATAATCTGCTTTGGGAAAGGCGTAGGAGCCCCAGATGCGAGTGGGGATACCGGACAGCTCCACATATTTGCCATCCTCGTCCACAACGCCGCCTCGTCCGAACAGCACGTTGTCCCCCCCCTGTGCACACAGCGGCAGAATTGTAGCATTATGTCCGCTCCACACAGACAATGCCTCTTTCCGCTCCAGGGGCGAATCGTACATTCTCTTCAGCCACGCCGCTTTTTTCGGGCGCAGATATCTGTAATCGACATGGTACATTTTATCATCTCCAGTGGGATATTCCCTCATCGGTTCCCGTACATTTTTTCATAGTAATCCCGGTATTCGCCGCTGATGATCGTCTCCCACCATTCCCGGTTATCCAGATACCACCGGACGGTCTTCTGGATCCCGTCGGCAAACTTCGTTTCCGGGAGCCAGCCCAGCTCCCTGTGGATCTTGGTGGGATCGATGGCGTAACGCATATCATGACCCTTGCGGTCGGTGACGTATGTGATCAGGCTCTCGGGCTTTCCCAGCGCCTTGCAGATGATCTTCACAATGTCGATGTTGCGCATTTCATTATGCCCGCCGATGTTGTAGACCTCCCCCACCCGGCCGTTGTGGAGAATCAGGTCGATGGCCTTGCAGTGGTCTTCCACATACAGCCAGTCCCGGACGTTCTCGCCTGTTCCGTAGACGGGCAGCGGCTTGTCGTTCAGGGCGTTGGCGATCATCAGCGGAATCAGCTTCTCCGGGAAGTGATAGGGGCCGTAATTGTTGGAGCACCGGGAAATCGTCACCGGTAAGCCATAGGTACGGTGATACGCCAGCACCAGCAGATCGGCGCTTGCCTTGGACGCGGAGTAAGGAGAGCTGGTATGGATGGGCGTTTCCTCGGTGAAAAAGAGATCCGGCCGGTCAAGGGGCAGATCGCCGTAGACCTCATCGGTAGAGACCTGATGATAGCGGCGGATGCCGTACCTTCTGCACGCATCCATCAGCACCTGGGTACCCAGAATGTTGGTTTGCAGGAATACCTCGGGATTTTCAATGGAGCGATCCACATGGCTTTCGGCAGCGAAGTTCACCACCATGTCGGGATGCTCCTCCTCAAAGAGCCGATACACGCCCTCCCGGTCGCAGATGTCCAGCTTCACAAAGCGGAAGTCGGGGTTATCCATGACGGGAGCCAGCGTGGACAGATTGCCGGCATAGGTCAGCTTGTCCAGGCAGACGATCCGGTAGTCCGGGTATTTGCGGAGCATATGGAAAATGAAATTGGAGCCGATAAATCCGGCGCCGCCGGTCACGATGATGGTCACTGCTCTCCCCCGCCTTCCTTTTTCTTCATGAAACTCTTGAAACGATCCTCCGCGACCTGCCGCAGATGGCGGCCGTAGGGAGATTTTCCGTAAATCTCGGCCGCTTTCAGCAGTTCATCGCCGGTGATCCAGCCGAAGCGGTAGGCAATTTCTTCCGGCGCAGAGATTTTGACGCCCTGCCGCTTTTCCACCATGTGGACAAACTCCGCCGCTTCCAGCAGGCTCTCAATGGTGCCGGTGTCCAGCCAGGCAAAGCCGCGACCCATAAGCTCCACGTCCAGCCGCCCCTCTTTTAAGTACATTTCGTTCAGGGTGGTGATCTCCAGCTCACCCCGGGCGGAGGGCTTCACCTGCTCGGCCTTTTCCGCCACGCCCTTGGGGTAAAAATACAGGCCGGTGATGGCGTAATTGCTCTTGGGATTGGCAGGCTTCTCCTCCACGGAGATGACCCGGTCATTTTCGTCAAACTCCACCACGCCGAAGCGCTGAGGGTCGGACACATAGTAGCCGAACACGGTGGCTCTCCCATTTTCGGCGGTGTCTCTCGCGCTGGCGAGAATGTCGGAAAATCCGTTGCCGTAGAAGATATTATCCCCCAGCACCATGGCGCAGGAATCGTCCCCGATAAATTCCTTGCCGATCAGAAACGCCTGTGCCAGCCCGTCGGGCGAAGGCTGGACGGCATATTGCAGGTGAATGCCGAAATGGCTGCCGTCCCCCAGCAGATCCTGAAACCGCGGGGTATCCGCCGGTGTAGAAATGATCAGAATGTCCCGGATCCCGGCCAGCATCAGCGTGGACAGCGGGTAATAGATCATGGGCTTGTCGTAAACGGGAAGCAGCTGTTTGGAGGTGACCTTTGTCAGAGGATAAAGCCGTGTGCCGGATCCGCCGGCCAAAATGATACCTTTCATATGCCGATTCCTTTCCCGGGGATGTTCCCCTATATCGGGTTTATTTTAGCATGTTTTGTAAGAAATGTAAACCGTATTTTTGGAAACAAAAAGGGTTGCAGATTTTCTGGCACTTTCCAAAGAAAGCGCTTGACACGCGTCCGGTTCGATGCTATAATGGCCTCCGTGGTGATTGGATGCACCCGTGATTTTTATGGGCCTTTAGCTCAGTTGGTCAGAGCCTCCGGCTCATAACCGGATAGTCCCGGGTTCGAGTCCCTGAAGGCCCACCAAATGTTCAGGCCTTCGCCTTTGAATATAATATAGGGGTATAGCTCAATTGGT
>DJNI01000043.1:0-3419 GCA_002436765.1 Clostridiales bacterium UBA6468
CGCAGACGATTTATTCAGAGTTTCCTTCTTTATGGGTGGCTGCCGTTGAACCGGTTGGCGGTCTCCGGTACGCCATTATCGATGATGCTCAACGCGGCGTCGGCGGCGTTTTTCAGGGACACGGCCAGCGCTTTTTCCTCATTTTCCGAGAAGGTGGACAGCACCCAGGCGGCCAGGTCATATTCCGGGTTCGGCTTTGCGCCCACCCCGATCTTGACCCGGGGAAAATCCTGACTGCCCAGTTCCTGAATGATGGACTTGATGCCGTTGTGCCCGCCGGCGGAACCCTCGGCGCGAACCCGCAGCCGTCCCGGCTCCAGAGAGATGTCGTCAAACATCACGATGATCCGCTGGGGCGGAATGCCGAAATAGGCGGAAAGCTGCAATACGGAACGCCCGGACAGGTTCATATAGGTCTGGGGCTTGAGAAGAAACAGCTTTTTCCCGTTGTAATTCACCTGGGTGTACAGCCCCTGAAATTTCAGCCTGTCCACCCTGACGCCCAGCTTTTCGGCAAGAATGTCCATCGCCCGGAAGCCGGTGTTGTGCCGGGTCTTCTCGTACTCCCGGCCGGGATTGCCCAGGCCGGCGATCAGCCAGCTGTCGCTGCTTTGCTTCAGAAACACGGCTTTAGAACAGGTCGGCGATGGAGGTCGCGCCGTGGATGTGGCCGATGGCGCGGGCAAACACGGGGGCGACGTCCAGGAACTTGATCTTGTGACTGGGGGTATTGGCGACCTCGGGAATGGTGTTCAGCAGCACCATTTCCTTGATGGGGCTGGCCTCGATGCGGTCGTAGGCGGGGCCGGAGAGGACGCCGTGGGTGGCGCAGGCGTAGATTTCCTTTGCGCCGCCGATCTCCACCAGAGCTTTGGCGGCGTTGCACAGGGAACCGGCGGTATCCACCAGATCGTCATACAGGATGCAGGTTTTGCCCTTGACGTCGCCGATGATGTTCATGACCTCGGAAACGTTGGCCTTGGGGCGGCGCTTGTCCACAATGGCAAGCCCCATATGCACCTTGGCGGCGAAATTCCGGGCGCGGCCGACGGAGCCGACGTCGGGGGAGACGACCACGAAATCCTCGTGGCTGTATTCATCCTCGGGGAACTTGTTCATGAAGTATTCGACGAAGGTAACGTTGCCCAGCAGGTGATCCAGAGGAATGTCGAAGAAGCCCTGGATCTGGGCGGCGTGGAGATCCATGGTCAGAATGCGGTCGGCACCGGCGGCGGTGAGCATGTTGGCCACCAGCTTGGCGGAAATGGGATCGCGGGACTTGGCCTTGCGATCCTGACGGGCGTAGCCAAAGTAGGGGATGACGGCGGTGATGCGGCCGGCGGACGCACGGCGGCAGGCGTCGATCATGACCAGCAGCTCCATGAGATTGTCATTGACGGGCTTGCAGGTGGACTGGATGAGAAACACGTCGGCGCCGCGGACGGTTTCCACCAGGGTGACGGAAGCCTCTCCGTCGGCGAAGTGGGTCACAATGGCCTTGCCCATGGGCACGCCCAGCTCTTTGCAGATGGTCTGTGCAAACTGGGGGTTGGAATTGCCGCAGAAAACCTGAATGTTTTCACCGTAAGCAATCATCGGATGAATACCTCACTTTTTCTTTTTTTCTGCCCCCGGCCGCAGCCCGGATGCAAATTTACACTCCCATTATACCATCCCGGCACAGGAAAAAGCAATATGAATAAATGTGAAATATCGCCGAAAAAACGACCCTGAAGCCTGGCGTTTCTGGCGAAGAAAACAGAATTTCAGGATGCGGCCGAAAACGAAATTTTGTTTGAAAAATATCTTGAGAGATTCAGGAATTTGTGATATAGTAACAGATACAGATTTTTTACGCATTTGGGAGCATCATAATAGTATGAACGACAAGATCATCATTCGGGGCGCGCGGGAGAACAACCTGAAAAACGTGAACCTGACCATCCCCAGAGACAAGCTGGTGGTTTTCACCGGGCTTTCCGGCTCCGGCAAGTCCAGCCTGGCCTTCGACACCATTTACGCCGAGGGACAGAGACGGTACGTCGAGAGCTTGAGCTCTTACGCCCGCCAGTTCCTTGGACAGATGGACAAGCCGGACGTGGACTCCATCGACGGCCTGTCCCCGGCCATTTCCATTGACCAGAAGACCACCTCGAAAAACCCCCGTTCCACCGTGGGAACGGTGACGGAAATCTACGATTATCTCCGCCTCCTGTGGGCGCGGGTGGGCATTCCCCACTGCCCCAGGTGCGGTAAGGAGATCCGCCGCCAGACCATCGACCAGATTGTGGACAGGGTGGAAGCCCTGGGCGAGGGAACCCGCTTTATCGTCCTGTCTCCGGTCATCCGGGGGAAGAAGGGCGAGCACAAGAAGGTGTTTGAGGACGCCCGGAAATCCGGCTTCGCCCGGGTACGGGTGGACGGGATTCTCTACGATCTGACCGAGGACATCCCCTGCGAGAAGAACAAGAAGCACACCATCGAGCTGGTGGTTGACCGGCTGGTGCTGAAGGACGGCCTGCGCCGCCGCCTGACGGACTCCATCGAGACGGCGTGCAGCCACTCCGGCGGCCTGGTCACCATCGAGCTGCCCGCCACCGGGGAGGAGCTGAGCTTTTCCCAGAACTACGCCTGCGAGGACTGCGGCATCAGCCTGACGGAGCTGGAGCCGAGGATGTTCTCCTTCAACAATCCGGCGGGCGCATGTCCCAGCTGCACCGGCCTGGGCTTCCAGCTGATCGCCGACGCCGATCTGGTGATTCCGGACAAGAATAAGTCCATTTTTGACGGCGCGATCCAGGCGTCCGGCTGGCAGAGCGCCCGGACGGATTCCATTTTCCGTATGTATTTTGAGGCGTTGGCGCAGAAATATCATTTTTCCCTGACGGAGCCGGTGAAGAATCTCCCCAAGGACGTGATGGACGTGATCCTCTACGGCACCAAGGGAGAAAAGCTGCGCATGACCTACAACCGGGGCAACGGCATGGGGGTGCTGGAGCAGCCCTTTGAGGGCATCCTCAACAACATTTCCCGCCGGTTCCGGGAGACCCAGTCCGACGCTGCCCGGAAGGAGCTGGAGGAGTGCATGGCCACCGCGCCCTGCCCCCAGTGCCACGGCGACCGCCTGTCGGAGATCGCCCGGGCGGTGACGGTGGGCGGCATCGGCATTATGGACTTCTGCCGCATGAGCGTCCGGGACGAGCTGGAATTTATGAAAAACCTCCGTCTGGAGGGCAATATGGCCACGGTGGCCGAGCAAATCGTCAAGGAGATCAAGTCCCGCCTGCAATTCCTGACGGACGTGGGACTGAGCTATCTGACCCTGTCCCGCTCGGCGGGGACCCTTTCCGGCGGCGAGAGCCAGCGGATCCGCTTAGCCACCCAGATCGGTTCGTCTCTGATGGGGGTGCTGTATATTC
>DJNI01000043.1:3485-4227 GCA_002436765.1 Clostridiales bacterium UBA6468
GCCTGCACCAGCGGGACAACGATAAGCTGCTGGGCACGCTGAAGCATCTGCGGGATTTGGGCAACACCCTGATCGTGGTGGAGCACGACGAGGACACCATGCGCGCCGCCGATTTTATTGTAGATGTCGGCCCCGGCGCGGGCAGCCACGGCGGCGAGATCGTGGCGGCGGGAACCCTGGAGGATATCGTGAGCTGCCCCCGTTCCGTAACGGGACAGTACCTCTCCGGTGTGAAGAAGATCCCCGTTCCCACCACCCGCCGGGCGGGAAACGGCAGCTTCCTGCGGATTCGCGGCGCACGGGAGAACAATCTGAAAAACGTGGATGTGGACATCCCCCTGGGAACCTTCGTCTGCGTCACCGGCGTGTCCGGTTCGGGAAAATCCAGTCTGGTCAATGAAATTCTGAACAAGACCCTGCTTTCTAAGCTGAACCATGCCCGCACCCGCCCCGGTGCCTGCGACGGCATCGACGGCATGGAGTATCTGGACAAGGTCATCGACATCGACCAAAGCCCCATCGGCAGAACCCCCCGGAGCAACCCCGCCACGTATACGGGGCTGTTCAACGACATCCGGGATCTGTTCGCTTCCACCAACGAAGCGAAGATCCGTGGCTACGGACCGGGACGGTTCAGCTTCAACGTCAAGGGCGGCCGGTGCGAAGCCTGCTGCGGTGACGGCCTTGTGAAAATCGAGATGCACTTCCTGGCGGACGTTTACGTCCCCTGCGAGGTCTGCCA
>DJNI01000001.1 GCA_002436765.1 Clostridiales bacterium UBA6468
AGCGCCGCCGTGATGTCGAACGACCGGTCAGATACCGGAAACACGCGCTTGCCGCGCTCGACCTTGAGCGGCACACCCAAGCCCTCGAAAAATTCGATGGCGTCGCGCCCGTCGAAGCGGGAAAACGCGGAGTATAAAAACCGCGGGTTCTGCGGCACGTGGGCGAGCAGCTCTTCACAGCTGCTGTCGTTCGTCACGTTGCAGCGGCCCTTGCCGGTGATCAGAAGCTTTCTGCCCAGACGGTCGTTTTTTTCCAGAAGCAGTACCTTCTGCCCCCGTTTTGCCGCCGTAATGGCCGCGAACATGCCCGCCGGGCCGCCGCCGATCACGATCCCGTCATAGCCCATCAGCCATCCACCCGCTTCTCATACACGTCGTATTCTTCCCATATCCGCTCCAGATTGGCAAAGGTTTTGGACAGCTCCTTCTCCTTCTGGGCGGCGATGGCGACGATCAGGGCGTTGACGATGCTCAGCGGCGCCACCAGGGAGTCCACCAGGCTGACCATATCGCTTTTGGCGATGAGCACATGGTCGCAATTACTGCCGAGGGGGGACAGCTTGCTGTCCGTAATGCCGATGACCGTTGCCCCGGCGGAGCGGCAGTATTTCGCCCCCTTGGTCGTAGTAGAGGAATACCGGGGGAAGGAAAAGGCGATGACCACGTCGCTGCTGTTCACGCTGACGATCTTCTCAAACATCTCCCCCGCCCCGAAGCCGGAAACCACGTGGACATTGTTGAACATATAATTAAGGTAGTAGCCCAGAAAATTCGCCAGCGGCTCCACGGAGCGGACGCCCAGAATGTACACCCGTTTGGCCTTCAGAATGGCGTTCACGGCAGCGGAAAATTCCTCCCGGCTCACCATTTCCTCCGTCTGGCGGATTTTTTCCATGTCGGAGCGAAGCACCGTGGAGACCACGTCCTGATCGCCCAGACGGTCGTTGGCGACCTCAATGCGCTGCACGGAGGTCAGGCGGTTGAGCACCATTTCCTGCATGGCCTTCTGCATACTGGGGTAGCCGTCAAAGCCCAAGTCCACGGCAAACCGAACCACCGTGGATTCCGATACGCCCACCGTTTTTCCCAGACGGTTGGCCGTCATGAACGCGGCCTTGTCATATTCCTCCGTAATGTAACGTGCGATCCGCTTCTGCCCCTTGGAGAAGGTGGGTTCCATCTCCCGCAGCGTGGACAATATATCGTGACTCATAGCTGCCTCCTTGTGCGGCGCTGTATCTTTTTTATGGCGGCCGGCCTGATTCTGCCGAAAATCCGCCTTATAGTATACTAGCAAAACCAGCGACATTTTGCAAGAGGCAACCGCAGAAAATGCATGAGGATTTCAGATCGTGCCGGGTGTTCCGGACATCCGTACCAGTTCCGCAACCTCCGACTCCGTCAGGCAGCGCCACTTTCCCAGCGGGAGGTCTCCCAGGCGGAGGCTTCCCTCCTGAATGCGGCGCAGCCGGGTGCAGTGCATTCCCGCGGCATCGCACATCCGCCGCACCTGCCGGTTGCGGCCTTCGTGGATGGTCACACGGAATTTTGCCGACTGTCCCTCCGCTTTTAAGAGCTTCACCTTCGGCGGGCGGATGGTGTAGCCGTCCAGGATGATAGGCTTCGCCAGACGGCGCTCCCCGCCGGGGGCGTAGCCGGTGACCCAGACGTCATAGGTCTTCTCCACCTCATGCTTCGGGTGCATCAGTGCGTTGGCGAACGCCCCGTCATTGGTCAGAAGCAGCAGCCCCTCGGAGTCCATGTCCAGCCGCCCGACGGGGTACACCCGCACGCCGCAGTCCGCCACAAGACCGGCCACGTCCGGCCGTCCTTTTTCGTCGGACAGGGTCGTTACATAGCCATGGGGTTTATTCAATAAGATGTACACGTTCTTCTCCCGGGCGGCCAAAGGCTGTCCCGCCACCCGGATATCGTCTGCTTCCGGGTCGGCGCAGTCCCCCAGGGAAGCAGGGACGCCGTTGACGCTCACCTGCCCCGCCCGGATCAGCTCCTCCGCCTTCCGCCGGGAGGCCACGCCGTGGGCGGAGAGTATTTTCTGCAAACGTTCTGTCATGGTTTTTCCTCCCCGCATGGTCATCCGGGAGCGGCATGTCAGCCGCTCCCTCTGTGGAATAGTTTCTGCCAGAAGCTCTTTTCCTCCGGCCGGGTCTGCTCGATGGTCGCGCCGTAGACGGTAGGGATTTTTCCCACGGCCTTGCCCTCGATCAGCACGTACACGACCCCCGCGTCCGCCCCCTCCACCGCCGGGGCGTAGACGAATCCCGGGCCGGGCATCGCAAGACAAGGGTGTTCCTCCGGCGCGACGGAATAGTCAAAATCCTCCGCCGCCAGCACCTCCACCCGCCGTTTTTCGCCGCCCACGACCTCCAGGGTTCCCACCCGATCGCCCTGATTCACGATCCGCTGAATTGCGTACCGGGAGAAGCCCTCCTCCATCAGCGCGGCATGGTCAGCCCAGTCGCCGGGGTCGTCGATGGTCACGACAATGACCCGCCGCCCGTCTCGCGTGGCACTGGACACCAGGATCCGCCCGGCGGCCTTGGTAAAGCCGGTTTTCACCCCGTCGGCGCCCGCCACCCGCCACAATAGCTTATTGTGGTTGGTCAGATACCGCTCCCCCACCTTGACGTTTTTGGCGGAAACGGTCTTGTAGAAAATGGGATTTTCCATGGCGTAGGCTGCCAGAGTCCCCAGATCCTTGGCTGTGGAGTAATGGCCGGGGCTGTCCAGGCCGTTGGGATTTTCAAAGTGCGTGCCGTTCAGGCCGAGGCTGCGCGCCTTGTCGTTCATCAGCGCCGCAAAGCCCTCCACGGTGCCGCCGCAGTAAATGGCCAGCGCCACGGCGGCGTCGTTGCCGGAGGACAGCATCAGCCCGTAGAGCAGCTCCTGCAAGGTGAGCACCTCTCCTTCTTTCAGGTACATGGAGGAGCCCTCGATGCCCACCGCTTCCTTTGGGATACGCATTCTGTCCAGCACGTTGCACTGCTCGCAAACGATCAGCGCCGTCATGATCTTGGTGGTGCTGGCAATCAGGCTGCGCTCCGTGGGATTTTTCTCATAAAGCACCCGGCCGCTGACGGCATCCACCGCATACGCCCGCCGGGCGGACACGGCACCCGCCCCCACAGGCAAAAACAGGACGGCGGCCAGCAATGCAGCCGCCGTCCCGGCGAAAATTCGTCTCATTTCTTCTCACCCGTGGCTATTGTGTCCCGGTTCGGGACAAACTATGCGCCGCGGATGGGTCAGTCCTTCTTTTTGGCGTCCAGATAGGCCGTGAGCTTATCCAGCGTGTCCGGCATCATTTCCACGATGCGGTCAGCCGTGGAGCTGGCAGGCTCCGCCACGGGCATCATGCGCACGTTGCCGTCCTTGACAATGAGGAAGCAGATGGGCGTCACCTTGACGCCGGCGCCAACGCCGCCGCCAAAGGGATTGTCGCCGGCCGCCGTCTTTTTGGTAAAGTCGGAACCGCCGCCGCCAAAGCCGACACTGACCTTGGACACGGGGATGATCGTCACGCCGTCCGGCGTGGAGATGGGTTCGCCGATGACGGAATTTACATCCACCATCTCACGGATCTTCTGAATGGTACTTTCAAGCATATTGGGAATCTGGCTCATGGGTAGCACCGCCTTTTCGTTTTTTCTGAAGTAATAAAAATTCTTTCAGCGCCCGGATACCATATACAATGGCAAGACCCAGAAGTCTTCCCAGGGTAATGGTCAGATCCAGCCGCGCAATGACCAGTGTTTCGGGCGCGGTAAAGTCGCATTCGACCTCCACATCCCGTTTTTTTATCACGAACAGCCGTTCCAGCCGGGGCATCAGATTGCCCACCGCCGCCCAGGCCCTTCCGTAATTGACCGCAAGGTCGCAGGGATCGCCCCCCGCCAGTATCAGCTTCAGCTCCAGGCGGTTCACCCGCAGCTTCCGCCGGAAATCTCCCAGAAAGTTCAGCGCGACCTTCACCAGCGGCAAAAAGTCCGGCAAGCTGCCGCCCTTTTCTTTCTTATCCGCCGCAGGCGCCTGCTTGGGGGGCTGGGGCGGATTTGGGAGGGATTCTTCCTGTTTTTTCGGCTGTTCCGCCGATTTTTTCGCAGGTTTTGGCTTTTTCTCCTTCTTTTTTCGGGGGAACAGGGTCAGCCGGACGGGGCCTGCAATGACCCGCAGCAGCGCCCCCTCCCCGCCGTACCGGGCGCTGACGCCCAGGGGCAGGATTCCCAGAAGGAATATCACGCCCAGCGCGATCCACCAGCCCATCATGCGTCCTCCCCGGTTGGAGGCTGCTCAGGCAGCTCCACCGGCTCGCCGAAGGTGATCTTCTCAATGGGCGGCAGCTCTTCCAGGGAGCTGAGGCCGAAGGTGCGCAGAAAATCCGGCGTCGTCTTATACTGAATCGGACGTCCCGGAACGTTCAGCCGTCCCGCCTCCTCGATGAGCTTCTTATTCAGCAGCGCCGCCACGGAATAGGCGCTGTCCACGCCCCGGATCTGCTCCACCATGGCCTTCGTCGCCGGCTGATAATAGGCGATGATGGTCAGGGCCTCCAGCTGAGAGGAAGACAGCTTCGGGGGCTTTCTTGTCTCCAGTGCCTTCGTCACGTAGTCCGCCATTTCTCCCGAGGACACCATCTGGTAGCCCTTTTCCAGCTTGAGAATGCGGATCCCCCGGCGCTCAAAGGCGTATTTGTCCGCCAGATCGTCGGCGGCCTTTTCCACATCCGGCGCGTCCGTTTCCAGCGCGGCGGCGAGTCTTCCGATGTCGATCCGCTCGCCCGCGGCAAAGAGAATGGCCTCAATGGCACGCTGCAGCTGTTCCGATTCCATCAGGTCATCTCCTCTCTTAGGTGCTTGTCCAGCAGTCGGACGTTGGGGTTTTCCCCGCCGGGGTCATCCTCCAGCGTCACGGAGTTCGTCTTGCACAAATCCAGAATGGCAAGAAAGGTCGCCACGATCTCCGAGCGGCTCCGGCTGCCCCGGAACAGGTTCTTCAGCCGCTCCACGCCCCGCAGCAGCAGCTGACGCAGCACCTCGCCGGTCTTCCGGCCGATGGGGTACGGCTCCTTGCCCACGATGCCCCGGAAATTGGCCGTGGGCGGTGGCAGCTGGCGCTGACTGCGCTCGGCGATGATGTCCAGCGCCCGAAGCAGATCGATCACGTCGTGCTGATAACGGTAGCCCTGCTCCCTGCGCAGGGGCTCCGGCTCCTTGGTGAACAGACACCGGCCGATCTCGTTTCGCGGCTCCAGCACCGCCACGGCCTGCCGGATCTGCTCCATGGCTTCCTTGCGCTTGCGCTCCACCAGGGACTGGCGCAGCAGATCCAGCTCGCTTTCCGCCTCGGCCTGTTCCGCCGCCGAGAGAAGCATTTTGGTTTTGATCAGCATCAGGTGGGACGCCATGGTGATGAACTCGCTGGCGATCTCCATATCCATCCGCTTCATTTCGTCCAGATATCCCAGATACTGCTCCAGGATCGCGGAAATGGACACATCCTGAATTTCGATTTTATTCTTGCTCAGCAGCTCAAAAATAACATCCAGCGGCCCCTCAAAATCCTCCAGCACGTCGGATTTGGTATGGACGATGCCCTCCAGACGGTATTGCGGTTCTCCCATAGCGGCTTCCTTTGCTAAATACATACTTACAGACATTATAGCATTCTTTTCCCCCGTTCGCAACCCTAATATTCCATTAACTTTCATGAACTTTCTTTCAGAAAATATTGCAATTTTCGATTTTGTGTGGTATCATGTTTGTAACCGAAATTCGGAGGGATGAGAAGTGGCAAAACGGAATCGTTATCGTGAGATGGAAAATTTGATGACCAGGGTCATTATTGGCGACACGCTGGTGTTTGCGCTGTACCTGCTTTGCGCCGGTCTTGGCTGGACCGTCCTGAAGGTGACTGCCGCCATTATCGCCATTCTTGGTTCCCTTTTATGCCTGGGCTGGCTGGTCATCACCGGCGAGTTTTCCCGCCGCCGGAGTCTGTGGATGGTAACGGGCTTCATCGCGATCGTTCTGTGCGTGCTGGTGTCCCTGCTTCTGGGCTATCCCGGCCCCGCGCCTACCGTATAGCATACATCCGGAAAAGCGGCAGCTCCGGCTGCCGCTTTTAGACTGTCAAAAAAGGCGGCGCCGCACAATTGTACCTGCGATTCTCAGCCGCTTTCCCGCCCCCGCTTCTTCAGTTTGAAAAAAAGGAAAAAAATCGCGCAGCCGCTGCCGGCCCAAGCCGGCTTGCGGCTGCGCGATTTTTCCTGTTTTTGAGACCGAAGCACGGACGAAAAGGATCCGCTCACAGTCCCAGACGATTTCTTCAGAGCCTCCCTGCGCGCCCCGTTCAGAAAGGCTGTCGCTCTTTGCTTTCCATGGCGATCAGAAATGTTTTCAGAATGTCCTCGGCATACTTTTGCTCGAGGGGCGTGCAGTGCCGCAGGACGGAGGAAAAGCAGTGCTTCTGCTGGTTCTCTCCAAAGAGAATGTAGTCGGTGGAAAGCTTCAGGATGGAGGCGATCCGGCACAGAGTCGGGACGGACATGCCCTTTTTTCCAAGCTCAATGTCTGCGCAGAACTTTGGTGTGACGTCCAGCATTTCGGCGAAGGTTTCCCGCGTATAACCGAAGGCCTCCCGCTGAGCGCGGATCCGTGCGCCAATTTCTACCCAGTCCATTCCAGCACCTCCAAGAAACTACCAGTAGGTTAACCCTAAAAGTTGTACTTGTAAATAAACTTTCAGGGTTGACATATGGGAACTTTAGGGGTAGAATAAAACATGATTGTAAGACCGGGAGCCGGAAGGATCATGAAACGCTCCTGGAACGTATGACATAAGGGCGCCTCCGAACAAATCGTCTTCGGCTGTGAGCGGATCTTTTTTCCCGGCTGTGCAGTTCCCAAAGCGGGAAATATTGCGCAGCCGCTGCCGGCCCAAGCCGGCTTACGGCTGCGGCATACCCCTTGCGGGTACAGACAGGATTCCTCCGCTTTTGGAACCTTCGTCTGGTAAAAAATCTCTCGCTCACAGCTCTTGCCGATTGAATCCGAGCTCCCCCAGGATTGCCTTGACAGGATTCTCCAAATGGTCTATACTTAACTTGACCGCAGGGCGAAGAGGAGGTTTGCATGAAAAAAGGAAAATTGACCGGAATTGAGATTGTCTGGTATGTGGCTGTTTTTGGTTTCTTGATGGTTTGGTTTACGCAGATACATCCGCTGGTGGTTTACGATGCGGACGACTGGACTTATCTTGCCTATGTGCGCAGTGCGACACCAATCTGGGGCGATTGGAACCCGGCAAAGGTGTTTCCGGAAACGGTTATGCCGTTTTTTTCTACGGTTGCCGTCTATACGCTGATGCCGCTGCTGGGAGATTATATCCTGGCTCAAACGGTGATGCATGCTCTGGTGGTCAGCGCTTTTATCACCGTTTATGTGTTCTGCTTTGCAGAGCTGGCGAAGCGCGTGCTGCCTGTAAAGGCGGCGGGTGCAGTCGCTGCATCCGCTTTGTTCTTGCTGCTTCATTTCCTGATTTTCCGAAGCCGGCAGCAGGACAACCGTTATCTGTTTCATTGCGTTGACCTGAATTGTTACTATAATTACCTGATTCCCGGCTTGCTGAATGCATCCCTTGTGATGTACATGCTGAATAATCCCGGCTTTGATGCTTTTCTTGCCGGAGGAAGTTCCGCAAGAAAGGGGATATTTTACCTGATTCTTTACTACGCGATCTTCTCTAATTTGACGACCAGCGGTATTCTGGCGGCATTTGCCGGCAGCAGCCTGCTGATTTCTATAATTCGGAAGGGGAGGTCCTTCCGATTGGGACAGTTTGTCCGTGAGAACGCGCTGTTCCTTGGCATTCTCCTGGCATGGCTGGTCAGTGCGATATTTGAATTGAACGGCGGGAGGGCTGCATCCGACGAATGGAACGGATCATTTGCGTGGAAATTAAAATACACGCTTTATGGATTGAAGGAAGTGGCTTTTGGATGTAACCCGGTTTTTTGGTGCGTCAGTGTCGGCTGCGTTGTTGCGGCAATTGCCGCTTTGGCGGCATCCCGAGGGAAAAAGAAGGAGAATCCGGTAGACCCCTGGCTGTCTGCCGTCTGCATTGTTGCAGCGGCTGCCATATTGGTGTATACGCTGTTCCTGTGTGCCGCAGTTACACCCAGCTATATTTACCGCAGTGAGTATTTATTTGAGTTCTGCTTCTTCGGTTTGATGATCGTTTCTCTCTGCTTTGCGTATCTCTTCTCAGTATGGCCAAAGCTGTTTGTGCTTGCTCCGTTGGCGCTGTGCATCCTGGCTTCCCGAATCAATACCGGAGGCGCGACGTTCCAGGAATCGACAATGGGAAATCTGGATCCGAAGATCTGCGCGGAGATCAGCCGGGACATTATTGATCAGTATGTTCAGGCAGATCAGGCAGGGCAGAAGCAGATGCTGCTTTATGTCCCGGTTCATACGGAAGACCCAGATACACAGGACAACTGGCCGCACAGTGTGGTTCTTATCCCCAGGATAACCAATACGCTGTACGAGCATGGGATCATCAGCTACCCCATCGATATTACGGTGGTTCCCAGTGTGGAAATGAATGAAAAATACCATCTGGAGATTCCGCAGGGAGAATGATTTCCTTGAACATTATGAAAAATGACCGGCTTACGGCAGCCGGTCGTTTTTTCATATGTACGCAAGTTATTTCCTGGTTTCAATATTGGTCTGCGCGACCAGATAAATGGGACGACGCTTGGTCTCCAGATAGGTTTTGGCAAGGTACTGCCCCAGAACGCCAACCACCGAGGATAAAACACGCGGCGCAGTGGAAAAACGCTGATTGTCTTATACTTTCGGCATATGGTGGACTGCGTCGTATTCGCGCCGCCTTCCGGGGGATAAATAGAACTTCTTGAATTTAATGCTTTTAAAAAACGGTGTGTTTTCATCATCCGATATGTACCCCGGATGAAAAAGTACCTCAAGATTCTTATTTCGCTTTCGCGCGTATTTTATGAATTCAGGCAGCAGTTTCTCGACTTTTTTTCCCGACATGTCACCCGAAAACATTATGCCGAAAAAGCATGTTTCTGGCACATTCAGCTTATAGTATTTTTTGCGATCGAACCAGAAGCACAGCCGCAGCACAAGACATTTTATAAGATTGATCGATAAGCAATCGGGGAACACCGACGGACACCTTAAAAAAGGAATTGTCGGTTCGATTGGCATCCGCAGATACTGCACGTTTAAGTCATCGTCACTTATAACCTCGCAAAGCGCTGAAAACACAGCCGGTATCATATGTGTGTGCTGATGGCTGTCCAAAAAAAGGGGAGTGCCGGCAGGGAAGATATCGATTGCCTTTTTTATCTGTGCTCTTATTTCCGCTTTTGCCTGCTGTTTAAAGGCTTTTCGGTGTAGAATAGAGCTTACAAGCAGCCCCAAAAATGTACTTTTAAAGTAGCCATCCGCATCAGAAAGCAGGAAAAGTTCATCAGCGTTCCCGACACATCTGCCCTCAACCAGATTAAGATGCACCGAAAGGTCCGCACCGTTCAAAGACTTTAGTTTTATCTTTATGTCTTCAAGTTCAGAATTCGGCAGGACGCTGACCTTATTAAGGCATCCGTCGTTTACACACGCAGCTATACGGTCACATGATGACTTGCTCACACCGAAATCGTCGGCGCAAAAATAGATATGCAATCCGTTCCCGCTAGGGCGTTCCTGTAATCTTGCGTCAGTGTGACATGGAACAGCTACCGTAATCTTATCCATTTGTGCTTATCCTTTCTCTTATGTATTTTTACCCGAACCCGCCAGACTCCGCTTCCACTGCACGGGGCGCTGCAGGAGCCACATCAGGGTGAAGCCCCAGCGGGTGTGCAGGTGGCGGCACAGCCAATCCAAAAATGTCCCGACCAGGCCGGTCTGACGGGTCATATAGGCGCGGGTCAGCGTACACTGCGGGGGACGATGGAAGGGATACAGCCCCTTCTGACGCAGCTGGCGCAATACGGCGGCGGCATCCCTGCGGGGAAGTGAGGCGGTTACAAACAGGGTAAACCACAAAAAGACCATGAGCTTGTCGGCAGTGGTGGAATCCTGACGGCCATCGCGGTAATAACCCAGAAGAATCTGTGAAATGCGTATGTAGGAGCGGATTTTCTTGTGGTAATTTTCCAGACTGACGGTCGTTTCGGCAGAACCGGAATGCTCGCGGTAACAATACAGCGCCAACTCGATTTCGACACTTTTCGGGGCGTAAAGACCGACTTCGTACATGTATAGCCCATCCTCGCCGTGGGTCAGTTCGGGATAACGGAAGTTCAGGCCGTTTTTCAGCAGAAATTCCCGGCGCAGAAGACTTCTCCACACCACGGAATCATACCATTGGGAATTTATGGGCAGCTTCATCTGCCGGGACAGGGCGATTTCCTCGTCGGTCAGGCGGTCGGTGAACTGGTAGCCGCCGACGATCAGCCGGTCACAGGCGGTTTCCGCCGCTTTGTCCTTGAGAAAGCCCAGAATGTCGGGCAGAACAAAATCGTCCGCGTCCACGAACCAGACATAATCCCCCTGAGCAGCCGACAGACCGGCGTTCCGCGCCGAGACCACGCCGCCGTTCTCCTTGTTAATTACGCGGATATTGCCGTGCTGCGCCGCGTACTGACGCAGAATTTCCGGGCTGGCATCTCTGGAGCCGTCGTTGACGCAGATGATCTCATAATCGGAAATGTCCTGCGCCAGCAGCGAGTCCAGACACTCGGGAAGATACTTAGCCGCGTTGTAAACGGGAACCACAAAGCTGAGAAACATCCCGTACACCCCCTTTTTCTGTCATTATATCCTGACTTCCCGGAAAAAGCAACAAAACGTTTGCAGTTTTTCCCGTGGTGCGCTATAATGGCGGAAACAACGCTGCGCCGTGGGCGGCGAAGGGGAGTGCTTTATGAAGAAATCCGGTCTTTCCCAGGAAACACTGAAAATCATTGCCTGCGTCACCATGCTGATCGACCATGTGGGCGCGACCGTGGTGGAGTCGCAGTTTTTTGTAACGCCATCCGATGCAATCTACTACCTGTACTTTGCCATGCGGATCATTGGCCGGGTGGCGTTTCCGATTTACTGCTTCCTGCTGGCTGAGGGGGCGCATTACACCCATGACCCCCGGAAATATGCCCTCCGGCTGTTTGCCGGCGCGCTGCTGTCGGAGCCGGGGTTTGACTTTGCCCTGTTCGGCGGATGGACGTGGGAAAATCAAAGCGTGATGGTGACGCTGCTTCTGGGCTTCGGAATGGTGGAGCTGATGAAGAAATGCCCCAGATACTGGATGAAGCTGCTGGCTGTCGTGCCGTTTTTCTTCGCAGCGGAGTGGCTGAAAACGGATTACGGCGGATACGGCGTGGCCATAGTCGCGCTGTTCTGGCTGACCCGGGAGCTTCCCAACCGCCGGATGATACAGCTTATGGGGCTGACGGCGCTGTGCCTGATGATGAACAGCGCGGCAATTTCCTTCGGTGCCGTCCGGATTCCCATAGAGCTGTTTGCCTTGTTTGCCATGATTCCCATTTGCCTGTACTCCGGCCGGAAGGCTACGGCAAGCCGGGCTGTGCAGCTGGGATTTTACCTGTTCTACCCCGTACATCTGGCGGTGCTTGCGGTGATCATGAAGCTCTGCTTCGGCGGCTGACGGCCTATGAAAATCGCGCTGCCGCCGATTCTGCCCACCGTGACATTTTCCTGTTGAAAATCGTGTTTTCCCGTGGTATACTCGCTGAGAGTATAGAAAGAGGTGAGATCGTTGACAGAGCAGAGGCTCTTTTCCGACCAAAGGCTCATTCGCCTGATCGTTCCCCTGGTCATTGAGCAGGCGCTGACCATTCTGGTGGGTATGTGCGACGGCGTGATGGTCTCCTCAGTTGGCGAGGCGGCGATTTCCGGCGTTTCTCTGGTGGACATGATCAACAACGTGATCCTGGTACTGTTTGCCGCGCTGGCCACCGGCGGCGCGGTGGTCACCAGCCAGTTCCTGGGGGCGCGGCAGTGGGAGAAGGCCCGGCAGAGCGCCGGTCAGCTGGTGCTGATGTCGGCAGCCATGGGTACCGCCGCAGCAGTGCTGTGCCTTGCGTTTGCCAAAAATCTGATGCGGCTGTTCTTCGGCGCCATCGACGACAATGTAATGGCGGCGGGACTTACCTATCTGCGCATTACTGCTCTGTCCTTCCCGTTCATTGCGCTGTATAATGCGGGCGCGGCGATTTTCCGCAGCGTGGGCAACAGCAAGGTGTCCATGCAGGTCAGTCTGCTGATGAATGCCATCAATGTGGCGGGCAACGCCATTTGCATTTTTGTGCTGAAAATGGGCGTGGCCGGTGTCGCCATTCCCACGGTGGTCTCCCGGTGCGTGGCGGCGGTGGTCATTCTGCTTCTCGCGGCGAATCCCAGGCAGGCGCTGTGCCTGAAATGGGGCGCGATCTGCCGGGCAGACGGCAAAATGATGGGCAGTATCTTAAGAATCGGCGTTCCCAACGCCTGCGAGAACAGCTTCTTCCAGTTGGGACGGCTGATCGTGGTGAGCATGATCGCCCTGTTCGGCACGGTGCAGACCTCCGCCAACGCGGTGGCGAACACATTGGACAGCGTGGGCATTATCATCGGGCAGGCCATGGGACTCGCCATGGTGACGGTGGTCGGCCAATGCGTGGGCGCGGGCGACCCGGAGCAGGTTCGGCACTATGTCAAAAAGCTCATGCGCTGGTCGTATCTGTCCATGGCCGTGTGCAATGTCCTGATTGTCATATTTGTCGAAGACCTGATCTCCCTTTACAGCTCCCTGTCGCCTGAGACGGTGGCGCTGACGAAAACCCTGGTCATCATTCACGCGGGCTGTGCCATTCTTTTGTGGCCGGCGTCCTTCGTTCTGCCAAACGCTTTGCGGGCGGCCAACGACGTGCGGTTTACCATGTGGGTGGGAATCGGCTCCATGGTTGTATTCCGGATTTGCTGCTCCTGGATTCTGTGCGTCCAGATGGAGTGGGGCGCGATAGGCGTCTGGATCGCCATGATCATTGACTGGGTATGCCGGACTGCGTTCTTTGTGACCCGGATGATTTCGGGAAAATGGCGGAGCAAATATATCCCCTCATGACATATTTTGCCGCCGATGGAAAATCCATCGGCGGCGTTCTGTGTTAAGGCGTTTTTGCAAAATCCGGCAGGGCTTCAAACCGGCGCTGTTCTCCGCGCCAGGGGAAGCGGATGCAGCAGGAAAACAGCATCGGTTCCGTCCGTTCGTCCCGGGAGCCGTATTTGTGGTCGCCCACCAGCGGATACCCCCGGGAGGAAAACTGTACCCGGATCTGGTGGCTTCGCCCGGTGTGGAGACGAACCCGGACGAGACTGCACTCCCCGGCGGAAAGGCGGATAAATTCCAGCCGCGCCCTTTTGGCACCTGCCCGCTCCCGCTTCACCACGTATACCTTGTTTTTTGGGCTGTCCTTCCACAGAAGGTCTTCCCAGTCCCCGGACTTCGGAGGCGTGCCATGAACCATGGCCAGGTATTCCTTCACCATGGCGCCGTCCTGCACGGCTTTGGACAATTCGGCGGCAGCCCGCTTCGTGCGGGCATAAACCATGACGCCGCCCACGTTTTTGTCCAGCCGGTGGATGGGGAAAATTTCCCCGCCCAGCGCCTTTTTCAGCTCTGCGGGAACCTGCACCTCGGAATCCAGCCCCACGGGCTTGACGCAGACGGCCAGGTCTTTATCGTAAAATAAAATCTCCATTTCGGGATCCTCCGCTTTCTCTGATACTATTTCCTGATTAAAATCTTTCCTGAAGATTTTAATTGGAGTTCAGTATGACAGTGGCTCTACTATAGCACAGATTTTCAGGCTGCGGAAGAGGGTGCTTGAATTTTGCATAAAAATATGTATAATAAGCGGAGAAATGGAGGATTACAACATGACGACACAAGAATATCGGAAAAAATCGCCTTTGATGATTTTTCTCAGTTACTTTAAAAACCACAAACGGCTGTTTGCCCTGGACGTGCTCTGCGCCGTGGGAATCGGAGCCATCGACCTGGCTTTTCCCCTGGTGACCCGCAGCGCGCTTTATGAAATGCTGCCCAATCAGATGTACCGGACGTTTTTCACCATTATGGCCATCGTTGCGGTGTGCTATGTTCTGCGGTCGTTTCTGAATTACATTGTGGCCTATTACGGCCATACCTTCGGCATCCGGGTAGAGGCGGACATCCGCCGTGACCTGTTCCGGCATATGCAGGAGCTGAGCGTGGATTTCTACGACCGTAACCGCACCGGAAAGCTGATGTCCCGGCTGACCTCCGACCTGTTCGAGCTGACGGAGCTTGCCCACCACGGCCCGGAAGATTTGATCACGTCCATCCTGACCATTCTGGGGGCGCTGATCGTCATGGCGTCCATCCGCTGGCAGCTTGCCGTGATCGTGGCGCTGACCATTCCGGTGTTTCTGGCGGTGGCAATGGCCATGCGCGGCCGGATGGGGCGGGCGTCCGCCGCGGCAAAGGAGAAGATCGGCCACATCAATCAGGAGATCGAGAGCAGCCTTTCCGGCGTCCGCACCGCGAAAGCCTTTGCCAACGAGACGGTGGAGGCCGCCCGTTTCGACGCGGCCAATATGCAGTTCAAGACCTCCAAGCGGGCGTTTCACAAGGCAATGGGCATGTTTTGCAGCAGCGTGGAGTTCTTTCTGTGCAGCCTGAACGTGATTATCATCGGCTTCGGCGGCTATTACGTCATGGAGGGGAGAATGGACTACCGTGACCTGCTGACCTTCAGCCTGTATATTTCCTCCTTCGTCAGCCCCATGCGGAAGCTCGCCAACTTCTCCGAAATGTTCGCCAACGGCTTCGCGGGCTTGAACCGCTTCGTGGAGGTCATGCGCACCGAACCCACCGTGCAGGATAAGCCCGACGCGAAGGAGCTGAAAAACGTCCGGGGCGAGATCAAGGTCGACCACGTTTCCTTTGCCTACGACGGCGATCTTGCGGTGCTTCACGATGTGAGCCTGACCGTCAGCCCCGGGGAAACGGTCGCCATCGTCGGCCCCTCCGGCGGCGGCAAGTCCACACTGTGCCAGCTGATCCCCCGGTTTTATGACGTCACCTCCGGCTCCATTTCCATTGACGGTCTGGACATCCGGGACGTGACCCAGCGGAGCATTCACGAAAATATCGGCATTGTCCAGCAGGACGTGTTCCTGTTTGCCGATACCATTCTGGAAAACATCCGCTACGGCAAGCCCGACGCCACCATGGAGCAGGTCATCGACGCGGCCAAAAAGGCGGAGATTTACGACGACATTCAGGCCATGCCCGAGGGCTTCAACACCTACGTGGGCGAGCGGGGAACGCTACTTTCCGGCGGGCAGAAGCAGCGGATCGCCATTGCCCGTATCTTCCTGAAAAACCCGCCCATTCTGATTCTGGACGAGGCCACCTCCGCGCTGGACTCCGTGACGGAGGCGAAGATCCAGCACGCCTTCGACAAACTGGCCGCCGGACGGACGACGCTGATCATTGCCCACCGCTTAAGCACCATCCGCAACGCCAACCGAATCGTCTCGATTTCCGACGGTGTCATCACGGAATGCGGCACCCACGACGAGCTGCTTAGGAAGGGCGGCATTTACGCCGAGCTGTATAAGACCCAGAACGCGCTTGCGCTGGAGGCGCTCAGGCAGTAAACGAGCCGGAAGAACAGAAGCCCATTTTTCAACATGCTCAGAAATGCAATCACAGATTGCCTAAATGCAAACTGCACTTGGTTTACTTTCGGAAGGGGTGAACTAAAATGGAGACAGAAACCGCAAGAAATTTACCGGCGAAACTGGTTTCCCTGAGAAAGCAAAAAGGGATAACACAGATGGAGCTGGCAGAGAAACTGAATGTTTCCCGTCAGGCGATATCCCGATGGGAGGTCGGCGCGGCAGTACCAACCACAGATAATCTGAAAGTTTTAAGTGGGCTGTACGGCGTATCCGTTGATTATCTGCTGAATGACGCGGCGGAGAGTGCCAGCAAGCAAAATGAGGAAAAGCAAGATCAGCCGGCAGCCGGTGGAACGAAAGAGAAAAACGGGTTCCGCAGCCGCAGGAGATTGTACATTGGCGCTGTGATTGGGTTGGTGCTGATAGCAATTATTTTGGTGCTGGCGGTGACTGCTATTGCTACAGCGAAAAATTCAAAAGGAGAACGAAGTCAAGTCATGCCAATAACGGATTTGACAGTTGCAGAGGAAGACAACTATACAACGTATACTTTTTCCTTTGAATAATCCCATTTGAAAGGGGTGATGAATATGCGGGTGAAAAGAATAATCTGTATGGTTTTGGCTTGCATTGCGATTGTGGGAGCAATTTCAGTGCCTGCAAGTGCGGCCGAAATTGAAATCATTGCCCTTGAAAATTCTACAGGCGAGTTTATCGCCCCCTTTGCAACAAGATCGTTCAATATGAGCATTCTTGCAAAATCCAAAGTAATAGCGAACAGCAGCTTCCCTTTGGCTGCGTGGGAAACGGTTACCATTAAGGCATCCTAAATTTATAGCCTAGGGAGAATCGAGAGTGAAAAGTAAGTACAGATTCCTGGCAGTTGTGCTGCTTATCTTGTTCTTTACTCAAGGTTGTCACAGTCCGGCGGTAAGTCCGCCGGATATGACTGGAAAAATCAACATGGGCGATTACGTATTTCGCATCGAGGAAGCGGTTGCAGACCAGTACAATGCACGGATTCGGTGTTCGTTGAGACGAGGGGATGGCGCAAAAATTGCACCGGATGCGCAGTTTGAATCGTTTGAGGTCGGTGACAATGGTTCGAGTTCCGGAGGGACGGTTAAGTATACATTAAGTGATGACGGAAAAATAATCTGGATTGATATTGCCCAGTCAGGCTCCGGGAAATTAGATGATGTCTGCACGGTCATGTTGCGAAATCTGACATTCGGTGAAGACGGTGCGCTTAAACCTGTGAATGGAAAATGGGAGACGTCATACAGAATGCAAACGGAAGAGGAAATAGAACTGTCTGCGGATGATCTAAAATCGCAGACGGCTGATAATAGTGGAAGCTATCAGCTGTCCAGCGTACAGATTTCCAAGGTAGGCGTTCATATGGAAATGGAAATTCCACAGAACGATATTGTCGATTTTGCAAATCAGTTTAAGGCGCATTTGCTCCTTAACGACGGAACTGTCATTGAGCTGGAATTACATCATTCAATCCATGGGAAAAAGGCTCCTTTTCAGGCAACTGCCGAAGCGGTGCTCGGGGAACCGATAAAGCTGGACGAGTTGTATGCGATTGTTGTTTGCGGTCGGGAATTTTCGATTCGGTTGAACTAGGCCATTTTTGTGTCTTGCCGAAAAGATATGTGCACAGTGCGTTTCACAAAATAGCGCCGCCTTGCACCGCAAGGCGGCTTTTTCTTGATTTCATCAGAGGTTCCCATGATAATTTTTTGGGAATTTGGTCTGGACAGAGAGCGCATTATAGGATGCTGCCTTGCGGTAGCATCCCTTTTGACGCTCGGTTATTCAGTTTTTGAGCTGACCTGTTTGCCCTCTGCCCTTAAAAGCGTTGATTTTACCGGGTCTCTGCTTGTCTTCCTATGTCGGCGATCTTAGCCGGTCGCCCTTTGGAACGGGGGAAACAATTGCTGCAAGGGATTGCCGCCGGTTCAGCGCTTTCCTTCATCAAAGCCGTGTATCCAGTCGGAGCGGTGATAATAGATAAAGTAGATCACCGAGCTGACCGACCAGGTGAGCGGATAGGCCCAATAGATGTACTGAATTTCGTGGGAGATGCCCATGACCGTCGTGATGTAGACGATGCGCAGCACGCACCAGACCGCCAGCATGATCGTCATGGGTACGAAGGCCTTACCCGCGCCGCGGCAGACCGAGGCAATGGCGTGGGAATAGGCCAGCAGGAAGTAGAACAGCGCGATGGTTCGCGCCTGGCGCGTGCCGAAGGCAATGACCTCCGGAGTGGACGTAAAAATCGAGACCAGCTGCGGCGCAAAAGCATACATGCCCACGCCGATCAGCTCCGCCAGTGTAATGGAGGCAAGAACGCCGAAGCGCGCGCCCTTTTTCGCGCGGTCGTACTGCATCGCGCCGAGGTTCTGGCCGGTGTAGGTGGTCAGAGCCATGGTAAAGCTGGTGATCGGCAGGAAGGCGAAGCCCTCCAGCTTGGAATACGCGCCGTATCCCGCCATGGCCAGCTTGCCGAAGGAGTTGATATTGCTCTGCACGATGACGTTTGCCAGGCCGATGACCGAGTTCTGCACGCCGGAGGGCAGGCCGTATCGCACCATCTGCTCCAGCATCTCCCCGTCGAAGCGCAGCTTGCACCAGCGGAGGGGATAGGGCATCCCTTTTCTGCTCAGATGGATCAGGCAGAGCACCATGCTGATGGCCTGGGAGATCGTCGTGGCGACTGCTGCCGACCATACGCCCCAGTGAAAGATCGCGATGAAGAGCAGGTCGAGCGCGATGTTGATGAGGGACGAGAGGATCAGGTAGTAGAGCGGACGGCGGCTGTCGCCGAGGGCGTTCATGATGCTCTTGCAGGCGTTGTAGAGCACGACGGCCAGCACGCCTGTAAAATAGTAGCGGAAATAGGAGATGGCGTCCGGCAGAACCTCCGGGTCGGTTCCCATCCAGCGCAGGATCGTCGGGGTAAAGACAATGCCGAAGCCTGTCAGCAAAACACCGCTGCAAATGCTGACGAGAATATTCGTGTGGATGGCACGGGAAACACGGTCGTGGTCGCCGGCGCCGAAATAGCGCGAAATGGTGACGCTCGCGCCCATGGTCATGCCCACAAAGAAGCTGATGAGCAGGAAAATCAGCGGCCCGGAGGAGCTGACGGCTGCCAGCGCCTCGTCGCCGAGGAAGCGGCCGACGATCAGCGTATCTGCCGTATTGTAAAGCTGCTGAAAAACTTGGCTGAGCAGCACGGGAACTGCAAACGACACGATCAGCCGCCATGGGCTGCCATGCGTCATCTCCCGGGTCGCACTCTGCACAAAGCATCCATCCCTTCCCAACGGAATTTCCGCGCCGCAGCGCAGTGATCTGTATCATAGCAAATTCCATCGAAAAAAGCAAGCCTGGATCCGGCCAAATCAAGACGAAAGGAATAAATCCCAAAACGCTCCATCTGGCGGCAAAAGCCGTCGGATGGAGCGTTTTTTTGTGATATGGTTTTCGCGGGGACAGTATCGCTGTACAATCTCCGTCAGCGGAGCCTGATGGAGCCCATCCCAACAAAGCGGGTGATTTTCACGGAGTTTGTCCCTCCGTGGCGCGGGGGGAAGGCCATCCACATCTGATGCTTGCATTATAGCATGGACTTATCAAAAAAGCAACAGGTTTGTGAAATTTATGTAAAGTTTTTTTCAATCGTGGAGTTTGTCCCTCTGCGGGGGACGGCACCCACACTCAACACCTGCATTGTAGCACGGATTTTTCAAAAATGCAACAGGTTTATGCTAATTCTTGAAATCAGTTTTAAAATTTTTAAAGGCAGGACGGCTTCCGGTGGCAGGAATCCCATACCATTGCCCTTGTCCGGCAGCCTTTGCGCAGTCAAACGCGCAGTCAAAAAAAGAAAGGTTCGGCTGATTCAGCCGTCCAATTTTATCAGGAGGTCTTACAAATGGCAAAAGGTGAAAACATTTTCAAACGGAAGGACGGCCGCTGGGAGGCCCGGTATATCCGGGGCTATGAGCTTTCCGGCAAAATCCGATATGGGTTCTGCTACGGCAAAACCTACAGGGAGGCAAAGGAGAAGGTCACGAAATTCAAAGCGGCCATGGTGGGCAACGCTCCGCCGCAGGACGTGAGTTCCCGCCACCGGTTCGCGTTTTACTGCGACGAGTGGCTGCGGCTGCGGAAAGCGAAGGTAAAGGAAGCGACCTACATTAAATATGATACGGCGCTGGAACGGCACGTCAAGCCGAAGCTGGGCGGATGCTTTCCCCTCGGCCTTTCCACCGGGCTGATCGACGATTTTGCACGGGAGCTGCTGCTGGAGGACGAGCTTGCCCCGAAAACGGTGCATGACATTCTTGTCGTGCTCCACGGAGTCCTGAAATTTACTGCCGCACGCTTCCCCGGGATTTTTCCGGTCATCGAGATCAGCTATCCCAAGTGCGGCCGCAGGGAAATGCGCGTCTTGTCCCGAGAGGAGCAGCAGCGGTTCGTTGCCTACCTGCTGACCGACATGGACGCCTGCAAATTCGGCGTGCTGCTGACGCTGTTCACCGGCGTGCGGATCGGGGAGCTGTGCGCGCTCCAATGGGGCGGCATTTCCCTGCGGGACAAGACCATCCGGATCGCCGCCACATTGCAGCGGCTGCGGGACACCGACAAGGCCGGAGCCGCCCGCACCCGGATCGTGATCGGCACGCCCAAAAGCGACACATCCGCAAGAACGATCCCCATGACGAATTACGCGGCCGCGCTCTGCGAAAAGATGCGCCCCGCCAGCGCGACGGCCTATGTTCTGACCGGGACGGAGGCGTATATGGAGCCCCGGGCATTGCAGTACCGCATGGAGAGATACACCCGCGACTGCGGCCTGGAAGGCGTTCATTTTCACACGCTCCGCCACACCTTCGCGACCCGCGCCGTGGAGGTGGGCTTTGAGATCAAGTCCCTTTCCGAGGTTCTGGGGCACGCCAATACGACCATCACCCTTGACCGCTACGTCCATTCCTCCATGGAGCTGAAGCGGGACAATATGAGTAAATTGGAAGCGGCGGGATTCTGAATTCTGCGCAGTCAGAATTCTGTGTCAGCTGCCCCGGTGTGCGGCGTTCTCCGACCCAAAACGGCCGCTTTTAGCAGAGGGACAAACTCCACGATAATAAACGCGCGATATTCCCGGCAAATTGCTCAGTCTCCGATTGGCATTGGTTTGCCTTTTTTTGGCGATTCGCGTAAGTGTTCACTTTTTTCACCGGAGGATGACAATTTGGAACAGCAAAACATGAGACAGGCATTTATGGAAAGCACCGTCCGCGTCGTGGCGCGGGACGGTGTGGAGAGAGCTACCACCAAGTCCATCGCCGCCGAGGCGAAGCTGAACGAGGCCTACATATACAAATGCTTCTCCGGGAAGGATGAGCTGCTCGGCGAAACCTTCCTTATGGAGGACGAGCGCTTTTTCGCATTCCTGAAAAAGACCCTCCCCGTTATGCGCACGCCGGGGCTGCTGTGGCGGGAGCGGGCGTACATTCTCTGGAAGCGGAGCTGGGAGCATATCCTGGGCGTCTCCGACGATTGCTCCTTTTACATTCGCTACTATTATTCCGCCAGCTGCCGCGCCCATGCCTATGAAATGCACCTTGCGTGCTATAGGCCCCTGATTGAGAAGGTGAGCCCCGTGTTCCTTCCGGAGACGAACATGGAGATGCTCATCCACCAGATCTTCTCCACCATGCTTTTCTTCGCCTCCCGGGTTCTTCACGGCGATCTGGAAGACAACGAGACCACGACCCTGTGGGCGTTCGAGCAGATCTACAGCTTTGTCGTGCCCCACGTCAGACCTGAGGTGCTGGAAGAGGTTACGCTATGAGCGGATCTCTGAAAAAAATCTGGAACGCCGTCAGCACCGTTCTGGTCATCCTGGTGGTGCTCCTGGCGCTGCTGCTGGTGGGGGCGCGGGTGGTTGGCTTGCAGGTGTTCACCGTGCTGTCCGGCTCCATGGAGCCGACGTACCATACCGGCTCCCTGATCTATGTCAAGAAGGTCGACCCCTATACCATTAAAGAAGGCCAGCCCATCACCTTCATGCTGGACGAGGATACCATCGCCACCCACCGGGTGGTGGGCATCGTGCCGGACGAGGACGACCCCACCGTCATCCGCTTCCGCACCAAGGGCGACGCCAACGACGCCGAGGACGGCTCCCTTGTCCATTATAAGAACGTCGTCGGTACGCCCATTTTCTCCATCCCGTACCTGGGCTATATAGCGGATTATATCCAGCATCCCCCCGGAATGTACATAGCGATTTCCGCCGGGGCGGTGCTTCTGCTGCTGGTCTTCCTGCCGGATATTTTCGCCGACGAGGATAAGGGCAGAAAGAAGTCCCGCCGGGGCAGGAAAAACCCGCCCGAGGCCGAAGCCCCCGCGGCCGAGGTGGACGTTCCTCAGCAGGAACCGGAGACCCTGGCCGACGAAATCCGCCGGAAGACCGACGGCCTGCTCACCGACGAAGAGGTGGGCAAGCTCTGCCGCCTGATCGAGGCGGGGAAGTATGACGACGCCGCCGCCGAGTCCCTCCGCAGGCTCCTGATCCGGCGGGACGCGGAACGGAAGCGGCAGCAAGCCGCCCCATTATCCTAAGGGCAATGCCGCAAGGCTCCCTATATAACAATTTTTTAGGAGGTTTTCGAGATGAAAACGAAAAGCAAGGCTCTGCTCCTGACCCTCTGTGCGGTATTGCTTGTGGCCGCCTCTGTGCTGGGAACCATGGCCTACCTGACCGATAAAGAGACGGTTACGAACACCTTCACCGTTGGTAAGGTAAGCATTAAGCTTGACGAAGCCAAGGTAAATCTGAATGGTGAGCCGTTGAATGACAAAGATGAAGTTGTTGATCTAAAGGGCGCACTGCGTGTGACGGAAAACAGCTATAAGCTGATGCCTGGCCATACATACACCAAAGACCCCACCATTCACGTAGATGTCGACAGTGAGGAATGCTACCTGTTCGTCAAGGTTGAGAATGGGATTGCTGCCATTGAAGCGGAAGGCAACACCAAAATCGCAAGCCAGATGGCTGCAAAGGGCTGGAAGCTGGTTGATAATCAGACCAACGTTTACGTGTACATCGGAACTGCCGAAGATGCATCCGCTCCTGTTGCTGTTAAGGCGGGTGATGACGTCACCGTCTTTGAGAAGATGGTCATTACTGATTCTGTCAACGGCACCGGTCTGGCAGCATACAAGGACGCGACCATCAAGGTTACTGCCTACGCTGTCCAGAAGGATGGTTTTGAGAACAAGGCCGCTTCTGAAATCTGGACTACTGCTTTCACCACCACTGGCGCATAACTTTGCTCTGTCCGGCTACGGCCGAATAGATATACCCCCGCAAAAATCATAGGAAAGGAGGAAGAATGAAATGAAGCATTACGAAAAGCGCCGCAGCGTGAGCAGCAAAATGTTCGTCATGATGCTGGCACTGGTGCTGGTATTCGGCTGCGCAGTAGGCGGAACGATCGCATGGTTGACTGCCAAGACTACACCCGTTGTCAACACGTTTACATACGGTGATATCAAGATTGACCTGACCGAGAGTGGAGACCGCAGCTTTAAGATCATCCCCGGCGTGGATATCACCAAAGACCCGAAGGTGACGGTCGAGGCAACTTCCGAACCCTGCTATCTGTTCGTCAAGGTGGAAGAAGAAAACTGGCCGACCTTTACGGAAACCGATGCGACAACAGGTAAAACCAAGAATAAGGTTTCCTATGAAATCGCAGATGGCTGGACTGCCCTGGAAGGTCAGAATGGTGTCTATTACCGTATAATCAATACTGTGACCACTGCTAATACCGACTATCCTGTTCTCAAGGACAACAAAGTCACTGTCAGCGAGAACCTGAGTAAGGCTGAAATCAACGGCATTGCCGCGGATAAAAAGATACCCAAGCTGACCTTCACGGCCTACGCCATCCAGAAGGAAGGCTTTGCCACCCCCGAAGCCGCATGGACTGAGGTTTCTAAGTAACCCCCTGCGCGCGGGCGCAGAAAACATAATAATTGTAAGGAGCAATACATCATGAAGAAGAAAATCACGGCGATTTTCCTGTGCGTGGCTCTGGTAGCCATCGCCATCGCGGGCGCATCTCTGGCTTACTTCACCGATACCGACAATGAGACCAACACCTTCACCACCGGTAAGGTAGACATCACCCTGAATGAGATCTTTGACAAAGACAATGCTAAGCTCCTGCCGGGCAGCCAGACTAAGAACGCTGTTCAGAAGGAAGTCACGATCAAGGTAGAAGATGGCTCCGAAGATACCTATGTCTGGTATGAGTGGCTGATTCCCGCAGCGCTGGATACAGTTGGCGATGCTTCCAAGAACATCGTTCACGTCAACTCCCCTGGCCGCACTTGGGACAAGTGGCGTGAGAACGAAAACTTCTGGGCAGAAGGTCAGACTGAGCCTCTGCCCATCGAGAAGACTTGGGATCATTCCTATGGTGAGAAGGATGGCTATATCGGCGATGAGACGATTGAAGGCATCACTTACCATAAGTACGTTACTCTGTACCATGGCTTGCTGAAGGCTGGCGAGGAAACCACTGTCGGTATGAGCCAGGTCTACATGGACGAACATGTTGACACCAACAACCAGGGTCAGTACACCTACAATGGCACAGTCATTGACTATGACTTCAGCAATGGCGTGAACATTATCGTTCGTGCCTACGGCATTCAGGCCGACGGCTTCACGGATGTCTACGCCGCATACGAAGCATACAATGCCTAAAAACTCTCCAATAATGGTCTGCACCCCCCGGGGTGCAGACCATATGAGAGCACCCGGACATCCGGGCGCTGTCATATGGTCTGGCGCGATCATAAAAGTCTATTTTGTCTCCCGTCCGGGAGATGCAGCAATATCAGCTTGAGAGGAGCAGAAACTATGAAGCGAAAACTCTTGATTCTGTCGGTGCTGGCGATCTGCATCGCCGCCCTCGCCGCCGGGACCCTGGCCTACTTCACCTCCGAGGGCACGGCGCACAACGTCATCACCACCGGCGGCGTGGAGATCACCCTCCGGGAGTGGGCGGACGAGGAAAAGAAAACGCCCTTCAAAGACCTCACCGGCATCATGCCCGGCATGACCGTCACCAAAATTGCCGAGGTCAAAAACACCGGCGCGTCCGAAGCCTGGGTGCGGGTGAAGGTGGAGAAGAACATCCGGCCGGAAGCCCAGGTCGAAGTCGATCCCGATCTGGTGGAGCTGACCCTCACCGACGACTGGACGGAGCGCGACGGCTACTACTATTATAATAAGGCCCTCAAGCCCGGCGAGGTCACCACCCCGGTATTCACCGCCGTGACCTTTGACGCCGCCATGGGCAACGAGTACCAGAACGCCGAGGCGACGGTGGACGTCTACGCCCAGGCCGTCCAGACCGCCAACAACGGCGCCACAGCCCTGGAAGCCGCCGGCTGGCCGAACCCGTAAAAAGGAGGAAGCGACATGAAGATCAAAAAAGCAATCGCGCTGATGATTGGCCTTGTCCTGATCGTCAGCCTGGCGCTTCCCGGCACCCTGGCCGTCTCCGCCGACCAGTCCGCCGCCACCGGCACCCTGACCCTGGCGGGCGGAACCGTTTCCTCCGTCCCGGAAGAAAAGGAAGCGTCCACGACGGAAGGAACGGAAGCGCCCACGACGGAAGGAACGGAAGCGTCCACGACGGAAGGAACGGAAGCGTCCACGACGGAAGGAACGGAAGCGTCCACAGAGGGAACCGACCAGACCACCGCGCCCACCGAGACGGAACCCTCCGCGCCCACGGAAGTAACCGAGCCGTCAGAGACGACCCTTCCCACCGAGCCGGAAACCCCGTCCTTCGACCCCCAGACCGTCTATGACCAGCTCATGGCCTGCACCACGGTGGAAGAGATGGACGCAATCCTGGACGCCCTGACCGAAGAGCAGATCGCCCAGTTCACCGAGGAAATGATTGCCAATATCAAGGCACATTATGCAGAGCTGGCTTTGGCGGAGACCGAACCTGAACTCCCAATCGTCAGCTTTGCGAATGTCGGCCCGCTGCTTGCCACGCCCGCCGTACATACGCCCCGGATGATGCGGGCTGCGGTTCCTGCGGCAGATGATAACGGCGTTGTGCTTGACAAGACTGCCACGGCCAACGGTGACGGAACATACACCATCACACTGGAAGCTTACGCCACAGGCAAAAGCTCTACCGTCACCTCTACCGATCCTGTTGACATCGTCCTCGTCCTCGACGTTTCCGGCTCGATGAATGACCCCATCAGTAAGGACGATCGAACTGAAAGAATCGGTGCCCTGAAGGCTGCCGTCACCAGCTTCATTGACAGCGTCAACGCGCAATCCCCTGACAGCCGGATTGCCATCGTGAAGTTTTCCGGCAATAAAACAGACAAGATTGGTGATCAAACCTATAAACATAAGAACTATACATACAACTACTCGCAGATTGTGAAGAATCTTACCACAGCTGATACGGATGGCAGTGCCGGTCTGGAAGAGGCGGTCAATAATCTTAGTCCGGCCGGTGCAACGCGGGCAGACTACGGTATGCAGCTTGCGCAGTCCATTATAACCGACTCCGCCACTGCCGACAACGGGCGGAAAAAGGTCGTCATCATGTTCACCGACGGTACGCCAACGTCATATCAACAATTCGAGGAAACTGTCGCAAACTATGCGATCGGTGCCAGCAAGGCCATCAAGGATGCGGGTGCAACCGTCTACACCATCGGCGTGTTCAGCGGCGCCGACGGCACTCCTGTTATTAACATTAACAGCATAGGAGACAGAACCAACAAGTATATGCACCTGGTATCCTCCAACTACAAAGATGCGAACAGTTTGACCGACACCGGAAGCGCCTCCTATCCCGATGGAGGTAAGAGCTATTTCCTCTCCGCCGGAAGCTCGGCAGAATTGACGAACATCTTCACCCAGATCAGCCAGGAAGTCGGCGGCAGTACCGTAACGCTGGACAGCAAGAGCTACATTCAGGACACCGTGACCGGGCAGTTTACCATGCCGGAAAGCGCGAATGCGGTATCGTTCTACACGATGGACTGCATTGGCGACCACACGTTTGATGAGGACACAAAGGCGGAGGCAAGCGATGTGACCTATGAAATCGAAGGCAACACGCTGAAAGTCGCCGGCTTTGATTTCTCCGGAAACTGGTGCGGCTCTCACAACGGCACCTACAGCGGCAAGAAGCTGATTGTCGAGTTCACTGTCACCAGACGTGAAGGATTCCTCGGCGGCAACAACGTTTCAACAAACGAAGAGGCGACCGACGGCATTTATAACAGTGAAGGCGCCTCGCTGGGCAAATTTACGTCTCCCTCTGTCAACGTTCCCATCGGAAAAGTGACCGTCACGCCCACGGACAAGAACGTGTACCTGCTGAACGGCGTGACCGCAGACCAGCTTAAGAGCGACGCGACTGTCAAGGTCGGGGGTGTTACCCTTGATCTGAGCAAGGCAAGCAATGCCAATAAACCCTACGGCCTTGAAAAGTGGCAAACGGAGTACGTCAATATCACGGTTACGGTCACGGACGAAGACGGCAAAGAAATCCCCACCGACGGCCTGACAAGCCTGTCCGACGATACCGAGTACAACATTACTGTCAAGGTTACGCCGAATGAGCAGCGTCTTCCTGAATCTAGCGGCAAAGCGGCAACCGAGGAAATCGGCGAAGGCAATGGCAAGATCAACGTCTTCAAACCGGAGCTGACCTTCAAGGATTCCACCGCCTACTATGGCGAGACTGTCCCCAACGATTTCAGTAACACCAACAAGGTTGGCGCGGAAAAGTGGAAGCATAACAGCATAGAGGCAGTTCCCGGCGATATGCTCGGCACAGTACCGACGCTGGATCTCAGCTACACGCCGGATGCAAGCAAGCTCGATACCAGCACATATACCAACCAGGACGTTCCCGTTTCCGTCACGGTCAAAATCGGGAAAGAAGATGTAACCAGCCACACCACGTTCGTGCATAAGGACTGCGATTCTGCTTGCGGCTGGACAACCCTCAAGGAAGGTGGCAACCCCGCATTCCTGATCCACGTCAAATCCTGTACCCTGACCATCACCAAGACCGGCTGGGAAACCATCGACGAGAACCAGAGCTTCGTGTTCAATGTGACCGACGCGGCCGGAAACAGTGTCACGCGCGTGGTGATCGCGATGGTTGATGTTGATGGCGACAGCAAGTCCGTGACCATCAAGGGATTGAAAGCTGGCACCTATACCGTCACAGAAGATACCGGCTGGAGCTGGCGCTATGAGCCGCAGGGAAATGACAAGTCCGTAACCCTGTCGGCTAATAATAGTAGCGACACAGTCACATTCACGAACAAGCGTGAGCAGAACAAGTGGCTGGGCGGCGACGCGTACAACCAGAACAAATTTGAATCAGGGAATAGCAACTGAGAAAGGAGGCGGCAGTTATGTATCAAGGAACATATGTGAAAAAACGCAGAAAGTCCAGAACCCGCATGAACAGAGCGACGGTTCTGCTCATGGCCATTCTCATGCTGATCGGCGTAGCAGCCGGCTCCACCGTCGCCTACCTGATCACAGAAACAGACAATGTAGCAAACACCTTCACATACGGCCAGGTTTCCTGCGATATTGGGGAAACATTCAACGGAACGAAGAAGGAGAATGTCTACGTTACAAACACCGGCAATGTCAACGCATACATCCGGGCGGCCGTTGTCGTGAACTGGCTGGATTCTGAAGGAAATATTGTCCCTTCCGTCCCGACGGAGTACAGTTATAACCTCACGATAACTACGCTCAAAGAAGATCCGAACAGCAATTGGGTGGAAAAGGGCAAATATTATTATTACACTTTGCCCGTTGCCGTCGGAGGATCGACCGAGGGAAGTCTGCTGACCTGTGAAGTCAAGTACCCGGAGGGTGTAAAAACACCGGAATACACGCTTTCCGTCGAAATCCTGGCGACCGCCGTTCAGAGCGTTCCGGAAGCTGCCGTCAAGACGGCCTGGGGCGAAGGCTTCTCGATTAAACCAGACGGCAGTCTGAACGTACCGCAGGGCTAAGGGGGTGGCAATATGAAAAAGCTATATAGAGCAATCTTTTCGCTGGTTCTGATGCTGCTGGTGCTCACGAGCCTGACCGTGACCGCCTTCGCCCAGAGCACCCAGTCCGGCGCGGACATCGTCTACAAGGGCAAGAACAAGCTGATCATCACCCCCAAGTCCGGCAATCACACCGAATCCGACCTGTTCGGCAATTTCAAGGCCGTGATGCCCGGCGATTCCAAGACCGAAACCGTCACCTTCCGCAACGAAAGCACCACCACCCGCACCAATTACGTGAAGCTGTACATCGTGGCCGTCCCCCACGGCGAGAAAAATATCCCCGTGGACAAGGACATCACCGATGTGGACGAAATGAACGAATTTCTTTCCAACTTCACCATGACCGTGGAGCAGGGCGATAAGGTGATTTTCGAGGGCGCGCCCAATGAAGTGGGCACCTTCGGCGGCACCGGCTGCTTGCTTGGCACCTTCCGCAAGGGCGAGGGAACGACCCTGACCGTCACCCTGACCATGGACATCCATGCGGACAACACCGCCGCGAACCGGGAGGGCGAGGTGGACTGGAAGTTCATCACGGAGGAATACACCTCAAGCAAGGATCCCCTGATTCAGACCGGTCAGCTCAACCGACCCATCTGGGTGCTGGGCGTCGCCGGACTTGTTCTGGTGGTTATCGGCATCGTGCTGGTGGCAAAGAAAAAGGAGCGGAAAAATGCCTAAGAAATTGGGCATTGCCGTGATAGCGGTAGGAGCAGTGCTGATTTTGTCAGCACTGTTTCTGCTCATGTACAACCGCTGGGAGGACGCCCGCGCCGGCCGGCAGTCCGAGGACGCGCTGGCAAGCGTTGAAGCGGCCATAGCGACGCGTCCCACCCAGGCGCCCGCGGAAACCGTCCCGGCGGAGACGGAAACTGCCCCCACCGAGCCGACCCTCGACCCGGAAATGCCCACGACCGTGATCAACGGCTATGCATACGTGGGTTATCTGGAAATTCCCACCCTGGAATTAAAGCTGCCGGTCATGTCCACCTGGGACTACACCCGGCTGCAAATCGCCCCCTGCCGCCAGTTCGGCTCGTCCAGGACGGACGATCTCGTGATCGCCGCCCACAATTACCCGACCCACTTCGGCCGCCTCAAGGAGCTGTCAGAGGGCGACACCGTCATCTTTACGGACATGGAGGGCATCGTCAACACCTACAGCATCCAGCGGATGGAAACGCTGAATCCGGACGCGGTGGACGCCGTCCAGAACAGCGGCAACGATCTGGTGCTCTACACCTGCACTCCAGGCGGCAAAACCCGGGTGACGGTGTTCTGCGACCGGGCGGATTGACGGGGCGGGGCAATCGAATATTCAAGAGGAAGCGGCTCCCGGATCCGGAAGCTGCTTCCTTTTCCCGGTAACAGGCCGCGCCGGTTCGGAATATGTTGACATGATGGGAAAGAAAGGGTAGAATGATAGCACGTTTTTTGAAATTCCGGAACCGGGAATGCCGTCCCGTGCAGTGCGTGCTTTGGGAGAGGCCGGGGAAGAGGGACTCCCATACGATCCGATGAAACCTATCGACAAGGAGAAGCGGCCATGTTTGAACTGAAAAAAACCGAGGGCAAAGCCCGTCGGGGAGAGTTTACCTGCGCCCACGGCACCGTCCAGACGCCGGTGTTCATGAACGTGGGCACCCAGGGCGCCATCAAGGGCGCGCTGAGCGCCAAGGATCTGAAGGACATCGGGTGCCAGGTGGAGCTGTCCAACACCTACCATCTGCATCTGCGCCCCACGGACACGGTGGTGCGCCGGATGGGGGGACTGCACAGGTTCATGACCTGGGACGGCCCCATTCTGACGGATTCCGGCGGATTTCAGGTGTTCAGCCTGGCCTCCCTGCGGAAAATCAAGGAGGAGGGGGTGTATTTCGCCTCCCACATCGACGGCCATAAAATTTTCATGGGGCCGGAGGAAAGTATGCAGATCCAGTCCAATCTGGGCAGCGATATGTGCATGGCCTTCGACGAGTGCATCGAGAACCCCTCGCCCCGGGACTATGTTCAGAAAAGCGTGGACAGGACGTACCGGTGGCTGGTGCGCTGCAAGGCGGAGAATGCCCGCCTGAACGCCCTGCCGGACACGGTAAACCCCCAGCAGATGCTCTGGGGCATCAATCAGGGCGGCACGTACGCGGACATCCGGGTGGATCACATGAAACGCATTGCCGAGCTTGACCTCCCCGGCTACGCCATCGGCGGCCTTGCGGTGGGCGAGACCACCCAGGAGATGTACGACATCATCGAGGCCGTGGAGGAACACATGCCGGTGGACAAGACCCGCTACCTCATGGGCGTGGGGACACCCAGCAATATCATCGAGGCGGTCGCCCGGGGCGTGGATTTCTTTGACTGCGTCATGCCGGCGCGGAATGCCCGCCATGCCCGGCTGTTTACCTGGGAGGGCGCCATCAATCTGAAAAATGCCAAGTATATCACCGACGGCAGCCCCATCGACCCCCACTGCGACTGCCCGGTCTGCCGCCGCTATTCCCGCGCTTACATCCGCCACCTGTTCGTGGCGGAGGAAATGCTGGCCATGCGCCTGTCCGTCATGCACAATCTGTATTTCTACAACAAGCTGATGGAGAAAATCCGTCAGGCGCTGGACGAGGGACGCTTTGAAGACTTTCGTCGGGAGTATTCGGAAAAGCTGGGGCGGAGGATATAAAAATTGTTAAGGAGAGCTTAAAAGCCCCCTTGCAATTTACGCAATAGATGGTATAATGGACGGGAAATAACACAAAAGGAGTTTTCCCAATGAATGTTTTGACTGGAACCACCTCTGCCGGCATGAGCAGCACCGTCATCATGCTGGTGCTGATGATCGCAATTTTCTATTTCATGCTGATCCGCCCTGAAAACAAGCGGAAAAAAGAGGCCGAGCAGATGCGCGGCGCCGTGAAGAAGGGCGATAAGATCACCACCATCGGCGGCATCGTGGGCGTCGTTGTGGATGTGAAGGAAAGCCGCATCGTCATCGAGACCAGCGCCGATCAGGTACGTATCGAGCTGGAGAAGTGGGCAATTTCCTCCAACGAGACCGCCGCTGAGAACGCCAAGGCGGAGGCCAAGAAGGCGCAGGAAGCCAAAGCAAAGGCCAAGGCTGCGAAGAAGGCCGACAAGGCGAAGAAGGACTGATTACCGGTCGTTCCCAAGCTTCTGAGAAATTGGAAATCCGCCCGATGCCATTGGCATCGGGCGGATTTTGTGCGTCTGATGAACAAAAATAAGGAATTCTTAACCTCTCCGAAAAGATTTCCTAAAAATGCCGTGGTATAATGGGAAAAGTCAAAAAGGATGTGGTTATCATGAAAACGAAACAGCGGGCGGTGATCGCCGCTGCCGTTATTGTGCTGCTTGCGGCGGCGATCCTGGGGGCGAAGCCCGCATATAACCTGTATCGGGATATTTCCTTCTACTGCGCAGAGCGCACGGAGGCGGAGAAAACGGTGAAAGCCTTTGCCGAAGAGAAGGGTATTTCCTACGGCGAATATCCGCAAAGCCTGATCGACCTTTACGAACGCAACCCCGAGACGAAGGATTTCGTGCTGAACTACCCCTTTCGGAAGGACACGGAGGTCGATCTCAGCGCCTGGGAGGGCAGCCGGACCGTGCCGCTGTTTTTGCAGTGGGATCCCATGTGGGGCTACGAAAAGTACGGCAAGGGCTTTCTCGCGGAGACCGGCTGCGGCCCGACTTGCCTTGCCATGGTGGGCTACTACTATACCGGGGACGAAAACATGAATCCCCGTCAGGTCGCCCGGTTTGCCCAGGAAAACGGCTACTATTCCCAGGGCAGCGGTTCCTCCTGGACGCTGATCAGCGAGGGGAGCGGGGAGCTGGGGCTGAAGGCCACGGAGATCCCCCTGGTCAAGAAAAAGATGGTGGACGCGCTGGAGGCGGGCAAGCCAATCATCTGTGCCATGGGGGAGGGGGACTTCACCACCACGGGGCACTACATCGTCCTGCGGGGCGTGGAGGACGGCCAATTTCAGGTCAACGACCCCAACAGTGTGATCAATTCCGAAAAGCTGTGGAGCTATGAGCAGATCGAGGGGCAGATCCGAAACCTCTGGGTCATGGAAAAAGCGTAAAATCATTGAAAACGCCGTGCCGCAAGGGATTTCCCCAGCGGCACGGCGTTTTTTCGTTATTGTGCGTCCTTCTGACGGCAGGCGTAAATGTAGGCGTTTTTGTAGTCGCCCATTTCCCGGTAGCAGATCTCCAGCTCCCGGAGGACGCTGTACGCCCCTTCGGCGGCGAGAAAGCACTGCGCCGCTTCCGGAAATTCTTCCAGCGCCATGTGGCATTTCCCACGGAGAAAGCTCCAGCGGGGTGTTGTGCGGTCTTCCGCCCCGTCCAGAAGATGGGCGGCGCGTGGGACGTCTCCATTGGCCAGCGCCGACGCGGCCTGCACGGTCAGCACTTCATCCATGCCGGGAAAATTAACGACTTGCCCCGGAATGCGGGCAAGGAGCAGAAGCCTGTGCCGTTCCAGATCTGCGGAATAATAGGCCGCGTCCCTTCCCAGCGCGGCGACGGCTTCCAGAAGCTCCAGAGCGTATGGTTCCCGCCCGTCCGAGATGGCTTCCTCGGCAAGATGAAGTCTTACAAGAATTTCCAGCAGCTGCCGCTCCCGGTCGTAAATTTCATCCGGGGCGCGATACTGCGCCAGCGCCTGCATCGCCCCGGCGTAATCCTTCCCGTCAAACAGCCGCCGGGCGGCGGTCATGACCGCCTGATTGGGAGAACAGACGGTATCTTCCTCTAAAAAATAGCTCACGGGCTTGCCCAGCCGCGCGGCCAGATACGCAAGCGTTTTCATGGACGGCCGGGCGGCGCCATGCTCAATGCGGGATAGCATATTCCGGGTGATCTCGTCCCCGCAAAGCGCACGCTGGGACAGCCCCGCTTTCAGCCGCGCCAGGCGCAGTTTTTCTCCAAGCTCCATAGCAGCCCTCCGTTCCGCTTTCATAGTCGAATGGATTATACCATGCTTTTTTTCATTTTTCCACCGTTACAAAAATTTCATTTGCTATTTTCCCGAATTTCGTTTATAACAATCATAGCATCAGCTGACAAGGGGACACATGCCCGTCGGACGCTGTTTGGAGCCGGGAAAACCATGTGTCCCCTTGCCAACTGATGCAAACGCCAGCTTTGAAACGGAGACGTATTTATGGATATCCGAAACACCCGCCAGCTGAAGGAGCTTTCCGCCGGACGGCTCGCCAACGCCCGGGATGGGCAGAAAATTGTTCTGTATTATTCGCTGATCACCGTCGCCGTGTCAGCTGCGGCGACCGGTGTCAGCTATGCTCTGAGCCGACAGATCTCCGAGACCGGGGGCTTAGGCAGCATGGGCGTCCGCTCCGCCCTGACCACCGCCCAGACGCTGCTGCCCATTGCGCAGTCGGTTTTTCTCATGTGCCTGACGCTGGGATACCTCGCCACCATGCTCCGCATTGCCAGGGGGCAGTACGCTTCCCCCAACGGGATGCGGCTTGGCTTTGACCGGTTCTGGGTGCTGCTGCGCTGCACGCTGCTGAAGGGGCTGATCTTCGGCGGCGTGGCCGTGGCCAGCCTGTACGTCGCCATGATGATCTATATGATGACGCCCCTTTCCGATTCGGCAGTGGATATTCTGATGCCCCTCGTCAAAAATGCAGGCGCCTCCGGCATTGCGCTGGACGACGCCACCTATGCCCGGCTCATGGACGCGACGATGCCCGCTATGGGGATTTTCGGCGTGCTGTTTCTCGCCCTTGCCGCGCCGCTGTTTTACCGCTACCGTATGACGGATTATCTCATCATCGACCGCCCCGGCGCCGGCGCGCTGGCGGCGCTGCGGGACAGCCGGATGATGACGAAGGGCAGCCGCTGGAATCTGTTCCGACTGGACGTAAGCATGTGGTGGTACTACGCCGCCGTGCTGGCATCCACCGCAATCGGCTACGGCGATCAGCTTCTGCCTGCGCTGGGCATCACCCTGCCTTTCTCCGATACCGTCGCCTACTTCCTGTTCTTCGGCGCGTATCTGGCGGTGATCTTTGTCATTTACTATTTCCTGCGCAACCGGGTGGAGGTCACCTACGCCCTGGCCTACGATTCCCTCCACCCCCGGGAGCCGGAGAATAACGGAGCGGTTTTAGGAAACATTTTCCAGATGTAACCGTCCTTTTTACAGCATAACCCGGCATGATTCGTCATGCCGGGTTATCTTATGCCGTTACGCCGTCGTGGAGCAGGTCTGCCAGGGTGATCCCCTCAAAGAACCCGTCGATCATTCTGTCCAGCTTGTCCCACATGGGCTTGGTCTGACAGCATTCCGTCCGGGAGCAGGCCGATGCGCCAATGGAGGTGCAGGACACCGCACTTAAGCTCCCCTCCGTCAGCTTGAGGATGCTGCCGATGGTGTATTCCTCCGGGGGACGGTTCAGGCGGTAGCCGCCGCCCTTGCCGTGGACGGCGTCCACGAATCCGGCCTTGGACAGGGTCGTCATGATGGATTCCAGATATTTCAGGGAAATACCCTCGGACTCCGCGATCTCCTTCAGGGGAATGTACTCGTCCCCGCCCCGCTGGGCAAAGCAGACCATCACCCGCAGAGCATAACGCCCTTTCGTGGATACGATCATACGCTCTCGCAGTGGGCGCAGTGCTCGCAGGCGGGGAAGTCCTTCTCGTCGTAGGGGATGCCTTTGCGGTCGAAATAATCCTGAAGCGCCTTCTTGATGGCCTCCTCTGCCAGAACGGAGCAGTGGAGCTTGTGGGCGGGCAGGCCGTCCAGCGCCTCCGCCACGGCCTTGTTGGTCAACGCCATGGCCTCGTGGATGGATTTGCCCTTGATCATCTCAGTGGCCATGGAGGAAGAGGCGATGGCGCTGCCGCAGCCGAAGGTCTCGAACTTCACGTCCTTGATGATGTCGTTCTCAATTTTCAGGTAGATCTTCATGATGTCGCCGCACTTGGCGTTTCCGACTTCGCCGACGCCGTCGGCGTCCTCGATCACACCCACGTTTCTGGGGTGCAGAAAATGATCCATAACTTTTTCACTGTACAGTGCCATAATTTCATTCTCCTTATCAAAAATTTTTGCCGGGGGGCGGTTACAGGATATACTGCCGTTTGCCGGTCTGCAAATCCCGCCATACGGGGCTCATGTTCCGCAGATACTGAACGACCTCGGGGACGACCTTCAGAATGTGGTCGATCTCTTCGTCGGTATTGTACTCGCTGAGAGACAGCCGCAGGGAGCCGTGGGCGACGTCGTGTACCCGGCCGATGGCCAGCAGCACGTGGCTGGGGTCCAGACTGCCGGAGGTGCAGGCGGAGCCGGAGGACGCGCACACGCCCTTCATATCCAGAAGCAGCAGCAGACTTTCACCCTCAATGCCCTCAAAGCAGAAGCTGACGTTGCCGGGCAGACGGTTGACGGGGTCGCCGTTCAGGGCGCTGTGGGGGATCTTGCTCAGTCCCTCAATCAGCCGGTCCCGCATGGCGGCGACTCTGGGCATGTTCTCGTCCATGTGGTCGCAGGCTTCCTTCAATGCAGCCGCCATGCCGCAGATCCCGGGGATGTTCTCCGTACCCGCGCGCTTGCCCCGCTCCTGGGCGCCGCCCTCGATGATGCTCACCAGGGGGAAGCCCCGGCGGACGTACAGCGCGCCCACGCCCTTGGGACCATGAAACTTGTGGCCGGACAGGCTGAGCATGTCGATGTTCTGCTCCTTGACGTTGATGTGCAGGTGGCCGACGGCCTGAACGGCGTCGGTATGGAAGGGCACGCCCGCTTCCTTACAGATGGCGCCGATCTCCGCAATGGGCAGGACGGAGCCGATCTCGTTGTTGGCGTACATGGTGGTGACCAGACAGGTGTCGGGGCGGATGGCGTCCTTCACCTGCTGAGCGGTGACGTTGTGACCCTTCCGGACGTCCAGATAGGTGACTTCAAAGCCCTCTTTTTCCAGCTTTGCCAAGGTGTGCAGCACGGCGTGGTGCTCAAAGGCGGTGGTGATGATGTGCTTTTTGCCCTTCTTCTCGCCGCAGCGGGCGGCGGAGATGATGGCCTGATTGTCGGCTTCGCTGCCGCCGGAGGTGAAGATGATCTCCCGGGGTTCGCAGCCCAGGCACCGGGCGACCGTCTCACGGGCGGCGTCCAGAGCTTCCTTCGCCCTCTGACCCACGGAGTGCAGGCTGGAGGGGTTGCCGTAGATTTTGTCGAAATAGGGCAGCATGGCGTCGATGGCCGTGCGGCTCATGGCCGTTGTGGCCGCGTTGTCAGCATATACTTGCATATTATAGATTCCTCCCAAGGTATTTACCTAGTAAGTCTATGGGTAATATAGCATCACCAACCTACTTTGTCAATAGGCAAAATAAAAATCGCACTCAAGTCAAAAAACGCCAAAGACCCCAGTCTGTTCCTCATTTTTCGACATTTACAGCGGTTATGTTTTTCTGCCCGGGTCATATTAACAAGGCAGGCACGAACATGAGGAGGGCTGAAAAATGAAACGAATCGGGAAATTTCTGACGATTTTTGCTGTCGCGATGACGCTGCTTCCTATAAACGCTCAGGCGACCGAGCTTCTGATCCCCGTAGGAAAAATCGTCGGCTTGCAGCTCAGTGACAATACCGTCACGGTGGCTGCCTTTGACGATGTTCTGGGCGCCGAGGCCAAAACCGCCGGACTGAAGATCGGCGACGAGATCGTCCAGATCGACACCACCGCCATCGACTGCACCGAGGACGTCCGCCGGGCGCTGGAAAACTGCGACGGAGACGCCGAACTGATCGTCCGCCGGGGGAACCGCCGCTGCACCGTGACCGTTCCCACCCGGCAAAGCGACTCAGGGCCGCGGCTGGGGGTCTATCTGCGGCAGGGCATCGCCGGAATCGGCACCGTCACCTTTTACGACCCGGACGACCACAGATTCGGCGCGCTGGGTCACGGCGTCAGCAACACCAAGGGCAATCTTCTGAACATGAAAAGCGGTAATGCCTATGACGCCGCGGTTCTCACCGTGAAAAAGGGCAAATGTGGGGAACCGGGGCAGCTGAAGGGCACGGCAAACACGGATGCCGTCATCGGGGAGCTTCTTCGGAACACGCCCCAGGGCGTTTTCGGCGCAACAAAGCGGGGCTGGAAGGGCGAGCCGCTGCCAACCGCCTCCGAAGAAGACATCCACACCGGCAAGGCCGCCATTTTGTCCACCGTCAGCGGCGATACGCCACGGGAGTATTCTGTGGAAATTCTGAAAATTTATCCAAAAGACCGGACAGACGGGCGAAATCTGCTGCTGAAGGTGACGGACGAAACGCTGCTGGAGACCACGGGGGGCATTGTGCAGGGGATGAGCGGGAGTCCGATCATTCAGGACGGCAAGCTGGTGGGCGCCGTGACCCATGTGTGTGTACGCCCATGATACCACCGTCAAGAAAGCAGTGTTTCCTCAACTTTTTATCACGGTTAATTGAGATTGCGAGACAAAACATGAAATAAGCACGTCCTCCGGGATGTGCTTATTTCTATATACAATTAAGAATAGGAGGTTCCTATGGCAAAAAAACAACCCACACCCCTAGACGTCATCTATTGTATTTCTCTGGAAGATTTGCACCCTCACCCACTGAACCCCTATGGCGTTCGGGATGACCCCGCCATGCAGGAGCTGGTGGAAAGTGTCAAAGAAAACGGGGTACTCATTCCGGCCATTGCCAGACCCAGAAAGGAAGGTGGATACGAATTGATTTCCGGTCATCGCAGAAAGTATGCTTGTGAGCAGCTGGGACAGGATACCATGCCGGTCATGGTTCTTAACCTGAAGGACGATGATGCCATCATTCGGATGATTGACAGCAATATCCAGCGGGAAAATATTCTTCCCTCAGAACGTGCCAGAGCTTACAAACTGAAGATGGAAGCCGTCAAACGGAAAGCTGGTAGACCGCAAAAAGGCGATGAAAATAATTCGCCGAAAATTTCGGCGAATTTCCGGAGCGATGATTCCATCGGAGATCAGGAGGGCATCAGCGGCGATACCATACGCAATTATATCTCCCTGACCAACCTGACCCCGCCGCTCATGCAGATGGTAGACGATGGAAAAATCGCTCTGTCCCCCGCCTACCAGCTGGCCTCTCTCAATGAGAAAGAGCAGGAGCTTCTGGTGGAAACCATTGGAAGCGAACAGTCTACACCATCTCTTTCTCAGGCTCAGCGCATGAAGAAGCTGAGCCAGTCCGGTGAGCTGAACGAGGATACTATGCTCTCCATCATGATGGAGCAGAAAAAGCCGGTGCAGGGCAACATCACCCTCTCCGGGGAACGGCTGCGCAAATACTTCCCCCGCTCCTACTCTCCCATCCAGATGGAGGAGGTGATCTTCAAGCTGCTGGAAGCGTGGCAGCGCAAGCGGCAGCGGGAACAAAGCCGCTAAAACTGAATATCCCCAACACTTGCCGGACAAGCCTCTGCTTGCCCGGCTCTTTTTATAGGAGGACTTATGCACATTCGCAAACTTACTTACAAAAAGGAGGATGTGGACTGCAAGCTCTGTACGGAGTATCGGGGCAAAAAACATCCCTGTCCCCATGATGTGTGTCCGTTCATTGCGGAACGCATTGAAGCCGGTGCCGTCACCTATTGGGATGCCGTCAACACCATGATCTCCCCACAGTACCGCTTCTCCCGCCGCCTGCCGAAGCTGGCAGAGGAACATCCCGGAACTTTTTTCCTGGATGATCGCCACCGCTCCCGCATGGAGTTTCTAAATACCCAGCTGGGCTACGTTCCGGGCCGCAATACGCCTGCCTACTACGCCGCCATGTATCTGCTGACTGCCAATGAAATTATCTACTGGCGCATGGCCAACTGCTTCTGCTATGACGGTATTGATTTCCGATATGCCATTCTCCGGGGCATCAGCACCTACAACTATGCGCTGTACCGTGCCGCTCTGGCACTGACCACAGACCGTCAAGGCGTCACCGTGTCTGAGCTGGATGATACCGAGCTTATCGAGGATGAAGTTTTCCGGCTCATCATCAACGCCATGCTCATTGCCAGATATGGCCTGACCGCTATGAAGCTGACAAAGGGAGACGATGCCAATGGCAGCTGATTTCGGCGTTTCCTGCGGACACACGGAGTATTCCAACATCCGATTTGAGGATGGGACACGGCACATAGTTATCTTTGAGGTGGCACGCGGCCTGCCGGAGTTGGAGGTTTTTCGTCCGGAGCTGCCCATTCCGTACCGGGATATGGCCTACCGGGTGCGGCTGTTTCTGACCGATGCAGAGTACAAAACCCTTCGCCTTTGGGCCGCTGCAGACAAGGTGCGCATCCTGCACCAAGCAAATGTAATCAACGGGTATGCAGACCGATTTCCCTAT
>DJNI01000068.1:0-11638 GCA_002436765.1 Clostridiales bacterium UBA6468
CGGCGCGGGCAAGTCCACCATCCTGAAGACGGTTTCCGGCCTGATGCATCCCCGCAGCGGCTCCATTCACTTCTGCAATCAGGATATTACCCATATGGAAGCCTATAAGCTTCTGCGTACCGGCCTGGCCCACGTCCCGGAGGGACGGCGGATCTTCCAGCAGATGACGGTGCAGGAAAATCTGGAAATGGGCGCTTACATCAAAAAGGACGTGTCCCAGGAGGACTTGGAGATGGTGTTCAACTATTTCCCCCGGCTGAAGGAGCGGCGCAAGCAGATCGCGGGAACCCTTTCCGGCGGCGAGCAGCAGATGCTGGCCATGTCCCGCGCCCTCATGAGTCACCCCAAGCTTATGATGCTGGACGAGCCGTCCATGGGTCTTGCACCCATTCTGGTGGATCAGATCTTTGACATCATCAAGGAGCTGCACAAGGCCGGCACCACAATTCTTCTCGTGGAGCAGAACGCCCGGAAGGCGCTGCAAATTGCCGACCGCGCCTACGTTCTGGAAACCGGCAGCATTACCTTAAGCGGCACCGGCGCGGAGCTTGCCAGCTCCGACGCGGTGAAGAAGGCTTACCTCGGCGGTTAACTATCCAACACCCCCTGCATAGGATAAGCAGGGGGTGTTTTTATGTGCCGGAAAAACCACCTGCATGGGTGCTGCTGCCTGTTCTTCGGACTGGGGCTGATCGTGGGGCATTGCGTTTCCAGCTGGTTCGTCTGCTGCTGCGGCGGGGTCGCGCTTCTGGCGCTCGGATTTTGCATTATGCGCAGACGGTAGTCATAAACTTGTCCGGCGTTGAATAGACTGTATCGACAACGTGGGATAAGGAGTGATCCAACTTGGAATTTGAGTTTCAGAAATCCGCCTGCCCCTGCCTGGAAACGGTGCTGCGGGAGGTTCAGAATGTGGAGCAGACCCAGGAGATCAAGCTGCCCGACGGAATGCCGGACATCGGCAGAGTCCTTGCCGCCTGGGGACAGACCATCCTCCGGGGGAAGGAATGGCGCAGTGACAGCATTTCCTTCTCCGGCGGGATGATGGTCTGGATCCTGTACGCGCCGGAGGACGGCAGCGAGGAGCGGTGCATTGACGGCTGGATCCCCTTCCAGATGAAGTGGGATCTGCCGGAACGGACGGAGGAGGGGAGCATCCGCATCCGGTGTCTGACCCGGTTTGTGGACGCCCGGTCGGTATCCGCCCGGAAGCTGATGGTGCGGGTAGGGGCCGCCGCCATGGCGGAGGCATATGTGCCGAAGACCGCGGAAATCGCCGCCCCGGCGGAACCCATCGCGGGCGTGGAGCTGCTGACAAGCAGCTACCCGGTCAGAATGCCCAGAGAGGCCGGGGAGAAGGCGTTTGCGCTGGACGAAGAGCTGACGCTTCCCGAATCCAGCCCCCTGCCTGAGAAGCTGGTCTATTACTGCCTGCACCCTAAGGTGACGGAGAAAAAGGTGCTGTCCAACAAGGTGGTGTTCCGGGGAAACGGGAACCTGCACGTGCTTTACCGCTCCGAGGAGGGACAGCTCCACGGATGGGATTTTGAGCTGCCCTTTTCTCAGCTGGCAGACCTTTCCGGGGAACACAGCGGCGACGCCCAGGCGGACATCCTGCTAAGCCCCACCAGTCTGGAGCTGGAGGTGGACGACGAGGGACATATGCGCCTGAAATGCGGCATTGTGGGGCAGTATCTCATCTCTGACCGGGAAATGCTGACCCTGGCGGAGGATGCCTACAGTCCGGGGCGGGAGCTGTCCGTGCAGACGGAGCAGCTGGAAGTCCCAGCCATTCTGGAAAACCGCCGGGAAACCGTCTACGGCGAGCAGAGCATCCCCGCGGAGGCAAACCTCACGGCGGACGTCAGCTTCCTTGTGGACTTCCCCCGGCAGCGCAGAACCCAGAAGGGCGTGGAAATGGAGATTCCCGGCTCATTTCTGGTGCTGTATTACGGCGAGGACGGCATTCTCCATTCCGCCACAGCCCGCTGGGAGGGGCAGTGCGTCCTGAATGCGGACGAAAACACCGTGATCACGGCAATCCCCATGCCGCCGGAGCAGATGCAGGCCAGCCTCGGAAACGGCAGCGTGACCGTCAAGGGGGAAGTCCCCTTAGAAATGACGTCGGAAAGCAGCCGGGGCTTTTCCATGATCACCGGCGTGGAGCTGGGGGAGGAAAAGGAGCCGGACGCGAACCGGCCGTCCCTGATCCTGCGCAGAGCGGGGAATGGCCGCCTGTGGGACATTGCCAAGGAAAGCGGTTCCACCGTGGACGCCATCCGCAAGGCAAACGGCCTTCAGGAGGAACCGGCGGCAGGGCAAATGCTGCTGATTCCGGTATCATAAGCAAGGCACGCCGCTCCGTCAAACGCCGGGGCGGCGCTTTTCGCCTGCAAAAAGAGAAAATGTGGAAGAAAATTTTCTTGTAGCGGTTGACAAGAAGTGATATAATAACCCTTAGAGAATTTTGTACAGAAGGTGTTTTTTATGACAAAAATTGATATTTTCTCCGGCTTCCTCGGCGCGGGCAAGACGACTCTGATCAAAAAGATGATCGCCGAAAGCTACAAGGGGCAGAAGCTGGTGCTGATCGAGAACGAGTTCGGCGAGATCGGCATTGACGGCGGCTTTTTGCAGGATTCCGGCATCAACATCACCGAGATGAACTCCGGCTGCATCTGCTGCTCTCTGGTGGGCGATTTCGGCAAGGCGCTGAAGAAGGTCATCGCCGAGTACCATCCCGACCGCATCCTCATCGAGCCCTCCGGCGTGGGCAAGCTGTCCGACGTCATCGCCGCCGTGAGCAAGGTGACGAACGATGAGGTCACCCTGGGCTACACCGTGGCCGTGGTCGACGCAAGCAAGGTCAAGGTGTATATGAAGAACTTCGGCGAGTTCTACAACAACCAGATCGAGACGGCCTCCACCATCATCCTGTCCCGTACCGACTCCATCCCCCAGAGCAAGCTGGACGCGGCCGTTGCCATGCTGCGGGAGCATAACTCCGTTGCCACCATCGTCACCACCCCCTGGAGCGAGCTGACGGGCGAGCAGTTGATCGAGGCGCTGGAAGGCAAGGCCTCCGTCGCGGCGGAGCTGGCGAAGATGGAGCTGGAGCGCCTGGCAGAAGAGGACGAGGAAGAAGACCATCACTGCTGCCACCACCATCACGACGATGATGACGATGACGAGGACGAGCACGACCATCATCACGACGATGACGACCATCACTGCTGCCACCATCATCATGACGACGATGAGGACGAGCATGAGCATCACCACCATCATCACCACGCCGACGAGGTGTTCACCTCCTGGGGCGTAGAGACTGCCAAGAAGTTCGACAAGGCTTCCGTCGAGGCGGCGCTTCATGAGCTGGATTCCGGCAAGTACGGCACCATCCTCAGAGCGAAGGGCATCCTGCCCGCCGTGGACGGCACGTGGATTCATTTCGACTATGTTCCCGAGGAATGCAACGTCCGTACCGGCAGCGCCGATATTACCGGTAAGCTCTGCGTCATTGGCTCCAAGCTGGATGAAGCGGGCGTGGCCGCGCTGTTCGGGGTGTAAACATGGTGCAGATTCCCGTATATGTCTTTACCGGATTCCTGGATTCCGGTAAGACCAAGTTCATTCAGGAGACGCTGGAAGACGAGCGCTTCAACGCCGGCGAGCGGACGCTGCTGCTGGTGTTTGAGGAAGGGGAGGAGGAGTATGATTTCTCCGCCTACCCCCACAAGAACGTGTATCTGGAAACCCTGGATCAGCAGACCGTCACCACCAAGGAGCTTCAGGCGCTGGCGAAACAGTACAGGGCGGAGCGCGTGGTCGCCGAACTCAACGGAATGCAGCAGGTAGGCGATCTGTATATGCGCTTCCCGGAGAACTGGGCGGTTGCCCAGGAGGTCATGTTCGCCGACTCCACCACCATCATGGCCTACAACGCCAATATGCGCAATCTGGTGATGGACAAACTGGTGGGTGCCCAGATGGTGGTGTTCAACCGGCTGGAAAAGGGCGCGGACGTCATGCCCCTGCATAAGCTGGCCCGGGCGGCCAACCGCCGCATTGACATTTTGTACGATTACACCGACGGTTCGACCTCTTACGACGATATTGAAGACCCCCTGCCCTTTGACATCAACGCCCCTGTCATTCAGGTGAAGGACGAGGACTATGCCCTGTTTTACCGGGACGTATCCGAGGAACCGGAGAAATACGACGGCAAGACCGTCAGCTTCAAGGGGCAGGTGGCCATGCTCCGCCGGGACAAGAACGGCATGTTTGCCCCCGGCCGGTTCGTGATGACCTGCTGCGTGGAGGACATCCAGTTCTGCGGCATTCCCTGCCGGTACGATCAGGCGGGGACGCTGGAGCCTCGCTCCTGGGTCATGGTCACGGCGAAGATCACCGCGGAGAAGCACCCCTTGTACAAAGGGGAGCTTGGCCCCGTCCTGACGGCGCTGGAGGTCACAAAGAACGCCCAGCCCGCCGACCCGGAAGTTGCGACATTTTAATTGAGAAGCCCCCTCTGAAAAGAGGGGACTTTTGCTATGCAGAAGCATAGCAAAATAAGAAATGTGCCATTTCCTCGCCCCTTACGGGGCAACCGGAAATGATGCACAAAAACTTCATGCACCGGCATTTGCGCATTTTCGTGGTGCGGTGTTCGTGCATGAAGTTTTCTGAACAAAATTTCGCAAAAAAGTTGATGCAATTTTTCCGGAGATATGATATAGTGTAAGAAAGCAATAAGCACAGGAAGGGCATCCATATGTATCAACCACTTGCCGATCTTTTGCGTCCGCAGACGCTGGACGAGGTCTACGGTCAGGAGCATATTCTGGGCAAGGGCGCGGTGCTGCGCCGCCTGATCGATTCCGGGAACATCCCCAACATGGTGTTCTACGGCCCCAGCGGCACGGGAAAGACCACCGTGGCGAACATCATCGCCAGGCAGACCAACCGCACCCTCTACAAGCTCAACGCCACCACCGCGTCCACGGCGGACATCAAGGAAATTGTGTCGCAGCTGGACACCTTCATGGCGCCCAACGGGGTACTGTTGTATCTGGACGAGATTCAGTCCTTCAACAAAAAGCAGCAGCAGTCTCTGCTGGAATACATCGAAAACGGCAAGATCACCCTGATCGCCTCCACCACGGAAAATCCTTATTTCTATGTGTTTAACGCGATCTTAAGCCGCTCCACCGTCTTTGAATTCAAGCAGATCTCCGCGTCCGCCGCTTTGCAGGCGGTGCGCCGGGCGGTTTCCTTCATGGAGCAGCGCACCGCGCTGACCGCCGTCCCGGAAGACGGGGCGCTGGAATACATTGCGTCCTCCTGCGGCGGCGACCTGCGCAAGGCTATGAACGCGGTGGAGGTGCTGTTTTCCGCGGGAATTCCACAGAACGGGAAGCTCCCTCTGACCCTGGCGGACGCCAAAGAGGTCACCCAGAAAAGTGCCCTCCGCGCCGACCGGGACGGGGACAACTATTATGACCTGCTGTCCGCCCTCCACAAGTCCATCCGCGGCTCCGACCCGGACGCCGCCTGCCATTATCTGGCAAGGCTTCTGGAGGCCGGACAGATGCCCTCCGCCTGCCGCCGCCTGATGTGCGTCGCGGCGGAGGACGTGGGGCTGGCCTATCCCCAGATTCTGCCCATCGTCAACGCCTGTGTGGACATGGCGCTGAAGCTGGGAATGCCGGAAGCGCGGCTCCCCCTGGCGGATGCCGCCGTGCTGATGGCCACCAGCCCCAAGTCCAATTCCGGCTACCTTGCCATTGACGCGGCGCTGGACGACGTGCGCAAGGGAAAATCCGGTGATTTCCCCCGGCATTTGCAGAACGTCCATGCGGATACCTACACCATGGAGCGGGAGCAGGGGTATCTCTATCCCCACAACTACCCCAACCACTGGGTGAAGCAGCAGTACCTGCCGGACGAGCTGGTGGGCGCGCACTATTACGAGTACGGCGCCAACAAGCTGGAGCAGGCGGCAAAGCAGTACTGGGACAGCATCAAAAAGGAGTAAAACATGGACATTCGCGTCAACGATATTCTCGTCATGAAAAAGCCCCACCCCTGCGGGGAAAAGCGCTGGCTGGTTCTGCGCACCGGGGCGGACTTCCGCCTGCGGTGCCTGGGCTGCGGCCACGAGCTGATGACACCTAGGTTCAAGGCAGAAAAAAATATCCGCTCCGTGGAGCGCAAAGAAACCACCGGCATCTGACGTTGATGCCGGTGGTTTTTTCGTCCCCCGCCGCCGATGCCGCCGAAAGGACGGCGGGGCGGGGGAAACTTGCGGCGAAGGGGGGACACGGTTGCGACCGACTTTTCCCGGGGGAGGGGGTATACTTTTGCCATACCGGCGGGAGGTGATGCGTTGAAAATCTATCTGGACCTGGTGGTAATTCTCAACTTTCTGGTGGATTTTTTGCTGCTTTTGGGGACAAACCGCTTGTCGGGCTTTCCGGCGTCGCCCCTCCGGGCGGCGGCAGCGGCAGCGCTGGGGGCGGTCTACGGCGGGGTATGCATGATGCCCCGGCTGCGGTTCCTGGGAGGACTGGTGTGGCGGATCGTCAGCCTTGCCGGGATGGCGGCCATCGCCTTCGGCTGGGACAGAAGCGCCTGGAAGCGCAGCGGCGTGTTCGTGCTGCTCAGCATGGCGCTGGGCGGCGCGTCGCTGAGCATCGGCCGGGGAAATTTCCTGACGCTGCTGCTCACCGCCGGCGGGGTGTGGGCGCTGTGCATCGTGGCCTTCGGCGGACGGGTAGGGGGCAGGGAGTACGTCCCGGTGGAGCTGACCTGCGGCGAGCAAACCGTCAGCATCGTCGCTCTGCGGGACTCCGGGAACACCCTGCGCGATCCCATTTCCGGGGAGCAGGTGCTTGTGGTTTCGGGGGAGGTGGCGGAAAGGCTGACGGGACTGACCCAGGAGCAGCTCCGCACGCCCCTGAAAACCCTGATGTGCCGCCCGGTTCCGGGGCTTCGCCTGATCCCCTACCGGGCGGTGGGGCAGGCGGGGGATATGCTGCTGGCCATGCGGTTTGACAGGGTGAAGATCGGCAATCGGACGCAGAGCGCCGTGGTGGCCTTTGCGGCGGAGGGACTTGGCAGGGGAGACGTATATCAGGCGCTGACAGGAGGGGTCATATGAAGCTGTTGGACATTTTGCGGAAATTGGGACTGATCCGGGAAAGCGGCATCTTTTACGTCGGGGGCAGCGATGTGCTTCCCCCGCCGCTGAAGGGGTCGGAGGAGCTTGAGACCCTTCAGGCGCTGGAGCAGGGGGACGAGGACGCGCGGCAGCGGCTGGTGGAGCATAATCTCCGTTTGGTCGTGTACATCGCCCGGCGGTTTGAGAACACCGGCGTCAATCTGGAGGATCTGATTTCCATCGGTACCATTGGCCTCATTAAGGCCATCAGCACCTACAGGCTGGACAAGAAGATCAAGCTGGCGACCTACGCCTCCCGGTGTATTGAGAACGAGATCCTCATGTACATCCGCAAAACCGCCAACCAGAAGACGGAGGTGTCTCTGGACGAACCCATCAACATGGATTGCGACGGCAACGAGCTGCTGCTATCCGACATTCTCGGCACCGACGAGGACATGATCATGCGGCCGCTGGAGGAAGACGTGGACATCTGCGTCCTGCGGCAGGCGCTCCGGGATCTGCCCGACCGGGAGCGGGAGATCGTGCTGATGCGCTTCGGCCTGGAGGGGCGGCGGGAGCTGACCCAGAAGGAGGTGGCGCAGAAAATGGGCATTTCCCAGTCCTACATTTCCCGGCTGGAAAAGCGGATCATGCTGCGGCTGAAAAAAGAATTTCTCCGTCAGACAAGCTGCGCTTGATTTTTGGAAATCGGTATGGTATAATCGATAAAAAAATTATCGATATGATTTTGTATCGATTGCAATTGAGGTCATTATGGAAGAGAAGAAAGTATCAAAATCGGTTCTGAAGCGCTTGCCGGGGTATCTGGCGTACCTGAAAAACATGCCGGAAAACGCCCCTGCCCATATTTCCGCCACGGCGCTGGCGAACGCTCTGGGGATGGGAGAGGTGCAGGTCCGCAAGGATCTCGCCATGGTCTCCGACGGGGGACGCCCCAAGATCGGCTATCTGCGGGAGACGTTGATCGACGATATCGAGCAGTTTCTGGGGTACGACAACACCACCGACGCCGTGCTGATCGGCGCGGGCAAGCTGGGGCAGGCGCTGATGGGCTACAGCGGCTTTGACGAGTACGGCCTGAACATTCTGGCGGCCTTCGACGCATATCCAAAGGCGGAAAAGACCGAGGAGGGCAAGCCCATCTACCACATTTCCCAGCTGGCTCATTTCTGCCGCACCCACAAGGTGCTGATGGGCATTATCACCGTCCCGGCGGAGGCGGCGCAGCAGGTGGCCGACCAGCTCATTGCCGGGGGGATCAAGGGTATCTGGAATTTTGCCCCCACCCATCTGGACGTGCCGCCCAATATTCTGGTGCAGTATGAGAACATGGCGACGTCTCTTGCGGTGCTGTCCGTGCATTTGCAGGCGCAGATCAAGGAAGAAAAGGAAGTCAGAAAGTAATCGGAACAAGCCTGCCCCGCGCTTCAAAAAAGCGCGGGGCGCGTTTTTGCTTCCGGCGCGGTTGACGGCTTCCCGAAAAAGTGGTAAACTGACAAAAAACCAAAATCGAGGTTCCCCTATGAAGAAGATCCTTGTCTGCCTGCTGTTCGCGTTTCTGACGGCGGCGCTGCTGCTTAAGGCGGCGCCGGAGGCGGCTGCCTACGAACCGGGCGACCCCTACAGCCCCGATCTGTCCGGGCTGATCCGCGACGCCGAACACCGAACTTATGTGGAAACGCTGACCGACTATTATATGCGCACCAACACCGGCGTGTGGAAGGCTTTGCGGAAGGGGCAGTGCGCCATGTTCCTGTTCGAGGGCTGCTCCGACAATCTGAACGACAGAAGGCTTGCCGATCTATCCTATTACCGGGTCTCGGCGGTGTGCCTGGTGGTGCGGCTGGACAAAGCGGGAGAGCCGTATATCGTCTATTTCAACCAGAATTGCAGCACCATCCCGGATCGCCCCCTGGAGTACGGCGCCTGGGAGCTGGAGGACGTGGGTCAGGTCGGCCCCGCCACGGTTCGGGACGGAACCTATGAACTGTATTCCGTGAAGCACATGGGCGCATATGAGGCGCTGCACCTCCGGGACAGCGAGGGCGACGAGAAAATTTCCGCAGTCTACATGACCCCGGAGGGATTTGTCACCACGGAAGCCGACTGCATCAACATCCACACCCGCACGGGCAACCATGTAGCCGGCCGGGGCATGTGGTCGGCGGGGTGCATGCTGGTGGGGGACGGGGACTTCGGCCAGTTTACGGAGCTGATGGATTCTACTTATTACACGCTCTACGACGAATTTGACGTGGGGCAGAGGGTGGGCGTGGTGGTTATCAACCGCCAGCGGATGAAAAACAAGCTCTTTGCCCTGTACCAGAATTGGGACGCGGTGAACAAAATTCTGGAAAAATCGCAGATAACGCTGCCGGAAAACTATCTCGCACTTTGCACGGAGCAGCCGCTTACTCCTCAAGGGGAGACCCTGCGGACGGTGCGGGACACGAAGCTGATGACGCTGCCCTGCGGCAATGAGACCGACGCCAGATCAGTCCCGGTGCAGACGCTGCCAAAAGGGACACAGCTGGAGATCACCTCCGTCATCCACAACACCCGGGGAAGCGACTGGTACGCGGTAAACTTTGGCTTAGAGACCCGCTACGTCTACAGCGGCGACACGGAGCCGTCCACATGGTTCAGCAAATTCGTGGATTTCTGGGCGAATAAGTGGCGAAAAGATACGGGAAGTTGAATCGGCGCAGCCAAAAGGCCGCGCCGATTGTGCGTTATAGCTCGTGATAGTAAAGACAGATGTTCCGGTACGTGCCGTCCTTCATCCGGAAGCCGCCGGGGATGGTGCCGACCTGGGTGAAGCCCAGGCGTTCGTACAGATGGCGGGCGTGGATGTTGTTTTCCACAACGGCGTTGAACTGCAAAAGACGGAAATGAAGCTTCGCAGCCTGCACAAGGCAGTCGGACACCAGCTTTTCGCCGATGTGCTCACCCCGGCAAGCGGAATCCACGGCATAGCTGGCGTTTGCAATGTGGCCGCACCGGCCGATGTTGTTGGGATGGAGAATGTAAAGCCCCACGACCCTGCCGTCCGCGACGGCGACGCCGCAATAGCTTTGGGCGGCAAAGAAAATGCTTCCGCTTTCCTCGTCCAGAAATTCCTCCTGAGGAAACGCAACGCCCTCCTCCACGACCTCGTTCCAGATGCGCACCATGGCGGGAACGTCGGCTTCATTGTATTTTCTGACTTCCATAGGATACCTCCGTATACAGAATTTCTTTGCCACGGATTGTATCACAAATGCGGGGAAAATACAATCATCTTTGTCAGAAAATGGAGAATTGCTCAGATCTTCCCATAAATGCTGTCCAGCAGCTGTGTGCCGGATGCCGTGCGGAATACACGCTCGCGGAAGCTTTCAATGCTTGACCGCGGGTAGCTGCTTTCGCCCGCGTTGACCAGAAAGTCCGCTTCCAGCAGGATCTGATGGTCGGGGCCGTCCACGTTGGTGTAGGTGTGGTGATGCGCCGCCAGCCATGAAATGCGGTCTACATCGGAGCGGCGAACGGGCAGCCCCTCGAAAAAAGCCTCCACCAGCGGCGGACTTTCCAGCTCCTGATGCTTGCCGTTGGTGTTGCCGTACTTTTCCCGGCACAGCGGGCAGGCAATGTCATGCACCACGGCGGCCAGCTCCAGAATTTTCTGCGTATGGCTGTCCAGTCCTTCCAGTTCGCCGATCGTCTTCGCCATTGCCCAGACCTTGAGGAAATGGTCGATGTCATGCAGATTTCCATTGTAAAAAGCGACCATTTTTTGTGTCGCAGATGCAACGATCATATTCATCCCTCCGTTAAAGCGCAGTGCCTTTCGCCGGCACGAAAAAGCGGCTCATGTCGGCGCGCTCCAATTCCAACAGTTTTTTCTTTTTGGCGATTCCGCCCGCATACCCCGTCAGGCTGCCGTTTGCGCCGACTACCCGATGGCAGGGAATGATAATGGCAATTTCGTTATGTCCCACCGCGCCGCCCACCGCCTGGGCGGACATCCGGGCAAGACCCCGCTCTTCGGCAAGCCGCCGGGCGATCTCACCGTAGGTGGTGGTCTGCCCATAGGGAATTTGCAAAAGGATCTCCCACACAGACAGCCGGAAGGCAGAGCCGACGGGATGCAGCGGCGGCGTGAAGTCCGGTTCCCTGCCGGAAAAATAAACGTCCAGCCAGCGTTTCGTCTCCGCGAGAACGGGCACTTCCTGCTTGGCGCGTTCGCCGGGCAAATCTCGCGCGAAGTATTTCTGCCCGTCAAACCACAGCCCGGTCAGCCCGATCTCATCCGCGGCCAGAAGAATTCTCCCCAGCGGGGAATCATAATGCCGAATATAGGTCATGTCACCCAGCTCCATTCTCTGTTTCTCGTCTGCAAGGGCATCGTATCATAATTTGGCGGAATATGCTACATGCGGGTTCCCTTAGGTACCTCTGAATAAATCGTCTGCG
>DJNI01000068.1:11816-12042 GCA_002436765.1 Clostridiales bacterium UBA6468
CGATTGAATCAGAGCTTCCCTTATTTTCCGTTCCTTTTGCGCAGATAGGCTGCCCGGCCGGATTCGTACAGGTTGTTGCCCTCGCAGTCGATGATGACCACCAGGGGCATATCCTCCACATAGAGCCTGCGCAGGGCTTCCGCCCCCAGATCTTCGTAGGCGATCAGCTCGGCGCTCTTGATGCACTTGGCAAGCAGCGCTCCCGCGCCGCCGATGGCGCCGAAAT
>DJNI01000068.1:12124-12455 GCA_002436765.1 Clostridiales bacterium UBA6468
TGCCGATCATGCCCCTTGCGCCCGCACGCATCAGGGTGGGGGCGTAGGCGTCCATACGGCCGGAGGTGGTGGGGCCGGCGGAGCCGATGACCTGTCCCGGCTTGGCGGGCGTGGGGCCGACATAGTAGATGGTTGCGTCCGTGGGGTCAAAGGGAAGCTTCTCCCCCCGGGCCAGCGCTTCGCACATCCGCTTGTGTCCCGCGTCGCGGGAGGTGTAGATGGTGCCGGTGAGCAGCACGGCGTCCCCGGCCTTCAGAGTCCTTGCCAGCTCCCGTGTCAGAGGAAGGATGATTTTCTTTTCCATGTTACAGCACCTCCGTCTTATGCCGGG
>DJNI01000068.1:12584-12761 GCA_002436765.1 Clostridiales bacterium UBA6468
CCGCCGAAGCCCTGAGGGCCGATGCCCAGGGCATTGACCTTTTCCAGCATTTCCTTTTCCAGATCGGCATAGAAGGGGTCGGGATTCCGTGTGTCCAGGGGGCGCATGAGGGCTTTTTTCGCCAGCAGCGCCGCCTTGTCGAAGGTGCCGCCGATGCCCACGCCGATGACAATGGGC
>DJNI01000069.1:0-36234 GCA_002436765.1 Clostridiales bacterium UBA6468
ATTTAATCAGAGGTTCCCTAAAAAAACTTGACACACGAGGTGATTCCATGTTTACCGGCTTCACCCCGGAGACCATTGATTTTCTCTGGGGCATCCGTATGAACAACAACCGGGACTGGTTTCTGGAGCATAAAAAACAATACGTCAGCACCCTGTACGAGCCGATGAAGGCGCTGGGAAAAGACCTGTTCGCGCCCTTTATGGAAATTCCGGGGACAATTCTGAAGGTCAGCCGCATCTACCGGGACGCCCGGCTGCACCATCCCGACCCCTATAAGGAAAGCCTGTGGCTCTGCATCCGGCAGGATGTGGAGTGGTGGGCGGAAAATCCCTGTCTGTTCTTTGAGATCAACCCCGAGGGCGTGGACTACGGCTTTACCCTCTGGCACCCCCGGACGGCGGCGATGGAGGAATTCCGGAAATACATTTCCGCCCATCCCGACGAATTCCTCCGGCTGATTTCCCGGACGGAGGCGGCGGTGGGACAGAGCGTCACGGCGCAGCTGTACAAGCGCCCCAAGGAGACTGAAAATCCCGCCCTTGCACCCTACTTTGCGTGGAAGGGCGGCATCGAGTGCATCCGCCACAAGGACGTGGGGGACGAAATGTTCGGCACGGCGTTGGAAAACGAGGTGGCGGACTTCTTCGCCAAGCTCACGCCGCTGTACACGTATTTCACCCGGTTCGGAGCGTGAATTGGCATTTTATACGAAAGACAGGGGCGGATTTTATGAAGGTTTACTATATGAATGGCGCTGGCAACGACTTCATGGTCATCGATGCCCGGGGACTGAAGCCGGACTATCCGGCGCTGGCGCGGAAGTGCTGCGCGATCACGGGGGCGGACGGGTTCATGGCAACGGACGTTTCCGATAGAGCGGATTTCCGGCTGCATTTTTACAATTCCGACGGCACCCGGGGCGAAATGTGCGGCAACGGCGCCCGGTGCATCTGCCGGTTCGGCCACGATATCGGTCTGGCAGGGGACGTCATGACCGTGGAGACCGACGCGGGACTTGTCCCCGGCTGGCGGCTGGACGAGAATCTGTACCGGGTGAAGCTGAACAATCCCTACGTGCTGGATTTGCACCGCAAGGGCGACGTGGCCTATCTGGAGCTGGGGCACCCCGGCGTTCCCCACGCGGTGGCGGAGTACAAGGGCGACCTGTGGGCGGATGCCGATAAGCTGCTGGAAACCTTCCGGGCGCTGCGCTCTGACCCCGCGTTCCCCAAGGGGGCGAACGTGAATTTTTATCAGATGCTGGGGGACGGGGAGATCCGTATCCTGACCTTCGAGCGGGGCGTGGAGGGCTACACCCGCGCCTGCGGCACCGGCTGCGGCTCCGTGGCCTCGGTGCTGTGGAAGAAGGGTCTGCTCCCCGGCGGCGTTCTCATCGCCCACAACATGGGCGGCACGCTGAAGATCACCATTGACGGGGAAAACGGAAACGTCACCTCCCTGCTGCTGGAAGGGCCGACGGAAATTACCAAGATCTACGATTTGGATATTTAGGGAAGCGCGTGCGGAAATTCCCGGAGGAGTTCTTGTTTTATTCAAAAAATCCTTGACATTTCTGCCGTTTTCCTGTAAACTAAACGGGTCTGCGAATGCGGACATATCCTTGCTCCCGGCGCGTCCGGGGGCCAAAAGTCCAAAAGGAGGTGCAATCAACATGGCTAAGATCACCGGTAAGTATGAGGTGCTCTACATCATCGACCCCACTCTGGGCGAGGAGGGTACCGCAGCACTTGTGGAAAAGTTCAAGGCAATGGTGGAGGCGGAGGGTACTCTCGCATCTGTCGATGAGTGGGGCAAGCGTCGTCTGGCGTATCCCATCAACGACATGGCCGAGGGCTACTACGTCCTGATGAGCTTCGAAAGCAAGCCCGAGTTCCCCGCGGAGCTGGAGCGTGTTATGAAGATCACCGAAGGCGTTATGCGCTGCCTGACCACCGCTGTGGAGGCGTAATTCTATGCTGAACCACATTGTCATCATGGGTCGCCTGACCCGTGACCCCGAGCTTCGCCGTACCGGCAGCGGCATCGCCGTTGCCAGCTTTACCGTGGCTGTCGACCGTGACTTCGGCGGCAGAGACGGCGGCGAAAGGGAAACCGATTTCATCGATTGTGTTGCCTGGCGTCAGACGGGAGAATTTGTCTCCAAGTATTTCACCAAGGGCTCCATGATCGTGGTTTCCGGCCGGCTCCAGATTCGCAACTGGACCGACAAGGAAGGCAACAAGCGCCGTTCCGCCGAGGTTGTCGCGGACAACGTCTATTTCGGCGAAAGCAAGCGCGGCAGCGAGGGAACGTCCAATTATGGCAGCAATGGCAGCTATAACAGCAGTCCCGCGCCCGCACCCGGCTGCGGCGGCGGTTATTCCGCCCCTGCCGCCGCTCCCGCATCCGACTTCGCGATGCTGGAGGACGACGACGCCCAGCTGCCCTTCTAAGATTTTCTTGACTTTTCTACTAAGACTTACAAGGAGGGAAACACCATGGCTAACGAACAGCGTATGCGTCCGCGTAAGCGCAAGAAGGTTTGCGCGTTCTGCGTGGATAAGGTGACCAGCATCGATTACAAGGACACCGCTAAGCTCCGCCGTTACCTGTCCGAGCGCGGCAAGATCCTGCCCCGCCGTACCACCGGTACCTGCGCCGCTCATCAGCGTGACCTGACCACCGCCATCAAGCGCGCCCGTCAGATCGCCCTGCTGCCCTACGTCGCTGACTGATTATGATAACCTGCACCCCGGAAGATTTCTTCCGGGGTGTTATTTTTCTTGCTATTTTCCCCATGGGAAGGTATAATAGTAGCAGATTGCCCCGGAAGGGATGGTTTTCCTTTCGCTTCGGGCGTCTGCATCCCAAATTTTTTCGAGGTCGCAAATGACTGCTAAGAAACGGATACTTCTTCTCACCACCGGCGGCACCATCGCGTCCGTTCCCGGTGGGGAAGGGCTGGAGCCACGGCGCTCCGAGGTGATGGAGCGGGAGCTGGAGCAGCTGCGCACCTATTACGACATCTCCGTGAAGGACGTGATCTGTCTGGATTCCTCCAACATCCGGCCGGAGGAATGGCAGCTGATCGCACGGCACATTTTTGAAGACCGGGCGGGCTACGACGGGATCGTGGTCTCCCACGGCACCGACACCATGGCCTATACTGCCTCCGCCGTGACCTTCATGCTGCCCGATATCGATATCCCGGTGGTGTTCACCGGCTCTCAGCTGCCCCTGACGGACATGCTCAGCGACGGCCCGGACAACCTGCGCACCGCCTTTGCCATGGCGGCCTCCGGTGTACCCGGCGTGTTTCTGGCCTTTGACCGGAAGGTCATGCTGGGATGCCGGGCGGTGAAGGTGCGGGCGTCCGGGTTCTCCGCCTTTGAAAGCGTCAACGCCCGGTATGCCGCTCTGGTCAGCAACCGGGGGCTGGTGGTGGACGAAGATGTTCTGCCCCGGCGCACCGGCGAAAGCAGGCTTCTTTCCGATATCAGCAGGGAGGTTTTCCTCCTGAAGCTCACGCCGGGACTGAATCCGTCTGTTTTCGACATGCTGGCCGCCATGGGCTACAAGGGCATCGTCATCGAAGCCTTCGGCCTTGGGGGCGTCAACGTGCTGCACCGGGGGCTGCGGGGCATCCACCGCTGCGTGGAGGACGGCGTCAGCGTGGTGGTGACCACCCAATGCCTGTATGACAGCGCCGATTTGCAGGTGTACCAGGTGGGCAGCAAGCTGCTGGAGCTGGGCGTCATACAGGGGCGTGACATGACCTCCGAAGCCGCCATGACAAAGCTCATGTGGGCGATCGGCCAGGGCATGAGCCCGGCGCAGGTCTCGGAATTATTCAGCCAGAATCTTGCGGGAGAGGTCACCGTCTGACTGCCCGCCGGAAATAAAAGGAGGTTACCTTATGGATCCCATCTACGTTACCGGCCACCGGAACCCGGACACGGACTCCATCGTGGCAGCCATTTCCTACGCGGCGCTGCGCAACGCCTGCGGGGATCGGGAGTATGAAGCGGCCTGCCTTGGCCGTGTGTCCGACGAGACCCAGATCGTGCTGGATCGCTTCGGCTTTTCGCCCCCGAAACGGATCACCGACCTATATAATCAGGTGCGGGATCTGGATTTTGACAAGCCTCCCATTTTAAGCGGCGGCGTGACCATGGGACGCGCCTGGGACGAATTTCAGGCTTACCCCGCCATCGCCGCCATCCCCGTGGTCAAGGAGGACGGCACGCTCCATGGCATTCTGTCCCGGACGGACATCGCGGACTACAACATGTCCCGCACCAACTCCGGCGTGCTGGAGGAGGTACCGCTGTTCAACGCCATCTCCGTTCTGGAAGGCAAGATCCTCAACGACGCAGGGGAGAGCACCGACACCATCTCCGGCGAGGTCACCATCGCCCTGCCCCAGAGCCGGGAGAATCTGCTGTTCCATTCCAAGCAGAGCATTGTGCTCTGCGGCAACCAGCCGGACATGATCCGTCGGGCGCTGGAGCTGAACGTCAGCTGCCTGGTGCTGTGTCAGGCGGAAATTTCCGAAGAACTGCGCACCCTGCCCACGGAGACCTGCATCATTTCCACCCCTTACGACGCCTTCCGGGCGGCGCGGCTGATCTTCCAGTCCATCCCGGTGGAGCGGATCTGCAATACCCAGAACGTTGTCAGCTTCCACCTGGACGACCGGGTGGACACCGTGCGGGATATGGTGCTGAAATACCGTCACCCCAGCTACCCCATTCTGGACGGGAGCGAAAAGGCCGTGGGCATCCTGACCCGGTATCATCTGCTCCGCCCCCGGCGCAAGCAGGTGGTCCTGGTTGACCACAACGAGATATCCCAGTCCGTTCCCGGTCTGGAGGAAGCGGAAATTCTCGCCATTATCGACCATCACCGGCTGGCGGACATCCAGACCGGCAACCCCATTTACGTCCGCAACGAGCCGGTTGGCTCCACCAATACGATCCTCGCGGAAATGTATCAGGATCGGGGGCTGATGCCCTCGGCCAAGCTGGCGGGCATGATGGCGGCGGCCATTCTCTCCGACACCGTCATGTTCAAATCCCCCACCTGCACCCCCCGGGATATCCGCACGGCGGAGCGCATGGCGCGGATCGCAGACGTGTCTCTGGACGAGCTGGGGCATGAGATCTTCTCCGCCGCCGTGGAAAACAAGTCCGTCGAGGAAGTGTTCTTCACGGATTACAAGGAATTCCATATCGCGGGACACAGCCTGGCCGTCTCCCAGCTGACCTGTGTGGACAGCCCCAACGTCCTCAAGCGAAAGGACGAATTCCTGAAGCTGATGAAGAAGACCGCGGAAGAGAAGATGTTCGATCTGGTGATCATGATGCTCACCGACGTGCTGCTGGAAGGCACCCAGATCATTTACGTAGGCGACGACGATACCATCCGGCAGGCCTTCAACGTCATCCCCAAGGATAACACCGTCTTCCTGCCCAAGGTCATGAGTCGGAAGAAGCAGATCATCCCCATGCTGTCCGTGCTGTGGGGCTAAGGAACCCAAGGAGGTGGGAAGCGTGGGCTTTGACGCGCTGTTGGGAAACGACCGGCTGAAACAGAATCTGACCCGAAGCCTTGCCAAGGGGCATGTTTCCCACTTCTACCTGATCTCCGGGCCGGAAGGCTCGGGCAAGCACACCCTTGCAAGGCTGCTGGGGGCGGCGATCCTCTGCCAGGGCAGCGATAAGCCCTGCGGCCGCTGCACCCCCTGCCGCAAGGTGATGGACGGCAGCCATCCGGACTTCATCACCGTGGACGACCCGGAGAAGAAAACCGTGACCGTTGACCTGATCCGGCAGGCGCGGGCGGATGTGTACATTCAGCCCAACGAGTCGGAGCACAAAATCTATCTGTTCCCCCGCGCCCAGGACATGGGACTTCCCGGGCAGAACGCATTGCTGAAAATTCTGGAGGAACCGCCCAAATACGGCGTGTTTCTTCTGCTCACGGACAATCCGGATAAATTGCTGCCCACTGTCCGCTCCCGGTGTACGGAGCTGAATATGCAGGCGCTGCCGGAGGACATTCTCCGCAGCCATCTGCGCCGGACGTTTCCTCAGGCGCAGGAGGAAGACATCACCGCCGCCATCGATCGCAGCGGCGGCTTTCTGGGGCAGGCCATGTCCCTGCTGCGTGGCGGCGGTGAGCTGCCCCAGCAGACCCGGGACTTTGTCCAGGCGTTTTCCGCCCGGGACGCCCTGGGGCTGATGCAGACCCTGACGCCCATGGAGAAGTGGAAGCGGGACGCCCTGGCGGACATCCTGGAAAGCTGGCGGGAGCTGCTGGAAAGCGCCCTGGCCAGCCGGAGCGGCATCCGGGCGGTGTCGCCCCTGTCCCGGAAGCTCGCCCAGAGCCGCAGCAGCCCGGAGCTGCTGAACGCGGTGCAGTGCCTGCAAAAGGCGGTGGACTACACGGCCGGCAACATCTCCCCCGCCGCCGTATGCGGCTGGCTGGAATGGGCGCTGCGATAGATTGGAAATATCAGGAGCCGCATACGGCATCCTGTATGATATAAGGAGCAAATTCAATGGAAGAACAAATCAAGACGGCGCCCCGGACGGATGTGGAGGTCGTGGACATCCAGTTCCGTCCCGGACAGAAAATTTACTTTTTTGACCCCGACGGCCAGCACTTTGCCGACGGCGACCACATCATCATCGACACCGCCCGGGGCGAGGAATTTGGCATCTGCGTGGGCGGGAATCACAGGATCCCTCCGAAAAACGTGGTAGCACCCCTGCGGAAGGTGCTTCGCAGAGCCACGCCTCAGGACGAGAAAACGATACAGGAGAACCGGGCAAAGGAAAAGCGCGCCTGCGACGTGTGTATGCAGAAGATCGCGGAGCACGGGCTGGACATGCAGCTGGTGAGCGCGGAGGTGGCCTTTGACGGGAGCAAGATCCTGTTTTACTTCACCGCCGACGAGCGGGTGGATTTCCGGGAGCTGGTGAAGAATCTGGCTTCGGTGTTCCACACCCGCATCGAGCTGCGCCAGATCGGCGTCCGGGACAAGGCCAGAATGGTGGGGGGCCTCGGCATCTGCGGACGCCCCTTCTGCTGTGCCAGCTTCTTGGACGATTTTCAGCCGGTTTCCATCAAAATGGCGAAAACCCAGAACCTTTCCCTGAACCCCACCAAAATTTCCGGCACCTGCGGGCGGCTCATGTGCTGCCTGAAATACGAGCAGGACGCCTATGAAGACCTGATCCGAAACAGCCCCCGGATGGATTCCTTCGTGGACACCCCGGAGGGGCGGGGCACCGTGGTGGAGGTGGAGCTGCTGCGCCAGCGGGTGAAGGTCCGCATGGAGGATAACCCGGAGACGGTCTGCGTTTTCTCCAACGAGGACATCGCCGTTCTGCGCAGCGGCAAGGCCCGGAAGAACGATCCCCCCATCCCCGCAGACCTTGCCCCCATTTCCGGCAGCGGTAAGCGCGTCCGCCGGGAGCAGACGGAGGAAAAGCCCGTTCTGGAGCCCATCCGTTTCCGCTACAGCACGGAAAAGATCGTAGACGACCCGGAGGACGAAAAGCCGGAGACCGCCGAGACTCAGGAGGCCAAAGTTCCCCGTTCCCGCAATCGCCGCCGCAAGCCCCGTCCTCAGACGCAGAACGCCGCGCCGGAGCAGCCCAAACCGGCGCCCCAGGAAACGGCAGCAAAGCCCGAACCCGCCGGCGACAGACCCCGCCGCCGTCCCAACCACCGCCGCCGCAAGCCGAGACCTGCGGGGGATGGGCAGTAAATTTCCGTTATCGTAGGAGAACATAGAAAATGCGTGCCATAAAGAAAGATCCCGGCAAAGGAAAAAAGGGTTTACAGAGCATCCCCATCCCCGGATGGCTGTTTACGCTGGTGACGGTGGTGTACTGCGAGGTGCTGCTCCATCTGTGGACGATGGACGGCTTTTCCCTCGGCCGGTTCGCCGCAGTGGTGCTGTTCGCCCTGGGATTTGGTGGACTGCTGGGGCAGATCGCCGGTTTCATCGGTCACAGGACGTGGGGAAAATGGGTCACCGTCGCGCTGGCGGCGGTGGTGTCCGTATTCTACATTGTGGAATACTTCGTGAGCGACGCCTACAAGAGCTTCATGCCCATGCGTATGCTGCTGGGCGGCGCGAAGGGGGTAGCCACGGACTTCGGCAGCGTGGTCGTCACGCTGGTTCTGGCTGATTTCTGGCGCATTCTGGTCATGCTGCTGCCGGTGCTGCTGTTTGCGATGCTGGCGCGCCCCGCCCAGACCGCCTGGAAAACCCGCTGGTTTCTGCTGGCCGGGGCGGTGGCTGCGTATTTGCTGGGCTTCGGCGTTGTCCGGAGCGTGGGGACGGATGCCGCCCGGCTTTCCGATGCCTATAATTTTGACAGCGCCGTCCGCGTGTTCGGATTGAACATCGCCATGCCTCTGGACGCCATCAACGGCGGCAGTTCCCAGGAGGAAGCGCCGGGATTCATCGTGGTAGAGCCGACCGCAGCGCCCACGGAAGCGCCTCCGGAAGATTCGGCTCCTGCGGATGAGACTGCCCCCACGGAAACGGAGCCGGTGGTCTACGGCGACAATGTGATGGATATCGACTTTGACGACCTGATGGCAAACACCGAAAACAGCCGCATCAACTCCATCAGTCAATATGTATCCTCCCTGACTCCCTCCAAAAAGAACGAATATACCGGCATGCTTGCCGGGAAAAACCTGATCCTCATCACGGCCGAAGCTTTCACAAAGCAGGTCATCGACCCGGAGCGGACGCCCACCCTGTACCGGATGGCTACCAAGGGCATCCAGTTTACTGACTACTATCAGCCCGCCTGGGGCGGCAGTACCACCACCGGCGAGTTTTCCAATGTGGTCGGTCTGGTGCCGGCCGATGTGGGTATGTGCATGAAGCAGGCGGTCTATCAGGATCTGTTTTTGACCATGGGGCATCAGCTTCAGAAGCTGGATTACTATTCCGCCGCCTATCATAACCACAACGCGGACTTCTATGACCGGAACAAGACCCACACCAAGCTTGGCTATGACCGGTTCCTGGCGCGCTACGGCGGATTGGAAGGCATTACGCCGGTCTGGCCGGAAAGCGATCTGGAAATGATCGATATTTCCGTGCCTCAGTACATTGACCAGCAGCCCTTCAGCATTTATTATATGACGGTTTCCGGCCACTGCGGCTACTCTCTGAAGGCCAACGCCATGTCCCGGAAAAACTATGATCTGGTGGATTATGACGGCTCCGAGGCGGTGAAGTGCTATCTGGCATCCCAGCTGGAGCTGGAAAAGGCCATGGAATCGCTGATCCGTCAGCTGGAGGAGGCGGGCATTGCCGACGACACGGTGATCGTCATCAGTCCGGATCATTATCCCTACGGGCTGGAGCGGAGCGCTACCTGGGGGAATGCCGTGAATTACCTGAATGAGCTTTATGGCGTTACGAAAACGGATCGGTTCGTCCGGGACAGCAATGCCCTGATCATCTGGAGCGGCTGCCTGGAGGACAAAAACCTGAAGGTGGAGACGCCTGTGTACAGCCTGGACATTCTGCCCACATTGTCGAACCTTTTCGGTCTGGACTATGACTCCCGGCTGCTGGTGGGGCGAGACGTCTTCTCCGATACGGAGCCGCTGGTTCTCTGGCCGGAGTTCAGCTGGAAAACGGACAAGGGCACCTATGATGCCGAGTCCGGGACCTTCACCCCGGCGAAGGGCGCAGAAGTTGAGGACGGCTATGTAGACCGCATCAAAGCCATCGTCTCCAACAAGATCAGCTACTCCCGGGAGGTGCAGAATATGAAGTATTTTCAGGTTCTCTCCGACTACCTGAACGGAAAATGAGGCAAGAGGAACGCGCCCCCTTACGGCAAAGGGGGCGCGTTTCATGCCCGGACTGCCGCTATTGCCGCTCAACCGGTGGTTGACCACACTTCAACCGGGAAATCAACCCATACGTTCTGGATTCAACCGGGGAAACGTGGTATCGTAAGTCCATCAAGCCGGAAAGGAAACTCCCTATGAAAAAGAAATTATGGAACAAAGACACCATTCTCATGCTCCAGGGGCACGCCGTCAGCGCCCTGGGGGATATCCTCTACAGCGTCGCCATCGGCTATTGGGTCTATGAGAAGACCGGCTCCAGCGCCCTGATGGGCGTTATGTCCTCCATCTCCATGTTCATGACCATGTTCGTCATGCCCTTCAGCGGCAGCATCATCGACAAGTGCAGCCGTAAGCTGATCATCGTGGGCATGGACGCGCTGCGGGGCGTGATCATGCTGGCGCTGGGCATTCTGGCCTTCGCGGGCAGTCTCAGTGTTCCCGTTGTGCTGGCGGCGGCATTTCTGGCCTCGGCCTGCTCCGTGTTTTTCTCTCCTGCGGTGAGTACGCTGATGCTGGACATCATTCCCCATGACGATATGGTGCGGGGACAGTCCGTGTTCTCCGGCGTGAATTCCTTTATCAATCTGGTGGGCAAGGCGGTCAGCGGCGCGCTGGTCGCGCTTCTGGGCGTGCCGCTGATCATTCTGCTCAACGGTGTCAGCTACCTGATCTCCGCCTTTACCGAGCTGTTCATCACCGCGCCGAAAACCGCGCATCAGGGGGAGAAAATCACTCTGGAGGGAATTTTCTCTGATTTTGGGGTGGCCATCCGGGAGATTTTCCGGAACCGGTACTTAAGGCTGTTTGTCCCCAGTGCCCTGATCCTGAACCTCCTGGGCGCCGGCCCTTCTTCGCTGATGCTGCCCTTTATGCTGGAAAAGGGCTTTACCGTGGAAATGTACGGATATCTCATGAGCGTGGAAACCGCCGCGTCGCTGCTGTGCGTGTGCCTGCTCGGCATTGTGCGGCTGAAGCCGAAAGCCCGGTATTGGGGTATGAGCGGCGGATTTCTGGCGTCGATCCTGTTTTCCGTTCTGACGTATCTGACCGGAAACTACGCCGTCATGTGCGTGATGACGTTTCTGGGGAGCTTCGCCAACGCACTGGGCAACAGCATTTTTAACGCGTCGCTGATGCTGGCGCTGCCGGAGGAAAACCGGGGGGCGCTCCTGGGCTTTATCAGCGCCGCCTCCACCGGCGGATGTGCGCTGTCCGCCGTGATTTTCGGCGTTCTGGGAGACGTTTTCCCGCTGTATCTGGTGTTCACCGTGGGCTGCCTGCTGACCACCCTTCCGATGGCCTACATGTGTCTGCACAGACACGCCCGGGAATTTGTGCTGACACACTGATACTATTTCCTGATTAAAATCCTTGATTTTAATCAGGAAGGCATCGCCTGACGGCGCTGCCTGTTTTGTGATTTATAAGGAGAAAATCACAAAACAAGTCTCATAGGAACTCCGTGCCCTTCGGGCAATTAAAATCTTTTCTAAAGATTTTAATTGGAGTTCCGTATGAATTGCCTGCCCTGCTGCCAAAGAAAGAAGAATGAAGGGCTTGCCGCCTGTGACCCGCAGACGGCAAGCCCTGATTATTTACTGCATTTGCGTGGAAAATTGATATTGACTTTGCACAAAAACCGATATAAAATGTTGTGCAAAAAGCAAAAATGAGGTGACATACTTGGCTGATACGCATACGAAGGATCTGACCGCCGGATCGCCGATGAAGCTGATCCTTTCCTTTATGCTGCCGCTGGTCTTCGGGCTTTTGTTTCAGCAGGTTTACAGTATGGTGGATACCATCGTGGTGGGGAAATTCCTGGGTGTGGACGCGCTGGCGGGGGTCGGCTCTACCGGCTCCATCACGTTTCTGGTGCTGGGGCTGTGCAACGGCGTGTGCGCCGGGTTCGCCATTCCCGTGGCGCAGAAATTCGGGCAGAAGGATTTTGAGGGGCTGCGCCGGTTCGTGGGCAATATGATCTGGCTCGGCTGCGTCATCGCCGCGGCGGTGACGCTGGCCACGACGGTGCTGTGCCGCCGGATCCTTATCTGGATGGATACCCCGGCGGATACGTTTTCCTTTGCCTACGACTATATTTTTGTGATTTTCCTGGGCATTCCCGCGACCATGCTGTACAATCTTCTGTCGGGCATCCTCCGGTCGCTGGGCGATTCCAAAACGCCCCTGGTCTTCCTGATCATGTGCAGCCTGCTGAACGTGGTGCTGGACATCGTGTTCATTCTGACGCTGAAAATGGGCGTCGCAGGCGCGGGCTGGGCGACGCTGCTGAGCCAGCTGATCTCCGGTGTGCTGTGCCTGTATTTCATCGTGAAGAAGTTCCCGATTCTCCACCTGAAGGGGGATGACCTGCGGCTGCGGAGTATCTACGTCCGGAAGCTGCTGAATATGGGGCTGCCCATGGGCTTGCAGTATTCCATCACCGCCATCGGCAGCATTCTGCTGCAAACCGCGGTCAACGGTCTGGGCGCGACTGCCATGGCGGCCATCGCGGCGGGCAGCCGGGTGAATATGCTCCTGGTCTGCCCCTTTGATGCCATGGGAACCACCGCCGCGACCTACGCCGGACAGAATCTGGGGGCGGGAAGACTGGATCGAGTTCATCAGGGGATCAAGGACTGCACGGCGCTGGGTGTTATTATCTCCGTGATGATCTTCGTGATCACCTGGTTCGGCGGCAGCGCCATGACCACGCTGTTCCTGGATACGGCGGACGGGGCGAGCATCGATGCGGTGGTGCCCATGGGACAGGAGTTCCTGCTGATCAACGCGGCGTTTTCCATTCCGCTGCTGTTCGTCAATCTGCTCCGGTTCACCATTCAGGGGCTGGGCTATTCGGAGTTTGCGGTGTTCGCGGGGGTGTTCGAGATGGTGGCCCGAGGCGCCTTTGGGCTTTGCCTGGTGCCGGTGCTGGGCTACACGGCGGCGTGCTTTGCCAGCCCCGCGGCCTGGGTCATGGCCGATCTGTTCCTGTTCCCCGCCTATTTCCACTGCATGAAGAAGCAGGGATATTCCTTCAAACCGGCGGAAATCGGCACGATTGCAGAATAAATTGCCAAAAATGATGGCAGGTCCCCGCTGAGAGACCTGCCATTTTTGTGTTTTACTGTTCTTGAAGCTGGTCGATTTCCTTGGCAATGGTGCAGTTGCTCTGATAGACGCAATTTCCGTAGCAGCAGTCCGTCTCGGTGACGGCACCGTCCTCCAGGATGACCTCCACCATGCGGCTGCCGTCCAGCTGCCGGCAGTAGCCGGATACGAATTTTTCCGTCTCCACGTTATCCCTCCACGATACAGAAGCCCTTGGGCGCCAGCGTCAGCCAGTCCGGGGCTACGGTTTGCAGGTTGTGACCCATGAGAATTTTCCCCGCGGGGATGTCCCAGGGATCGCCGCTGCGATTGCAGTAGATTTTCAGCACGCTGCCGCCATAGCGCCGGGTGAAGCCGAGCCGGCGATCTTCCGCCTGAAAGAACCGAATATCCCCCAGGCGCAGCGCGTCACAGGTTTTCCGCAGCTGCCCCAGACGGCGGAAATGGGCCAGAAGCTCCGGGTCCTCCCGCCCCCATGGGTAGGTACGGCGGTTGAAGGGGTCGCGGTAGCCCTCCATCCCGGCCTCGTCGCCGTAGTACAGGCTGGGGCTGCCCGGCAGGGTGTATTGCAGGAAGGAGGCCATCAGCAGCCGTTCCACGGCCACCGGCAGCTGGTTCCGGGACAGATGACGCTTGGCCTTTTCCTCCCGGGAGCCGTCAAAATCGTCCACCAGGGCGGTGAGGATGCGGGGGGTGTCGTGGGTGCCCAGCAGATTCATGTTGCAGGCGGCCACCTGAGGCGGGTAGTTTTCCAGAATGGACATCACGGTTTCCTTGAAACCCCGGCCGCCGTCCAGATTCTTGACGAAGTTCACAATGGCGGTGCGGAAGGGATAATTCATCACGCTGTCCAGCTCGCCGCCGGTGAAGTAGGTGCGGCGCTTACCGTAGGCGCATTTGTTGGAGGCGTCCTCCCACACCTCGCCCAGCAGGAGGGCGTCGGGCTTCAGCTCCTTGATGCGGTCGCGGAGCAGCTTGATAAATTCGTCGGGCAGCTCGTCAGCCACGTCCAGCCGGTAGCCGTCCGCCCCCAGCCGCAGCCAGTGGGCGAGGACACTATCCTCATCCGTGATGATGTAGCGGACGAAGGCGGGATCCATTTTGTTCACCGTGGGCAATGTGTCAAAGTCCCACCAGGAATGGTAGACGTCCGGCCAGTGGTAGAAGGTATACCAGCTGTAGTAGGGGGATTCCTTGGAATTGTACGCGCCCACCGACGGGAACGCGCCCTCCCGGTTGAAGTACAGGCTGTTGGAGCCGGTGTGGGAATACACGCCGTCCAGAATGACCCGGATGCCCCGCTCGTGTGCTGCGTCGCAGAGAGCGGCAAAATCTGCCTCGGTGCCGAGGAGCGGGTCGGGGGTCTTGTAGTCGCCGGTGTCGTAGCGGTGGCTGGAAAAGCTCTTGGAAATGGGGTTCAGGTAGAGAATGGTCACGCCGAGACCGGCGATATAGTCCATTTTCTCGGTAATGCCCCGGAAATTGCCGCCGAAAAAGTCGTTGTTCAGCACCTGCCCGTCGGGGGTGGGCTTCCAGTCCACCTCGTCGTACCAGCTTTCGTGGATGGTGTAGGGCTTCAGCTTCCCGGTCACATCAGCCCTGCCGCTGGCGTAAAAACGGTCGGGGAAGACCTGATAAATCGTAGCGCCCTTCGCCCAGTCCGGGGTGGTGAAGTCGGCGGGGATGCAGCTTACTTGCCAGAGATCCCCCGCTTCCATGTTGGTGTCGTCCCCCTGCTTGAACAGGCGGAAGCTGCCGCCCTGGGTATCGATGACAAAATAGTAAAAAAACAGGCCGGGGCAGGGGATGGAAAACTGCCCCTCGAAAATGTCATACGCGCCCTTTTTCATTTGGAAGGCCAGAACGTCGTTCTGCGCCCAGGAGCCGTCCTCATAATTAAAGACGCAGGTGACCTTCGTCGTCAGGACGGAGGTGGGGATGTGGATATGCAGGGTGCAGACCTGCCCCGGCGTCAGGGTGCCGAAGGGGGTTTTGAACTGGGGCTGCTTGCTGTCGTAAAGGATTCTCATGGCAGTCTCCTTATGATAAACTCGTTCTTCTCATTATAAACCATTTTCCCGGAAAAGGGAAGCGCAGGAGAAAGATATTTTGGGAAAGCGCTTGAGAAACCTGTGCCTTTGGGAACAGTATAACACCACCGTATGGCTGCGGCAATACGGTGGTGTTTTTGTATTACGGTGCGCTTTACCAGCTCAGCATATTCCGGAACAGCTCCATGTACCGTCCGGCGGGGACGTCCCAGCTGAAATCCGTCTCCATGTCCCGCTTTTGCAGGGCGCGGAAGGCTTCCCGGTTATGATTGTACAGGCCGAGGCAACGCTTCAGCGAGGCGAAGAAGTCGTCGGCGTTGTAGCTCTGGAAGGTGAAGCCCAGGCCGCCCTCGCCGTTTTCGTCGGCGGGAGGGACGGTGTCCTTCAGGCCGCCGGTGGCGTGGACAACGGGCACGGTGCCGTAGTGCATGGCGTTCATCTGGCTCAGGCCGCAGGGTTCGGACTTGGAGGGCATCAGGTAGATATCACCGCCGGCGTAGATCCGGGAGGCAAGCCCCAGATCGAAGGTGATCTGGGCGGAAACCTGATCGGGGAACTGGTTGGCCAGGTCTTTGAAAAAGCTCTCATACTGGGCTTCCCCGGTGCCGAGGATCAGCAGCTGGGCGTCCTCCTCCCACATGAGCCGCCGGGAAATGTAGCACAGCAGGTCAAGACCCTTGTGCCCTGCCAGCCGGGTGACCATGACCATCAGCGGCACGTCGGGCTTGACGGGCAGACCCACTTCCTTTTGCAGGGCGGCCTTCACGGCGGCCTTGCCCTCTACGAAGGTCTCGGAATTGTAATGGGCGGGGAGGGCGGGATCGGTCTCCGGGTTGAAGGTGTTCACGTCGATGCCGTTGGTGATGCCGGTGAGCTTCCATGCGTTGCCCGCAAGGACGCCGTCCAGACCGTGGGCGTAGTAAGGGTACATCAGCTCCCGGGCATAGGTCTCGGACACGGTGGTCACAAGATCCGCAGTCTCGATGGCGCCCTTCATCATGTTGACGGAATTGTTCATGTCCAGGGTAGAGCGGTACTCCCAGGGAAGACCCAGCACATCGTCAAAGAACCCGGCGTTCGCCCAGCCCTGATACTCGATGTTGTGGATGGTGTACATGCAGCGGGTCTTATAGAAGGTGCCATGGTACATGGCCTTCAGGTAGATGGGGACGCAGGCGGTCTGCCAGTCGTTGCACTGGATGATCTCGGGGATAAAATCCAGGGTGATCATGGCGTCCAGGCAGGCGCGGGAGAAGAAGGCGAAGCGCTCGCCGTCGTCCATATCTCCATAGATAGCGCCGGTGCGGCCGCCGAAGTAATAGTCGTTGTCCAGAAAATAGACCTGCACGCCGTCGCTGCGGTTGGTCAGCTTCATGATGCCGCAGTACTGCTGCCGCCAGCCCAGCTGCACCCGAATTTCCGCTACCCGCTCCACCATATAGGCGGCGTTGGTCTTGATCTTATGGTAGTAGGGCAGGAACAGCACGACCTCGTTGCCCGCGATGCGGGCCAGGGCGGAGGGCAGAGCCTCCATCACGTCGCCCAGACCCCCGGACTTGGCATAGGGTGCGCCCTCAGAGGCGCAGACGGCAATTTTCATACGGTCTCCCCCCGCTTGACGATGACGGGACTCTTCCTTGTACCGATGAGCTTTGCGCCGGGGGTGACGGTGACGTCCTTATCCAGAATGACGTATTTCAGTTCCGCGCCCTCGCCCACCACGGAGTCGTTCATGATGACGCAGTTTTCCACGTCCGCCCCCGGGGCGATGGTGACCTGCCGGAACAGAATGCTTTCCCTGACATTGCCCTCCAGGATACAGCCGTCGGCCGCCAGACAGTCGGCGACCTGGCATTCCTCGCCGTAGTAGGTGGGGACACGGTCACGAACCTTGGTGTAGATGGGGTGATTGCCGCCGAACATGTCGTGGCGGGTGTCCCGGTCGATAAGCGCCATGGAGTTTTTGAAATATTCCTCCACGGACTCGTTGTACAGGGCGGCGCCGTCAAACTGGTAGACGTTGACGGAGACCTTGCCCCGCTGCCAGCCGCCCAGAACCAGATCGCGATCCATGTGGAACTTGTCCCGGGCGATCATTTCCTTGGTACGCTGCATGAGCCACTTCTTGCCTGCCACGAAAATGTCCATGGAAGCAACGTAATCGGCGGGGGCGGCAAAGTCCACCAGCATGTCGGTCACATTGCCCTTCCCGTCCAGCTTCATGGCCAGGTCGATCATTTTTTCGCCGTTGCAGATACCGGCCTTGGTGACCACGGTGATATCCCGGCCGCTTTTTACATGGGAGGCGATGACCTTGGTCAGGTCGATGTTGGAAAGAATGGCGGAGTCGGTCATGGTGACCAGCTCGTCCTCGGAGCCGTAAGCCAGAAAGTCCATGGCGCTGGCCAAAGACTCCAGCTTGCCCCGGTAGCGGTGGATCTCGGACTGGGCATAAGGGGTCAGAAACTCCAGGCCGCCTTCCTCCAGCTCTAAGCCCCATTCCTCTCCGTCGCCGATATGGTTCATCAGAGAGTGATAGTGATGGCGGGAGATGATGCCGACGTGGCGGACGCCGGCGCAGGCCAGATTGGACAGCGCCCAGTCCACCTGACGGTAGCGGCCGCCGAAGGGCAGGGAGGCCATGGTGCGCTTGGTGGTCAGCTCGCCGAGACTTGCGTCATTGGTAAATACAATACCGGTTACGTTCATTGCATTTTTCCTCCTGTTACAGCATGTCGCCGGGTCTCAGCACGGCGTTGGCTTCCACGACAGCGCCCTTGGAGGTGACGCTGATCTTCTTTTTTTCCCCCTCTGCGTAAGCGCCGCCTACAATGGCGTTCTTGCAGACTCTGGAATCCTCGCCCAGAATGGCGTGGCGGACGATGGCGCCGGGTTCGATGACCACGCCGGGCATGACGACGCTGTCCTCCACCAGCGCGCCCTCGCCCACGGTGCAGCCGATGGAGATGATGCTGTGGTGGACGGTGCCGTAAACCTCGGAGCCTTCGGCAACGAAGGCGTTGACGATCTCGGCCTGCTCGTCAATGTAGGAAGACGGCATGGCGGAGTTACGGGCGTAGATGGTGGAGTGCTTATCCCCACGGAGCTGGAAGGCGGGATTTTTGCCCAGCAGATCCATGTTCGCTTCCCACAAAGAGTCGATGGTTCCCACATCCTTCCAGTAGCCGTCGAAGGGGTAGGCCATCATCTTGTGGCCGTCGGCCAGTAAGCTCGGAATGATGTTCTTGCCGAAGTCGTTGGCGGAGCTGGGGTTTTCCTCGTCGGCGATCAGGGCGTCCCGCAGCACCTGCCAGTTGAAGCAGTAAATGCCCATGGAGGCGTTGGTGGACTTGGGCTTGGCGGGCTTTTCCTCGAACTCATAAATGGTGTTGTCGGGGGTGGTGTTCAGGATGCCGAAGCGGGATGCCTCCGCCAGAGGGACACTGCGCACGGCGATGGTGCAGGAGGCCTTGTGCTTTTCGTGGTAGGCAACCATGTCGGCGTAGTCCATCTTATAGATGTGGTCGCCGGAGAGGATGACCACGTAATCGGGGTTGAAGCGATCCACGAAGTCGATGTTCTGATAGATGGCGTTGGCGGTGCCCTTGTACCAGCCGGATTTCTTGTCGTGACGCTCATAGGGGGGCAGCACCTGGGCGCAGGAATGGGTCTTGTTCAGGTTCCAGGGCTGACCGTTGCCGATATACTCGTTCAGCTCCAGGGGCTGATACTGGGTCAGAATACCCACGGTGTCGATGCCGGAGTTGACGCAGTTGCTCAGGGGGAAATCAATGATGCGGTATTTGCCGCCGAAGGGGACGGCAGGCTTGGCGGTTTTCTCCGTCAGAACCTTAAGCCGGCTGCCCTGGCCGCCGGCAAGCAGCATCGCAATTACGCGCTTTTTCTGAAAATACATGGTCACAGCTCCTTATGTAGATTTTTGAGAATCTTCCGTTAAGACGGAGATCCGTTAGTGCCTCTCTCGGGTTTTTACTGCTGTTTGGGGATATCTGTCCACGATGATAAAATATCATATTTTCCCCGATTAGGAAAGGGAAAAATTATCTAAAATATTGGTGCGTGATTTCCGCATTTTGCATAACGGCCTGCCATGGGACGGGGCTGCCGCCGGGGGGATCGGCAGAATGCAGCCGCTTCTCCATCCAGTCGAGGTCAAGCCACCGGCCGAACTTGAAGCCGCAGGCCGGAAAATGAGCCACGGTGCGGTAGCCGCGCTTTTCGTGGAAGCGCAGGGAGTTCTCGTTTTCCCCGCAGACGAGGGAGTAAAGAAGGTAATACCCCTGGGCGTCGAGGATCGCCTCCAGCGAGTCGTACAGCGCCTTTCCGATGCCCTTTCCCCGCGCCTGAGATTTGAGATAAATGGTGGGTTCGGCGCACCAGGCATAGGCCGCCCGGGAAAAGGGCAGACTTGCATAGGCATAGCCGAGAATCTGCCCGTCCTCCTCCCAGAGGAGCCAGGGAAATTGGGCGGTGACGGCGTGGTAGCGGCGTAAGAATTCTTCTTCGCCGGGCGGGTCGTATTCAAAGGTGGCGGTGGAGCTCAGAACGTAAGGCCGGTAAATGGCAAGCATGGCGCTTACGTCTTCCTCAGCGGCGACTCGAAGCATGGGACACCTCCTGCTTTTCCGCCGGAGCGGATAAAAGTGATATGTTCTCATTTTACTATCCCAACTTCTTTCCGTCAAGGTTGACATTTCATAAAAAGGTGGGTAAAATAAAGGAAACTGTGACTTCAAAAGGAGGGACTTTCTTGGACGCTGGCGGCAACGGCAATATACCTGGACGAAGTAGAGTGCGGCTTGCCGTCCGGGTGAGTCTGTAGTTATTTTGTCTGCGGTAATTGCCTATTCATCTCACAAATAAATGAATAGGAGGAATTACGAATGGCAGAGCGCTTTGAAATTGTGGAAAAAGCCCTCCTGCAGCTGCTGGAGGAAAAAAAGTATGCTACTCTCCGGGATATCCTTGCGACCATGAATCCGATGGATGTCGCCGGAGTTTTTGACGGGCTGGACGAGAAGCAGATCCCCCTCATGTTCCGTTTGCTTCCCAAGGAGCAGGCGGCGGAGACGTTTGTGGAAATGGAGCCGGAGGCCAAGGAGCTTCTCATCCGGGGCTTCTCCGACAACGAGCTGAAGGAGGTTCTGGACGAGCTGTACGTGGACGACGCGGCGGATATCGTGGAGGAAATGCCCGCGAACGTGGTGCAGCGTATTCTGAAACACGCCGACCCGGAAATGCGCAGCTCCATCAACCAGATCCTGCGTTATCCCGAGGATTCCGCCGGTTCCATCATGACCACGGAATACGTCTCCCTGCGCCCCCACATGACCGTGGAGGAGGCCATCCTCCGCATCCGCCGTCAGGGCGTGGATAAGGAGACCATTTATACCTGCTACGTCACGGAAAAGGACAGGACGCTCATCGGTCTTGTGACGGTAAAGGATCTTCTTCTGGCCGCGGACGACGAGACGAAGATTGAGGATATCATGGAAACGAACCTGATCTCCGTCACCACCCAGACCGATCAGGAGGAAGTGGCGGCGACCCTTTCCAAATATAACTTCATCGCCCTGCCCGTGGTGGACGGGGAGAACCGGATGGTGGGTATCGTCACCTTCGACGACGCCATGGACGTCATGCAGGACGCGGCCACCGAGGACATGGAGATCATGGCCGCTATGACCCCTTCGGAGAAGACCTACCTCAAGAGTACGCCCTTCGACCTGTTCAAGCACCGGATCCCATGGCTGATGCTTCTGATGGTCTCCGCGACCTTTACGGGGATGATCATTACCTCTTTTGAGGATGCGCTGAGCTTACTTCCGGTGCTGACCGCCTTTATCCCCATGCTGATGGATACCGGCGGCAACTGCGGCTCTCAGTCCTCCGTGACCGTCATCCGCGCGTTGAGCCTGGACGAGCTGCATTTTTCCGACCTGTTCCGGGTGATGTGGAAGGAAGCCCGCACGGCGGTGCTCTGCGGCGCGGCGCTGGCGGCGGCCTGCTTTGTGAAGGTGCTGCTGATCGACCGGCTGCTGATGGGCAACGAGAGCATCAGCCTGATGGTCAACGGCGTGGTGTGCCTGACGCTGTGCGTGACGGTGATCCTTGCCAAGTTCGTCGGCTGCACGCTGCCTCTGTTTGCCAAGCGTCTGGGCTTTGACCCGGCGGTGATGGCAAGTCCCTTCATCACGACCATCGTGGACGCGGTGAGCCTGCTGGTGTATTTCCTGTTTGCCAAGCTCCTGCTGGGCGTTTGAGAAAATGGATAGAAAAAACTTCGTATGATGTGTAAGTCATACGAAGTTTTTGCTTTATTCCGCTTTCAGGACGTGGGCGCCCTCAAATTCGACGTGGAGGGGCAGCATCTGCCAGTGATGCTCCGTGATGCTGTCCAGCTTCTTGGCAAGCTTTTCTTCCAGACCGGGGTTGCGGGTGATGCACAGAAGGGTGGGGCCTGCGCCGGAGAGGCAGAAGGCCGCGCCCACGGTGCGCACCAGCGCCTCGATTTTTTCGTAGTCGGGAATCAGCTTTTTCCGGTAGTCCTGGTGCAGCCTGTCCTGCATGGCGGTGCGCAGGAGCTTTTCGTCCCCAAGCTCCAGCGCCTTGAGCACCAGTGCGCCGTGGGAGATGTTGTAGATGGCGTCCCGGCGGTTGACCTGTTCCGGCAGAACGGAACGGGCAAGGGGGGTGGACAGGGTGAAATCCGGAATGAGAACCAGAAATTCCCACCCGGCGTGGAGAGGAAAGCTGACGCTCACCGGCAGGCCGCCGTCCACCATGGACGCGGTGAGACCGCCCAGGAAAGCGGGCGCCAGATTGTCCGGATGCCCTTCCATGGCGTTGGTGATGTTCAGAAGACCCTGGGTGGAGAGCTTGTTGCCCCGCAGGACGTTGGCGCCCATGGCGCCGGCCACCAGCAGCGCGGCGGAGGAACCGAGACCCCGGCAGATGGGAATGTGGGCGTCAATGTGAATCTTCACGCCCCGGACTTCCTCGCTCAACGTGCCCAGCACGGCGCAGTAGGCGGTGTAGGCCAGATTGTCCGGCCCCGTGTAGGCTTCGTCGCAGCCGGTGATCTCCAGACCGGCGTCGGTTTCCTCGAAGGTCACGTCGGTGTACAGGCTCAGGGCGCAGCCGAAGGCGTCAAATCCGGGGCCGAGGTTCGCGGTGGTGGCGGGAACGCGGATGGTAACTCGTTTCATGCAGCTTCTCCTGTCGGCTTACAGATGCAGGACGTAGTCCAGCATGTCTTCCTTGTTGATGACGCCGGTGTGGCGCTCGGGCTTGCCCTGCAAACCGGCCAGATTTTTCGGGATGGGCACGCCGGTCATGGCGGACAGCCGCGCCATCTGGTCGAACTCGCTGCCGGAGGTGTCGTCGCCAATGGCAGCGAGAACCGCCGCGGGGAACTTGTAGGGAGACGCGGTGGACAGCACCACCATGGGGCGGCTGTCGCCGGTCCGGGAGACGTATTCCTCCGCCGCCGCCCAGCCGGAGGCGGTGTGGGGGTCGCAGAGATAGCCAAAGTCCCGGTAGACACGACCCATGATCTCCCGGGCTTTGGCGTCGCCGCAGTAGGCCGCCCAGAATCCCTTCTGGATTTGTTCCAGCAGAGCGCCGGGGACGGTGTAAACGCCCTCCCGGTTCAGCTCGTTCATCAGCCCGGACACCAGAGCGGTATCCCCGGACAGCAGGTACAGCAGCCGCTCCAAGTTGGAGGACACCAGAATGTCCATGGAGGGGGAGGTGGTCTTGAGAAGGGGGCGGCGCTTGTCGTAAACGCCGGTGCGGATGAAGTCGGTGAGGACGTTGTTGGCGTTGGAGGCGCAGATCAGCTTCCCCACGGGCAGACCGAGCCGTTTTGCCAGGTATCCCGCCAGAATGTCGCCGAAGTTGCCGGTGGGGACGGCGTAGTTGACCTCGTCGCCCAGCCGGATTTTCCCCGCGTCCAGCAGGTCACGGTAGGAGCGGAAATAGTACATGATCTGGGGCGCGAGACGGCCGATGTTGATGGAGTTGGCGCTGGACAGGGCGTAGGGCAGCTCCCGCCCCCGGCAGGCGGCGAAGATGTTCTTCACGCCGGTCTGGGCGTCGTCAAAATTGCCCCGGACGGCGCAGACCGCCACGTTGCCGCCCTCCTGGGTCACCATCTGGGCGCGCTGCACCTGAGAGACGCCGCCGTCGGGATAAAATACGCAGATGCGCACGCCGGGCACGTCCCGGAAGCCCTCCAGCGCGGCCTTGCCGGTGTCGCCGGAGGTGGCGGTGAGGATCAGAATGTCCTTTTCCATCCCCTTGACGGCCTTCGCGGCGGTGAGCAGCTGGGGCAGCATGGAAAGCGCCACGTCCTTAAAAGCGGACGTAGGCCCCCGGAACAGCTCCAGCACGGAGAATCCGCCCACGGAAACGGTGGGGGTCAGATCTTTGGTTTCAAATTTTCCCTGATAGGCGCGGCGAACCAGCGCGGCCATATCGGGAATGTCCGGCAGCAGGGCGGCGAGAATTTTCGCGGACATTTCCGTAGAGCTGCCCTCCAGGCAGGCCTGCCAGTCAAAGGCGGGAATGGTTTCTGGCATATACAGGCCGCCGTCGGGGGCAAGCCCCTCCAGCACGGCCTGGGCGCTGTCCACAAAGTGAGCCTCGCTCCTGGTGGAATGATAGAGCATAATATCCTCCTCAGAGATATTCTCTGCTAATTGCACAAAAAGTTGGGGAATACCGGGAAAACCTTGGCTTTTTGGCGTGGTTGAAATTTGAGTAGGTATATGATATACTGTTTTTCGACAAAAAGCAAGTGTTTTCGGGATGGACACATCCGTTTTTACACAGTGACCAAAAATCGCCGCTGAAATGGAGGATGATTTGATGAAGATCGGATTGCTGGGCTTCGGTGTCGTTGGCCGGGGCGTGTATGAGCTTACCCAGGATAGAGACGATATGCAGGTCGTCAAGGTTCTGCGCCGGGAGGATATGTGTCTTCCCGACGCCGCGACCGTCCGGGACATCCGGGACATTGTGGAGGACGACGGCATCGACACCGTGGTGGAGGTCATGGGCGGGCTTCACCCGGCCTACGACTATGCCCGCGCCGCCGTTGAAGCGGGGAAAAACGTGGTAACTGCCAACAAGGCCATGGTATGCACCTTCTATGACGAGCTGCTGCCCCTGGTGCAGGAAAAGGGCGTCTGCTTCCGCTGCACCGCAGCCGTGGGCGGCGGCATCGGCTGGCTTTCCGAGCTGGAACGCGCCCGCCGGGTGCAGGGTATCCGGGAGATCGGCGGCATCATGAACGGCACCTGCAACTATATTCTCGACAACATGACCCGTCAGGGCCTCAATTACGATGATGTGCTGACGCAGGCGCAGGCGCTGGGCTATGCCGAAGCCGACCCCTCCACCGACGTGGACGGCATCGACACCTGGCACAAGGCCATTCTGTCCGCCAACATCGCCTTCGGCGTGAGTCTGGACAAGCAGACCGTCCCTGTGGCGGGCATCCGCAATATCCAGGCGGAGGATGTAGAGAACTTCAAGGCACACGGCCTGGTATGCAAGCTGATCGCCACGGGCAAGCAGGAAAACGGCGCCATCAGCGCCTACGTCCAGCCGACTCTGGTGAAGGACGGGGAGCCGGAGGCCGCCGTCCCCATGAACTACAATTTAATTACCTTCGTCGGCGAGATCTCCCGGCGCATGAGCTTCTTCGGCCAGGGCGCAGGCCGGTATCCCACCGCATACAATGTGGTGCAGGATCTGGTGGACGTTCTTGCCGGGAAGGGCTTCTACGCCCCCTACGGCAGCCGTGCGGCGGCTGTGAACGATGAGAAACCGACCTGGTACGTTCGCGGCAGCTGGAACGGCGAAACGAAAGCGCACTGGGGCAGCGCGGCGGTGACCGTGCCGGTATCCGTTGCCGCAATGCACGCATGGCTGAAAGAGAATCCCGATGCATTCGCCGCGGCGATCCGCGAATAATCGGAAATGACAGAGAGGAACGGAAAATGAAAGTAGTCAAATTCGGCGGCAGCTCCATGGCGGATGCCGGCCAGTACCGCAAGGTACGGGATATCCTTCTGGCCGACCCGGAGCGCCGGGTCGTGGTGGTCTCCGCCGCGGGCAAGCGGTTCGGCAGCGACCATAAGCTGACCGACCTTCTCTATCTGTGCTACGCCCACGTCCAGTACGGCGTGGATTGCAGCAGCATTTTTGACATGATCGCGTCCCGCTACTTAGACATCCGGGATGAGCTGGGGCTTGATCTGGCGCTGGAACCGGAGCTGGAGAATCTGAAAAAGCGCATCGACGCGAAGGAAGTGACCCAGGAGGAGCTGGTCAGCCGGGGCGAGTATTTCTCCGCCAAGCTGATGGCGGCTTATCTTGGCTTCCAGTTCGTGGACGCGGCGGACTGGGTGATGTTCAACATGGACGGCACCGTGAACCGGGAGGCGTCCTACAAGGCGCTGCGCAATCAGGTGCTGCTTGGCTACGGCGCGGTGATCCCCGGCTTCTACGGTTCCATGCCCGACGGCGCCATCCACACCTTCTCCCGTGGCGGCAGCGACATCACCGGCGCACTGGCGGCGGCGGCGCTGGACGCGGACGTGTACGAAAACTGGACGGATGTGTCCGGCATCCTCATGGCCGACCCCCGGATCGTGGACGATCCCCAGGCCATTCCCGAGGTCACCTACGACGAGCTCCGGGAGCTGAGCTATTCCGGCGCCCAGGTGCTTCACGAGGATTCCATTTTCCCGGTGCGGGAAAAGAATATCCCCGTCAACATCCGCAACACCAACGACCCGGAGGCTCCCGGCACCATGATCCAGGAGTCCTTCTCCGGCGACGTTGACCCCGACCGGTTCATCACCGGCATTACGGGCAAAAAGGACTTTTCCATCATTTCCCTGACCAAGCGGGGCATGAGCAATCAGGTGGGCGTTCTGCGCAGAGTCCTGTCGGTGCTGGAGCGGCATAATATTTCCGTGGACTACGTTCCCAACGGCATTGACAACGTGTCCGTCGTGCTTCCCACCGCCGCAGTGGAGAAGGAGCTGTACACCATCATGGCGGAGATCAAGAAGGAAGCCCAGCCGGATACCCTGGACGTCCACCATCACATTGCCGTGGTCGCCGCCGTCGGCCGGAAGATGGCCTTCCGTCCCGGTATTTCCGGCCGGATCTTCAAGGCGCTGGGCGAAAGCGGCATCAATATCCGCATGATCAACCAGGGCCCCGACGAATTGAACATCATCTTCGGCGTGGACAACAAGGATTTCAGAGAAGCCATCCGGGTTCTGTACAATAGTTTCGTAAAATAATGTATGGGAGGAATGAATATATGAAAACCTATACTGTAGCCGTCCTGGGCGCGACCGGCGCCGTGGGGCAGGAAATGATCAAGATTTTGCAGGAGCGCAATTTCCCCGTGGGAAAGCTGGTTCCTCTGGCCTCTGCCCGGAGCGCGGGCAAAACCGTGAAGTTTCACGGCGAGGACGTGACCATCCGGGAAGCCGCCGACACCGCATTCCAGTGCGTGGACATCGTTCTGGGGGCGGCGGAAAATGACATCGCAAAGAAATTTGCCCCCGCCATCGTGGCCTCCGGCGCGGTGTTCGTGGACAATTCCTCCGCATTCCGCCTGAACCCGGATGTGCCCCTGATCGTGCCGGAGGTCAACCCCGAGGACGTGAAAAACCATAAGGGCATTATCTCCAACCCCAACTGCTCCACCATCATCACCGTCACGGCGGTAAACGCGCTGAACACCATCGCCCCCATCCGCACCATGACCGCTTCCACGTACCAGGCCGTTTCCGGCGCCGGCGCGGGCGGCCCCATTGAGCTACAGAACGAGGTGGAGGCGCTGCGGGAGGGCAAGACCTACGAGCCGAAGGTGTTTTCCCACCAGATCGCCTACAATCTGATCCCCCAGATCGGCGGCGAACAGTTCGAGGGCTACACCAGCGAAGAAATGAAGATGCAGAACGAGGGCCGCAAGATCATGCACCTGCCGGAGCTGAAGGTCAGCTGCACCTGCGTCCGTGTTCCCGTTGTGCGCAGTCACTCCATTTCCGTCAGCTGTCACTTTGACGTACCGGTCACCGTGGAGCAGGCGCGGGCGGTCATCGCCAAAGCCCCCGGCTGCAAGCTGGTGGACGACCTGAAAAATAAGCGCTACCCCATGCCCCTGGATACCTCCGATCAGGACCTCGTATTCGTCGGCCGCATCCGTCCCGACCTGACGGACGGCAACGGCCTGTGCCTGTGGTGCTGCGGCGATCAGATTCGCAAGGGCGCTGCCACCAATGCCATCCAGATCGCGGAGCTGCTGGTGAAGGAATAATCCCATAAAACCATGTACGGGAGAGCTGCCGGCTCTCCCGTATTTTCTATGGAAACACCGCCCTAAGGAGCCCATGAATAAATCGCCGGCAGCCGGACGGCGGGTCTTTTTCCCCAACTGCACGGTTTCAAAAGCGGGAAATACACAAAGCATCCCGCCGCTTTTGAAGCCGCACGGATGGAGGAAAATATCCGCTGTCCGGCTGCCGACGATTTATTCAGAGTTTCCCTAGAAAACCGGGTGTTTTTCTGGAGCTAGTGACCTGACTCGAACAGGCGACCTTCTCATTACGAGTGAGATGCACTACCGACTGTGCTACACTAGCATCTTTTTAGCCAATTCATTATATCCGGAATCTACAGAATTGTCAACTGCTTTTTCAGGCAAACCACCGATTTCCGCAGCATAGATGCGGCACGGCTCCCACAGCTGCCCTGTTTTGCGGGATAGGTCATTGCTTTCCTGTAAAAAGGGTGTTATAATGGCGCCATGATGGGGTGAATGTATGAAAAAACTTCTCAAATATCTGAAGGGGTACGAAAAAGAGTGTGTCCTGGGGCCGCTGTTCAAGCTGTTGGAGGCCACGTTTGAGCTGCTGGTGCCGTTGGTGGTGGCCAGCATCGTGGACAAGGGCATCGACAGCGGCAACCGGGGCTACATTGTGAAAATGTGCGCCGTTATGATCGGACTGGGCGTCGTGGGGCTGGCCAGCTCGGTGACGGCGCAGTATTTTTCCGCCGTGGCGGCGGTGGGCTTCTCCACACGGCTGCGGCATACGGTGCTGGAGCATATTCTGAACTTAAGCTACAGCCAGGTCGATCAGCTGGGTGCGTCCACCATGATCACCCGCATGACCTCCGACATCAATCAGGTGCAGAACGGCGTGAACCTGACGCTGCGGCTGCTGCTTCGCTCGCCCTTCGTGGTGTTCGGCGCCATGATCATGGCTTTTACCATCGATTTTCAGGCGGCGCTGGTGTTCGCCGGGGTCATTCCGGTGCTGTGCGTCATCGTTTTCGGCATTATGCTGATCACCATGCCCATGTACCGGCGGGTGCAGGCGTCCCTTGACAGCGTGACGTCCGCGTCCCGGCAGAATCTGACGGGTGTCCGGGTGCTGCGCGCCTTCTGCAAGGAGGACGCGGAGGTTGCCTCCTTTGAGGAAAAAACGGAGGATATGACCCGTAAGCAGCTGTCCGCGGGGCGCATCTCCGCCCTGATGAACCCTGTGACCTATGTGGTCATCAATCTGGCGGTGGTGCTGCTGGTACATGTGGGCGCGCTGAAGGTGGAAAGCGGCGTGCTGACACAGGGCTTGGTTATCGCACTTTACAATTATATGTCCCAGATTCTGGTGGAGCTGATCAAGATGGCAAACCTGATCATCACCATCACCAAGGCCGTTGCCTGCGGGAACCGGGTGGAATCCGTGCTGGAGCTGGAACCCGGCCAGGAAAACGGCACCCGCAGGGCTGCGGATTTGAAGGGGCAGGTGGAATTCCGGGATGTGACCGCCCGGTATGAGGGCGCGGGAAGCCCCTCTCTGGAGCATATTTCCTTTACCGCCCAGCCGGGGCAGACCATCGGCATCATTGGAGGCACCGGTTCCGGCAAGACGACTTTGGTGAACCTGATCCCAAGGCTCTATGACGCAGCCGGCGGGAAGGTGCTGCTGGACGGCGTGGAGACGGGGGCGTATGACCTGACGTCTCTGCGGCAGGCCATCGGCGTTGTTCCCCAGAAGGCGGTGCTGTTCAAGGGTACCATCCGGCAGAATCTGCTCTGGGGCAACGCCAGCGCCACGGACAGTGATCTGTGGGAAGCGCTGACCGTTGCCCAGGCGAAAGAAGTGGTGGAGGGCAAGGATAACGGACTGGACGCGCCTGTGGAGCAGGGGGGCGTCAACTTCTCCGGCGGTCAGCGTCAGCGCCTGACCATTGCCCGGGCGTTGGTGCGCAAGCCCCGCATCCTGATTCTGGACGACAGCGCGTCCGCACTGGACTACGCCACCGACGCGGGTCTTCGTATGGCCATCCGCAGAATGGAAAATCCACCCACGACCTTCATCGTCTCCCAGAGAGCGGCGTCGGTGCGGTACGCGGACGAGATCCTGGTGCTGGACGACGGTGTTCTGGTAGGCAAGGGAACCCATGACGCGCTTCTGGAATCCTGCCCGGTTTACCAGGAAATCTACTATTCCCAGTTCCCCAAGGAGGCGGTGCAAAATGGCTAATCAGATGGCGATCCTGCGGAAGGTTCTGCGCCGCATCCGGCGCTACTGGGTTGGATTGGTCACATCGCTGCTGCTGGCGACGCTGTACGTGGTCATGAGCCTGTATATTCCCATTCTGGTGGGCGACGCCATTGACTGCATTATCGATGCCGGACGGGTGGATTTTTCCGCCATGTGGGGCTATCTGCGCAATGTGGCGATCTGCGCCGCCGTGGCGGCGCTGGCCCAGTGGGTCATGAATCAGATCAACAACCGCATGACCTACGGCGTGACCCGGGACATCCGGAACGAAGCCTTCCGGCACATTCAGGTGCTGCCCCTTTCCTATCTTGATAAGCAGCCCCAGGGCGACATGGTCAGCCGGGTGACCGCCGACGTGGACACCTTCGCCGACGGACTGCTCATGGGCTTTACCCAGCTGTTCACCGGCGTGATGACCATTCTGGGAACACTTGTTTTCATGGTTCGCATTCACTGGGGCATTGCCCTGGTGGTGGTGTGCATCACGCCCCTGTCGCTGCTGGCAGCGCATTTCATTGCCACCCGGACGTATTCCATGTTCAAGCTCCAGTCCGTTACCCGGGGCGAGCAGACCGGCCTGATCGACGAGACCATCGGCAATATCAAGGTGGTGCAGGCATTCGGCCATGAAAAGGCGTCCATGGAGCAGTTCGACGAGATCAACGACCGGCTGCAAAAGGCGTCTCTCCGGGCGATCTTCTTCTCGTCTCTGGTGAACCCCAGTACCCGGTTCGTCAACTCCGTGGTGTACGCGGGCGTGGGCCTGAGCGGTGCGCTGATCGCCATTTCCGGCGGCATCACCGTGGGCAATCTCACCAGCTTCCTGAACTATGCCAACCAGTACACCAAGCCCTTCAACGAGATCTCCGGCGTGGTGACGGAGCTGCAAAACGCGCTGGCCTGCGCGGGGCGGGTGTTTGAGCTGATCGAAGCCCCGGCACGGACACCGGATCCGGAGCATCCGGAGCGTCCCGAAAAGGTGGAGGGCGCGGTGGAGATCAGGGATCTTCGCTTCTCCTACACGCCGGACAAGCCCCTGATCCGGGACTTCAACCTGTCCGTCAAGCCCGGCCAGCGGGTGGCCATCGTCGGCCCTACCGGCTGCGGAAAGACAACCTTTATCAATCTTCTCATGCGGTTCTACGACCCGGACGGGGGGGAGATCCTTCTCGACGGGGTCAACACCCAGAAAATGAACCGGGGCGAGCTGCGCCGGAGCGTGGGCATGGTGCTTCAGGACACCTGGCTGAAGGCCGGGACGATCCAGGAGAACATCACCATGGGCAAGCCGGAAGCAACCGAGGAAGAAATTATCGCCGCCGCAAAGCAGGCCCACGCCCACAGCTTCATCCTGCGTCTGCCTCAGGGCTATGACACCGTTATCGGCGAGTCCGGCGGCAGCCTTTCTCAGGGACAGAAGCAGCTATTGTGCATCGCCCGGGTGATGCTGTGCCTGCCGCCCATGCTGTTTCTGGACGAGGCGACCTCCTCCATCGACACCCGGACGGAGATCAAGATTCAGAAGGCCTTCGACACCATGATGCAGGGGCGCACCAGCTTCATCGTCGCTCACCGCCTGTCCACCATCCGGGAAGCGGATATGATCCTCGTCATGCGGGACGGCCACATCGTGGAGCAGGGCAGGCACGAGGAGCTGCTTGCGAAGAACGGCTTCTACGCCAAATTGTATCAGAGCCAGTTTGCGCACTGAAGTTGAAAAAAATGTGCCGGAGCTTTCTGCTCCGGCACATTTTCATGTAAATATCATGCGACCTTCTGCTTCTTCGCAAAGTGGATGATCAGACCCAGGACAAGACCCACAAAGGCAGGGAGAACCCAGCCCAGGCTGATGTCGAAGAAGGGAAGGATCTTCTCCGCAAGGCCGACCGCGCCGTCCAGATGAAGGGTGGTTTTCAGATTCGCGGGCAGCGCCTTGGCAAGATCGAACAGGGCGGCCACGCAGGTAAAGGCCGTGACGCTGACGTAGACAGCCCGGTCATGACGGAACAGGTTCCCGGACAGCGCCAGCAGGATCAGGGTGATCGCCAGGGGGTACAGGAACAGCAGCAGGGGCAGAGAATAGCTGATGAGCTTAGACAGACCGAAATTGGAGATCAGGAAGGAAAACACGGTGAAAATCACCGCCCAGGCGCGGTAGGAAAGCCCCTTGGGGAACATACGGGCAAAGGCGTCCGAGCAGCTGGTGACGAGACCAATGGCGGTTTTCAGGCAGGCGCAGGTGATGGTGACCGCCAGAACCAGGCTGCCCGCCCGCCCCAGATAGTGGCCAGAGATCTGCGCCAGGGCAATGCCGCCGTTTCCGGAGGTCTCAAACAGGCCTCTGGACTGGGTGCCGATGAGGATGGTGGTGACGTAGATCACGATCATGGGAATGCTGGTGAGCAGTCCGGAGGACAGAACGTCCTTTGCGATATCGGAATCGTCGGTGACGCCCATGGAGCGGATGATGTCGATGACCACGATGCCGAAGGCCAGACCGGCAATGGCGTCCATGGTGCCGTAGCCCTCGATGAAGCCCATAGACAGCGCCCCGGTCTGATAGCCGGCGGCAGGTTCCACGTCGGAAACGGAGGCGGAGGGATTGACCAGCGCCGTCACCACCAGAATCGCCAGGAAAACCAGGAAAATGGGAGTGATGACCTTGCCGATCCAGACGGTGATCTTGCCGGGACGCAGAGACAGAATCAGCACGATGGCGAAAAAGATCAGGGAGAAGATCAGAAGCGCGGCGGACTCGGATGCACCCGCGCCCAGCATGGGCGCGACGCCTACGGTGAAGGAGGTGGTCGCGCATCTGGGAATGGCGAAGCCGGGGCCGATGGTCAGGTAGAGCAGGCAGGAAAAGAAATAGCTGTAGCCGCTTCCTACCTTTTTGGACAGCTGCTGCAGGCCGTCGGAGTGGGTGTTGCCGATGGCGGCTACGCCCATGATGGGGATACCGACTGCCGTGATGATAAAGCCGATCATGGCGGGGACGACGTTCCGCCCGGCCAGCTGACCCAGGTGAACGGGGAAGATCAGGTTGCCGGCGCCGAAGAACATGCCGAACAGCGTTCCGGCCACCAGGATCTTCTGCTTGAATGTAAGATGTTTCCGCATTTTATTCTGCCTCCTTCTGTTTGACGATATTCTAACATTTCCCTTGCAATCTGAGAAGTCCATGTTTATAATAGGGGTATTAGAAACTGTAATAGATATGAAATGGAGTATGGCGATGGACAGCAAGAAACTGGAAATTCTCATGACGGCCATCGACCTTGGCAGCTTTACAAAAGCGTCGGAGGTGGTGGGCTACACCCAATCGGGACTGACCCACATGATGGACGCCCTGGAGCGGGAGGTGGGCTTTTCCCTGTTGCGGCGCGACCACAACGGCATCCAGCTCAGCCCTCAGGGACGGCAGCTCATGCCTGCCATCCGGGAATTTTTGCAGGCCAATGCCAACCTGGAAAACCAGATCGGCGCCATTGCCGAGCAGAAAAAGGAGGTCATCCGCATTGCGGCCTACGCCAGCATCGCCATGCACTGGATGCCGGAGCTGCTGTATCGCTACAAGCGCGTCTGCCCGGAGGTCAGCGTGGATCTGCGGATGGTGGATAACGCACTGGAACCCTATGAGCTGCTGGAAAGCGGGCAGACCGACGTGATCTTCGCCAGCCGGCAGAATTACAGCTTCTGCGACTGGACGCCATTATATAATGAGAAGATGTACGCGATCCTCCCGAAGGATTACCCCCTCAACGGCCGCACCACCTTCCCCCTGGAGGAATTTTCCGGGCAGGACTTCCTGATGCCCTACGGCAGATTCGACATTGACGTCAATGCGGCCATGGCCTCCGTGGGCGTGAAGCTCAATGCAAGCGTCTCCCGGGTGGACGACGAGACGGTCATTCGGATGGTGGGGCACGGGCTGGGCGTGACCATGATGACGGAGCTGATGATCCGGGGCAGGACGGACGACGTGCTTTGCGTTCCCGTGGAGCCGCTGACCCTGCGGGAGCTGGGCATGGGCACCAGCCGCAGAATGAAGCTGACGGACGGTATGCAAAGCCTGAAGGACTGTATGCTTCAGTTCATCCATGACAGGTCGTGATGGGATACGGCCGGTTTTTCTCCGGGACGCCGGCCGTGCATCCCTGCATTCTGACAGGATCCCGACGACCTTATCTGACAGAATTTGTCATACTTGGACAAAATGAAAAAATCCTTAAAAACCACTTGACAAATTCTTTAAGGTGGGCTATTATACAGGAGGTTAGCGAGAGCTAACCTAATTAGCGCTATTAGGTTAGCTTTTGCTAATCTAAAGTTAGAAAAAGAAGGTGTTCTCCATGCCGCTTACGGTTGCGGATCCCGGCGAGGAATACGTCATCAAGCGAATCGGCGGAAAGCCGGAAGTCAAACAGCATCTGGAGAATCTGGGCTTCGTCGTCGGCGGGGTGGTGTCGGTCATCAATACGATGAGCGGCAACGTCATCGTCAAGGTGAAGGAATCCCGGGTAGCCATCAGTCAGGAAATGGCACAAAAAATTATGGTCTAATGTTTAATGAGGTAAAGGAGGAATCGGTATGAAAACACTGAAGCAGGCAAAGGTCGGCGAGACCGTTACCGTGGTGAAGCTCCACGGCGAGGGCGCCGTCAAGCGCAGGATCATGGACATGGGCATTACCAAGGGCGTCACCGTTTACGTGCGGAAGGTTGCTCCCCTGGGCGATCCGGTGGAAGTCAACGTCCGCGGCTACGAGCTGTCGATCCGTAAGGCCGACGCCGAAATGATCGAGATCCAGTAAGACCCCAGTAAATCATAGGGACGCAAGCCCAAACTTTGATAAAACGTTAGCGGAAGCTAACAGAAGGAGCGTATCATGGATATCAGAATTGCCCTTGCGGGCAACCCCAACAGCGGCAAAACGACACTGTTCAATGCCCTCACCGGTTCCAACCAGTTCGTGGGCAACTGGCCCGGCGTCACCGTGGAGAAGAAGGAAGGCAAGCTGAAGAAGCATTCCGACGTCACCATTACCGACCTGCCCGGCATTTATTCTCTGTCTCCGTACACCATGGAGGAAGTGGTCGCCCGGAATTACCTGATCGAGGAGCGGCCTGACGCCATCCTGAACATCATCGACGGCACCAACCTGGAGCGGAACCTGTACTTAACCACCCAGCTGACCGAGCTGGGCATCCCCGTGGTCATCGCCATCAACATGATGGATATCGTCCGCAAGAACGGTGACAAGATCAACATCGACGAGCTGTCCCAGGCGCTGGGCTGCAAGGTCGTTGAGATCTCCGCCCTGAAGGGCGACGGTGTTATGGCCGCTGCCGAGGCTGCCATCGACGCCGCGAAGAACGGCAAGACCGTTCCCATGCACACCTTCTCCGGCCCCGTAGAGCACGCCATTGCCCACATCGAGGAAGCGGCCGTCCACAGCCTGCCCGAGGAGCAGCAGCGCTGGTACGCCATCAAGATCTTCGAGCGGGACGACAAGGTGATGGAGAAGCTGAACCTGACGAAGGAGACCATGTCCCACATTGAGGCCGACATCGCCGCCGCCGAGAAGGAGCTGGACGACGACGCCGAGAGCATCATCACCAACGAGCGTTACATCTACATCGGCGAGGTCATCAAGCGCTGCTACAAGAAGCACTCTGCCGGTAAGCTGACCACCTCCGATAAGATCGATAAAATTGTGACGAACCGCTGGCTGGGTCTTCCCATTTTTGCGGTCGTCATGTTCCTGGTTTACTACATCTCTATGATCGGTGTGGGCGCTGCCGCTACCGACTGGGCAAACGACGGCCTGTTCGGCGACGGCTGGCACCTGTTCGGCATCGGCTCCGCCGCTTACAACGAGGCGGCGGACGAGTACGGCGCGGCTTCTCTGATCGTGGACGGCTACGATGCCTATGTGGAAAAGAACGGCACCGCTCCCACCGGCGACTTCCCCTACGAGGTCGAGGACGAGGAGACTCTGGATATCACCACCGAGACCGCTTCCCTGAAGGACTACGAGGCCGCTGTCGCTACCCTGGAAAGCTACGGCAACGAGGAGCCGGATCCCGCGAACTACGGCGTTTGGGTGCCCGGCGTTCCCGTCCTGATCGGCAACCTGCTGGAGAAGGCCAACGCGGCCGAATGGCTCAGCGGCCTGATCCTGGACGGCATTGTGGCCGGCGTCGGCGCGGTTCTGGGCTTCGTGCCGCAGATGCTGGTGCTGTTCCTGCTGCTGGCCATCCTGGAGGCCTGCGGCTACATGGCCCGTATCGCCTTCGTTCTGGATCGTATCTTCCGTAAGTTCGGTCTGTCCGGTAAGTCCTTCATCCCCATGCTGGTCGGCACCGGCTGCGGCGTGCCCGGTATTATGGCTTCCCGTACCATTGAGAACGAGCGTGACCGCCGGATGACCATCATGACCACAACCTTCATCCCCTGCGGCGCGAAGGTTCCCTTCATCGCCATGATCGCCGGCGCGCTGTTCAATGGAAGCGCATGGGTGGCTACCTCCGCTTACTTCATCGGCA
>DJNI01000069.1:36311-41846 GCA_002436765.1 Clostridiales bacterium UBA6468
GAGCCCGCTCCCTTCGTTATGGAGCTGCCCGCTTACCATATGCCCACCGTGACCAACGTCCTGCGCAGCATGTGGGAGCGTGGCTGGAGCTTCATCAAGAAGGCCGGCACCATCATCCTGCTGTCCACCATCTTCGTCTGGTTTACCACCTACTTCGGCTTCGTGGACGGCACCTTCCGGATGCTCAGCGAGGAGGAGATCGACTACTCCATCCTGGCCAAGATCGGCAGCCTGATCTCCTGGATCTTCATCCCCCTGGGCTGGGGCAACTGGAAGGCCGCTGTGGCTTCCATCACCGGCCTGGTGGCCAAGGAGAACATCGTCGGCACCCTGGGCATCCTGTACGGCGGCGGCGACGGCACCGTGTATCAGAACCTGGCCACCGTCTTCAACGGCATTACCGGCTACTCCTTCCTGGTGTTCAACCTGCTGTGCGCACCCTGCTTCGCGGCCATCGGTGCCATCAAGCGGGAAATGAACAACGCCAAGTGGACCTGGTTTGCCATCGGCTATCAGTGCGGCTTCGCTTATCTCATCGCTCTGATGATCAACCAGTTCGGCAACCTGTTCGTCGGACATCCCAGCGTGATCGGCCTGATCTTCGCTCTGGCTGCTCTGGCTGGTATGCTGTACATGCTGTTCAAGCCCTACAAGGAAGCTACCAAGCTCTCTAAAGTCTAATCATTTTGGAGCCAGACGATATGTCTGGCTCCAAGCTTCAATGTTCTGAAACGGAGTGATTTTTATGCTGCAATGGATCAGCGCGAATATCGGTACAATTCTGATCAGTCTCGTCCTTCTGGCAGTGGTTGCTCTGATTATCCGCAGCATGATGCGCGATAAAAAACAGGGAAAGTCATCCTGCGGCGGCAACTGCGCCGGCTGTGCCGCCTGCGGTTCCTGCCACAATAAGGGCAATTAAAAAGAGTTTTCCCGAATTTCCAACCCCCGAATACAGTCCGCAGGTTTTGCCTGCGGGCTGTATTTCTTTGCGCCTGGTTTGACAGCATTCTGTCCCGCCGTGTGCTACCATATCTTCGGGAGGGGATACCGATGAGAACATTGGCAAAGGACATTCTGACCGCCGCCGTCATGGGGCTGGTGGTGCCGGGGATCGTGCTGAGCATTGCGGCGCGTCAGACGGATACGCCGCCGGAAACGACGGCGCAGACCGTACAGCCTACAGTGCAGGAGACCGTGCGGCTTCCCGTGCTGGTCAGGCAGGAGGACGGGACGGTTTCCCAGACGGATATGGACGGCTACCTCGTCGGCGTGGTGCTGGCAGAGATGCCGGTATCCTTTGAAAGCGAAGCGCTGGAGGCCCAGTCGGTGGTCGCCCGGACGTATGCCCGGAAGGCGTGGGAGACCGGGGGCAAGCATGGGGACTGCTCCGTTTGCACCAGCAGCGCGTGCTGTCAGGGTTATATCAGCCAAGAGGACTATCTGTCTCAGGGCGGCACGGAGGAAGGGCTTAAAAAGGTACGCGCCGCCGTGGCCGCAACCTCCGGCTGGGTGCTGACCTACGAGGGAGAGCTGATCGAAGCAACGTATTTTTCCTGCTCCGGCGGCAGCACGGAGGACGCAGCGGCGGTGTGGGGAACGGAGTTTCCCTATTTGCAGGCCGTGGCCAGTCCCGGGGAGGAAAAGGCGGCGCATTATACGGATACGGTGCGCTTTTCGGCGGATGCGTTTCAGGACGCTCTGGGTGTTACCCTCAGCGGAAGCCCCGGAAGCTGGTTCCGGGACGTGACCTACACCGATGGCGGCGGCGTCGATACCATCACCATCGGCGGGACGACCTACAAGGGGACTTTTCTTCGTTCGCTACTGGGTCTGCGCTCCACGGCGTTTTCTGTCTCTACTACCGAGGATACTGTTACCATTACCACCAGAGGCTACGGCCACCGGGTGGGCATGAGCCAGTACGGCGCGGACGCCATGGCGATTACGGGAAGCACCTGCCAGGAAATTCTGGCGCACTATTACCCGGGAACTACGCTGACAAAGTTGGGATAGCTTGCAAAGGGACTTGCCCGAATGGGCAAGTCCCTTTCCCCTTGACAAAATCAGGAAAGGATGCTATATTACAAATACTTAGCAATGCTAAATAGGAGGGACGCCGATGGAGGACAGATTTACCCAGCAGTTAAAAAAGGGCGTGCTGGAAATGCTGGTGCTGAAGCTGATCTGCACGAAGCCCGCTTACGGCTATGAGCTGCTTTCGGCGCTGAAAACATCCTCTCAGGGGCGGTTTTCCCTGAAGGAAGGGACGCTGTACCCGATCCTGTACCGCCTGGAGGACGACGGCATGATCCGCTCCCAATGGGCAACCGGGGAGGGACGCACGGCGCCGAAGAAGATCTACGAAGCCACGGACTTAGGCCAAGCGGAAAATCTCCGCCGCCAACGCGTATGGCAGGAGTTTGACGGTACGGTAAACGCATTTTTGCAGGGAGGAAAAGAACCATGACCCAGGCGGAAAAGAAAATGAAGAACTACGTGAACGCGGTGGAGCGGCGGCTGAACCTGCCCCTGAAGATAAAGGCGAGGGTCATGAGCGATTTCCAAAGCTCCATAGTTGCCCGCCGGGAGGCGGGGCAGACCGACGAGGAAATCTACGCCGAGCTTGGCACTCCGGCGAAAGCGGCCGCCGATCTCAACGAGCAGATGAAGGACTATGCCTACCGGAAAAGCCCATGGCGCTTCCTGTTTCTGGGGATCGCGGCGCTCGGCGGCGCGCGGCTGCTGTACGACGGTGTTGTTTCCCTGATCGGCTATTTCCTGCTTCGCCGTGAGCTTGCACACAGCGGGGGCGCGGCGACCATCGGCATCATCGGCGGCGCGGACGGCCCCACGGCCATATTCGTCACCACCCCAGCCTGGACAAGACCGGCATGGATGGCGGCGCTGCTGATTATCGGTGTAATAGGATATCTGCTGCTGCGGCATTGCGGTGCAAAATCAAGATAGAACTTGCGAAAAATATAAGCGTGTGTTACAATACAACACACGTAAGCGCGCCCCAAAAGCCTCGCAGAGTTTGCCGCCCGCAGGCGGCAAATAAAGTCGGAATCATTTTTCGTCAGGGCGTGTACCTGACGAAAAATACCTCTCAGGCTGCAAGTGTGCGAGTTGGCCGCCTACGGCGGCCAAGGAGTGCGCGCGGCAGACTGCAATCCCCTTGTCCCAAAAGGCCAATGGCCGTTGGGGACAGTTTAGCGTGTGCTATAATACAGCACACGTTTTGTGCAATTTCCCCAAGGAGGTAACGCTATGGATTTGACAATGGACGGACGGAAGGTGCTGCCCCGGCCGGGACAGAGTTTGCTGGAACTGGTGAAGCAGCTGGGGCTGGACGGCGGTACGCTGACGGAAAGGCCCCTTGCCGCGAAAATCGCCGGTGAGGTCTTTACATTAAATTATATTCCCGTGCGGCAAAAAGAGGCGGAGGCCGACCGTCCGTCCATGCGCCGGGCGATGGCGGCGTCCAACGGCGAGATCCGCCTGCTCCGCTACGCCGACCCGGCGGGTAAGGAGTGCTATATCCGCACGGCGCAGTTTGCTATTTTCCTCGCGATCCGGCAGCTGTGGCCGGAGGCGGCGGCGAAAATGACCTGTACCCTGGGTTCCAGCGTGTACATCCGCGTCGAAGGGGCAGCGGATTTTTCCGCTGCGATCCTGAAAGCGCGGGTCAGTGAGCTGGTGGGGCAGGACATCCCCCTGATCCGCCGCCGGGTAAAGCTGCAAAAGGCCATTGACCGGTTCCGGGAGGAAGGGCAGACCGACAAGGCAAGGCTTCTTTCCTGGCGGACGGTGGATTATTTCGACGAGTACGCCTACGGCGACTTTGCCGACTATTACTACGGCGAAATGATGCCCTCCACCGGGTATCTGACGGTGTGGGACATTCTCCCGGCGGACGGCGGCTTCGTGTTCGTCTACCCGGACGACGGCGATCCGGAGGTCTGCGCCAAGGTGCCGCCCATGCCCAACTTTTTCAGCGTGTTCAACGAGGGGGAGCGCTGGGGCGAGCTGATGGAGTGCCAGACGGTGGCCGACCTCAACGACCTGACGAATTCCGGCCGCATCCGGGAGCTGATCCGCGTCAACGAGGCCCTGCACGAAAAGCGGTTTTCCCAGGTGGCCGACCAGGTGTGCCGGCGGGGGGCGAAGGCCGTGCTGCTGGCAGGCCCCAGCTCTTCGGGCAAGACGACCTCGGCAAACCGCCTTGCCATCCAGCTCCGCGTCCACGGCAAAAAGCCCATCCTCATGAGCCTGGACGACTATTACATCGACCGGGACAAGATCGCCCCCGGCCCCGACGGCAAGCTGGACTTGGAGCACATCAACACCATTGACTGCGCTCTGTTCCGGGAGGACATGACGTCGCTGCTGGCGGGCGGGGAGGTGGAGCTTCCGTCCTTCAACTTCCTCACCGGAAAGCGGGAGTGGCGGGGCAGGCGGCTGCGTCTGGAAGCGGATTCCGTCATCATCGTGGAGGGGCTTCACGGTCTGAACCCCGCCATGCTGCCGGAAAGCGTGGACAAAAAGCTGATTTTCCGCCTGTATGTCAGTCCCCTGCTGCCATTGAACCTGGACAATCACAACCGGATTCCCACAAGCTATCTGCGTCTCCTGCGGCGCATCGTCCGGGACTACGAGACCCGGGGTGCGTCGGTGCAGCATACGCTTTCCATGTGGGACAGCGTCCAGCGGGGTGAAAAGCGGTGGATTTTCCCCTATCAGGAGAATGCCGACGTGATTTTCAACAGCTCCACGCTCTACGAGCTGGCGGTGCTGAAAAAGCACATTTTCCCCCTGCTCACCGCAGTTCAGCCGGAGGACGAATGCTATGACGAGGTTCGCAACATCGTCAAGATTCTCAACTACATTCGGGAAGCGGACGTAGACGACGAAATTCCCCCCACCAGTCTGGTGCGGGAGTTCATCGGAGGAAATACGTTCTACAGGTAATTCTTCAACAGGGAACGTAAAAAGTGGCAGCCGAAGCTGCCGCTTTTTCAGATGTAAGGAAGCTCTGATTCAATCGGCAAGAGCCGGCAGCGAGAGATCTTTCACCAGACGAAAGTCCTGAAAGCGGAGGAATACCGTATGTATTTCCGCTTTTGGAACTGCACGGACGGGGAAAATCCATTGCTCAGCCGAAGGCGGTTTATTCTGAGCTTCCCTACCATGGGGCTTTCCTCATAAAATTTCCGTCAGGTCAGACAGTTTCTTGATGGTTATATCGGAATCCGGATCATTTTCCTTTGACCGTATCCCAATGACCCGAAAATGTCCTGCTTCCGCGGCCTGGACGCCGGATTCGGCATCCTCTATGACGATGGCCTGCTCCGGGGATATACCCAGTAAGGAAGCAGCCAATAGGAATACTTCCGGGTCCGGTTTGGACCGGGTGATCTGCGTTCCGTCCGCAACGGCATCGAAGAAATGTTCCAGACCAAGCCGGGTCAGAATCTGACGGGTATTCTTGCTGGAAGAGCCGATTGCCAGAAGATAGCCCCGCTTCCGTAA
>DJNI01000086.1:0-210 GCA_002436765.1 Clostridiales bacterium UBA6468
GTAGTCAAAAGCGGCTCTGGCGATGCGGCGGGTGCCGGGATCCGTGGTCACCTTGAAATCCACCGCCATGCCGGGCAGTTCCACGCCCCGGCTGCCCAGAACGTACTCGCCCTCGGTATTCTCCCGGAAGAACATCCAGTCGATGTTCTTTTCGGGGATGCACACGGGGCGGCAGTTGGCGTACAGATCCAGCTCCCGGCGCATGGCCAC
>DJNI01000086.1:312-39026 GCA_002436765.1 Clostridiales bacterium UBA6468
GTGGGGCCTTTCAGCAGCACGTCGCAGGTCTTGATCTCCGCAAGAACGTCGTCGGGAATGGCCTTGCCGCAGCTCATGCGGTTCTCAATGGTCAGCCCCTCGATCTGCTTGATAACGACGGAACCCGCCGCAATTTCCTCCGCCAGCAGCTTTTCCAGCACACGGGTGGCCTGCGCCGTGATGACGGGGCCGATGCCGTCGCCGTCAATGACGCCGATAGCAACCTGCTTTTTGGTGGCAAAATCCGTCTTTTCTCCGTTCATGTTCCGGATTCTCTCCAGCTGCTCCTCCAGCAGCTTCTGAAATGCCTCACAGGCCAGTGTGATCTCCCTCATTATTGTCCGCCCTCCTTCGTGTAGTTCAGCAGCCCGCCTGCCAGCAGGATCGCTCTCTGACGCTCCGTCAGGGCGCAGTTTACATAAAATTTGAAGCCATCGTCGGCAGTGACCGCAAGTCTGCCCTGCTCCATGCCGCCGGCAATGTCCGAAATGGTCAGAACGGCGTCCTGACTCAGCCTGTCGTAGTCCTCCGGATTTTCAAAGGTCACCGGCAGAATGCCTGCGTTGATCAGGTTTGCAATGTGGATTCTGGCGAAGGACTTGGCAATGACGCACCGGATACCCAAATACATGGGCACCAGTGCCGCGTGCTCCCGGGAGGAGCCCTGGCCGTAGTTGCTGCCGCCTACGACGATGCCGTCCCCCGCCGCCTTGGCTCTCTCGGCAAAGGTGGGGTCGCAGACCTCGAAGCAGAATTTGCTCAGGTAGGGGATGTTCGACCGGTAGGGCAGAATCTTCGCGCCGGCGGGCATGATGTGGTCGGTGGTGATGTTGTCGCCTACCTTCAGCACCAGCTTCGCCGTCAGGCTGTCGGAAAAGGGCTTGCTCTTGGGAAATTCCTTGATGTTGGGGCCGCGGAGCACCTGGGCGTCCGCCGCCTTATCCGCAGGGAGAGGGGGCAGCACGGCGGAGTCGTTCACCAGGAACTTTTCCGGCATGGTCACATCCAGCGGCCGGTCAATGGTGGTGGGGTCGGTGATGTATCCCGTCAGGGCGGAGGCCACGGCGGTCTCCGGGGAAACCAGATACACCTGCGCGTCCCGGGTGCCGGAGCGACCCAGGAAATTCCGGTTGAAGGTCCTTAAGGAAACGCCGCCGGAGTTGGGGGAGAAGCCCATGCCGATGCAGGGGCCGCAGGCGCATTCCAGCAGCCGCGCACCGCTGGCGAGAATGTCCGACAGTGCGCCGCAGTCGCTGAGCATGGTCAGCACCTGCCGGGAGCCGGGGGAAACGGACATGCTGACGGAGGGATGAACGGTCTTGCCCTTCAGCATGGCGGCGACCTTCAGCATATCATACAGGGAGGAATTGGTGCAGGAGCCGATGCACACCTGATCGACCTTCACGTCCTTCAGCGTCTCCACGGCCACCACGTTGTCCGGGCTGTGGGGGCAGGCGATCATGGGCTTCAGGGTGCTCAGGTCAATATTGATGATTTTATCGTACTCCGCGTCCGGGTCACTGGCGAGAGGAGCGTAGTCCCCTTCCCTGCCCTGGGCGGCCAGAAACTTTCTCGTGACCTCGTCGGAGGGGAAAATGGAGGTGGTAGCGCCCAGCTCGGTGCCCATGTTGGTGATGGTGCCCCGCTCCGGGACGGACAGGGTGGCAATGCCTTCGCCGCCCCACTCGATGATCGCGCCCACGCCGCCCTTGACGGAGAGGATCCGCAGCAGCTCCAGGGACACGTCCTTGGCGGTGACGTAGGGTCTGAGCCTGCCCGTCAGGTTTACCTTGTACATTTTGGGCATGGTGATATAGTACGCGCCGCCGCCCATGGCCACCGCCACGTCCATTCCGCCCGCGCCGAAGGCCAGCATACCGATGCCGCCGCCGGTGGGGGTGTGGCTGTCGGAGCCGATGAGGGTCTTGCCGGGCTTGCCGAAGCGTTCCAGATGCACCTGATGGCAGATGCCGTTGCCGGGGCGGGAGAAATACACGCCGTGCTTGGCAGTGACGGTCTGCAAATAGCGATGGTCGTCGCTGTTCTCAAAGCCGCACTGGAGGGTGTTGTGATCGACGTAGGCGATGCTCATTTCCGTCTTCACTCTGGGAATGCCCATGGTCTCGAATTCCAGATAGGCCATGGTGCCGGTGGCGTCCTGGGTCAGGGTCTGGTCGATGCGCAGCGCCACCTCGCTGCCGGGGGTCATGTCCCCGGATACCAGATGGGACGCGATGATTTTCTGTGCGATTGTCTTACCCATGATTTTTGAATCCTCCCAACATGTGCTCTTTTGCGTTTTCAATATGCTTTGCCATGAGGCTTTCCGCCAGGTCTGCGTCGCCGGAGGCCATGGCGTTCAGAATCGCCCGATGCTCCTTCCGGGTGTTGACGGTGCGGGACCAGTCCTCCATGGAGATGCGGCGGTAGCGCCGGGTCTTCCGGTGCAGGGGGAGCAGCGTATCCATAATGACGGTGCGCTTGCTTAAATAGCAGATCGTGTCGTGGAACTGCTCATCCACCTGCCGCAGAAGCTCGGCGTCTCCCTTGTCGAAGTAAAAGTCCTGAAGATCGGCGATATGGGTCAGCTGGGCAAGTCCCTCCGAAGTCATGTTTTTCGTGGCGTAGTAAGCGGCAAGTCCCTCGATGCGCTGACGGATGTTCATGATGTCCTCCAGGTCTTCCTCGGTGATGCCCACCACCCGGGAGCCCTTGCCGGTGTCCTCGATGAGCCGCTCCTGTTCCAGACGGCGCAGCGCATCCCGGATGGGGGTACGGCTGACGCCCAGCTGATCCACCAGCTTCAGCTCCGTCAGAATTTCCCCGCGGGGATAGACGCCCTGAATGATGTCGTTCTCCAGCTTCTCAAAGACCTGATCCGCCAGAGACGTGGTTTTGAATTGATTCATTTTTTCATCCCCTTTTTGGCAAAATCGGGGGCAAGCTGGCGGATCTTCTCTTTCAGCTCCCGCTCCGTCATGACCGTCTGGCGGCCGTCCTCGTACTGCTGATCCACCCACTGCTTCATGGCAGCCACCAGCGGCGACTTTTTGTCCAGCTTTTCGTCCTCTTCCAGGCCGTAGGTCTGATTGATCCAGTAGGCGATGCCGGCAAGGCCGGAGGTCTTGCTGATCTGCACCGTGGCGGGCTTGTTCAGAATCTTTTTTGTATCGAAAATGGTGTAGATTTCCTCGTCCTTCATCAGCCCGTCGGCGTGGACGCCCGCCCGGGTGACGTTGAAGGCGCTGCCCACAAAGGGCGTCATGGGGGGGATTTGGTAGCCGATCTCGTTTTTGAAGTAATCGGCAATTTCGGTGATGACCGTGGTGTCCATGCCGTCCAGGGACCCCCGCAATGACGCGTACTCGAACACCATGGCCTCCAGCGGCACATTGCCCGTCCGCTCGCCGATGCCGAGCAGGGAGCAGTTGACCGCGCAGGCGCCGTAGAGCCAGGCCGTGGAGGCGTTGGCCACGCCCTTATAAAAATCGTTGTGGCCGTGCCACTCCAGATGCTCGCTGGGGACGTCGGAATAGTGCTGCAGGCCGTAGACGATGCCCGCCACGCTTCGGGGAAGCGCCGCCTCGGTGAAGGGGACGCCGTAGCCCATGGTATCGCAGGCGCGGATTTTCACCGGCACCCCCGCTTCCCGGCTCAGCCGCTGCAATTCGTTGACGAAGGGCACCACGAAGCCGTAGAAATCCGCCCGGGTGATGTCCTCCAGATGACAGCGGGGAATGACGCCGGCATTGAAGGCTTCCTTCACCGTAGCAAGGTAGTAGTCCATGGCCTGGCGTCTTGTCATCTTCATTTTCTTGAAAATGTGGTAATCCGAGCAGGAGACCAGAATGCCGGTTTCCTTGATGCCCAGGTCATGCACCAGCCGGAAATCTTCCTTCGTCGCCCGGATCCAGCTGGTGATCTCCGGGAATTTGAGTCCCAGTGCCATGCACTTTTCGATGGCCTCCCGGTCTTTTTTGCTGTAGACGAAGAACTCCGTCTGGCGGATGATGCCGTAGGGGCCGCCCAGCTTGCTCAGCAGCTTGTAGATATTCACGATCTGGTCAACGGAATACGGCTCCACGGACTGCTGACCGTCCCGCAGGGAGGTGTCCGTGATCCAGATCTCCTCCGGCATGGACATGGGCACCCGGCGGTGGTTGAACGCCACCTTGGGAATGGTGCCGTAGGAATACACATCCCGCTGCAAATTCGGTTCCGCCACGTCCTGGAGGGAATATTTGTAGGATTTCTGCTCCAACAGGTTGGTCTTACTGGAAATCTCTAGCATAGAGGAAGCCCCTTTCCGTTTTTCTGTTTCAATGTATACAATTATACATCTATACATTTATCTGTCAATGCGCAAATACAACAAAAAACGGCCTGCCGCAGCAGACCGTTTGGTCATGTTTTTCCGGGGCAGCGCCGCGCGTTTGTGCGCCGCCGCTCCCGACCCCTACCCCAGCATCACGTCCAGGAGCATCATCACCGCAAAGCCCAGAATGATGCCCATGGTAGCGCAGTAGGGCTGCTCCTTCTGATTCTGCTGACACTCCGGTATCAGCTCATGCACCGCCACCAGAATCATCGCCCCGGCGGCAAAGGCAAGGGCATAAGGCAGAATCGCTTCCACCGTCACCACCAGCAGCGCGCCGATCACCCCGGAAACCGGCTCCACCAGGCCGGACGCCTGCCCCAGCAGAAAGCTCCTGCGCCGGGAATAGCCCTCCCGCCGCAGGGGCACGGACACCGCCGCCCCCTCCGGGAAATTTTGCAAACCGATGCCCACCGCGATGGACACCGCCCCCATCAGCCCATCCGGGCTTGCGCCGGTTCCCAGCGCCCCGAAGGCCACGCCCACGGCAAGCCCCTCGGGAATATTGTGCAGGGTGATGGACAGCACCAGCATGATAATGCGGTTCAATCGTTCTCCGGGCATTGCCATGCCCGCTCTTTTTCTGGCAAAGCAGACGGCCTTATCCGACCCCCACAGGAACAGCGCCCCCAGCAGGAACCCGGACACCGCCACAAGCCAGGCAGGCGTATTCCCTGCGGCTTCCGCCCGCTGGATGGCGGGCTGTAACAGCGACCAGAAGCTGGCCGCGATCATCACGCCGGCGGAAAAGCCCAACATAAGATTCAGCGCCTTGGTACCGGGGGATTTGAAAAAGACCACCGTGGCAGCGCCAAGTGCCGTCACAAACCACGTCCCCAGTGTCGCCGCCAGCGCCAACCAGACATAATGTTCCACATCGCACCTCCCGTAACCATTATAGTATCCGGGTGACGATTCGGTGCATGTGTTTGTCGAAAAAACCGCTTGGGAACTACCTTTCCAGTCTGGAAATCAGCGCCGTGCCGTTTTCCCGCAGCCATTTTCTCTGGGTCTGATAGTCCGGCAAAACCCGCCCGACCTCCGCCCAGAAGCGGGCGGAGTGGTTCATTTCCTTCCGGTGGCACAGCTCGTGGACGACCACATAGTCCAGCACCTCCGGCGGCGTGAGCATCAGCAGGCAGTTGAAGCTGAGATTTCCCTTGCCGCTGCAGCTTCCCCACAGGGTATGCTGACTGCGGATGGTGATTCTGCCGCAGGTCACGCCCACCAGCGGCGCAAAATAGGCCACACGTTCCGGTATCGTTTGCCGCGCCTGCCGGGCAAGCGATTGTATCTGCTCGCCCGTGAACGCGGGAAGCCGCGCCGCCGCAGTATGCTTTTCCAGATGCTTCTTGATCCAATCGTATTTGCTTTCCACAAATCGACGAATATCCCCGTTGGACATCCGCTTGGGACACCGCACCAGCACCTCGCCCCCCGGGACGATCTGCACCGAAATGGTTCTTCGGCTGCTGCGGATAACGCGGTATGGGATATTGCTTCTTTCCACTTTATCGTTCATAATTCCTTCAAATAATCTCATTTTACTCCGTTTCCAGAATTTACAGCTTGAAAATTGATTACGAATCGGTTACAATCCTTTTGTCCTCGCGAGGCAAATACTGAAACAGGAGGTTGGCAAGATGTTCTTTTTTAATTGCAGCACCAACAATTCTGATTGCAGCTCCATTTGGCAGCTGCTGAGCCGTCTGTGCGGTTTCGGCTGCTGAGGAAATTTTGCAGCCTTGGGCGATCCCGCATTCTGCGGGGTCGCCCTTTTGTCAAACGCAAAGACGCAGTACCGATGATACTCCGGTACTGCGTTTTCCAGCGTTATACGCCGCCGCGGATCTCCAGGAGCTTGCCCTTGAGGTCGTTCTCCATCTTCGCCATTTCCGCTTCGGCGGCAAGACGCTTCTCCCGGCCTTCGGACTGGATCTTCATTACGTCGTCCAGCGTCTGGATCAACTCGGCGTTGGTCTTTTTCAGGGTCTCGATGTCCACGATGCCCCGCTCGGCTTCCTTCGCGGTCTCCACGGAGGCCATGTGCAGCTTCTCGGCGTTCTGCTTCAGCAGGGCGTTGGTGATGTCGTTGACCTGCCGCTGCGCCTGGGCGGCCTCGTTGGAATGGGCAATGCCCAGCGCCAGAACCATCTGGTTCTTCCACAGGGGGATGGTGTTCATCAGCGTGGTCTGGATTTTCTCCACAATCACATTGTCGTTGTTCTGGATCATTCGGATCTGGGGCGCGGTCTGGATGGAAATGGTGCGGGTCAGCTCCAGATCGTAGATCTTCTTCTCGAACCGGCTGCACTTGTCCGCTAAGTCTCTTGCCGCCTGGGCGTCCTCCGCAAGGCCGGTGGCCTGCGCCTTCGCTTCCAGGTCTTTCAGCTTGCCTTCCCGTACTTCCTGCAGCTTCTTTTTGCCTGCCAGAATGTACATGGTCAGCTCCTTGAAGTAGGCAAGGTTCTGCTCGTACATCTTATCCAGCATCGCGGAGTCCTTCAGCAGCCGTACCTGGTGCTGCTGGAGGGCGTCGCCGATCTTCTCCACGTTGACCTCCGCCTTGGCATAGCGGCTCTTCATGACCTCCAGCTTGTTCGCCTGCTTGCGGAAGAAGCCGAGGAACCCCTTCTCCTCCTCGGCGTCGAAGCCCTTCAGCTCCCCCACCACGTTGACGATCAGGTCGCCCACCTCGCCCAAATCCTGGGTGCGCACGTTGGCAAGGGCGGCGTCGGAGAAATCGGCCATTTTCTTCTGGGTGCCCGCGCCGTACTGCAAGATCTGGGCGGTATTCTCCACGTCGATCTTCCGGGCAAAATCATTGACCATCTGCTGCTCCTGGGGCGTCAGCACCGGCTCGGCGACCTTGGGCTGCTGCATCTGCGTTTCCTCGGCCACCACCAGCTTAGGCGTATCTTCCAGCTCCGGCTCCAGCGTCAAGCTGGGGATGGGCGTAGCTTCGTTCATATCCTTGTATTCAGCGTCCATAATTGACCTCCTATATCATGTATTTTTACAATGTCTGCTGCTTCTTCATCTGGGACAGGCCGTCCTCCGTCAGTCCCTCCTGGGCAAGCAGGGTGTTGAGGACGGAAATGTCGCTGGAAACGTCCATGGCGGAATCCCGGAACAGGTCGTCCAGCAGCTTCTCGAATGCCAGATTCAGCGTATCCAGCGTGGCCTCAATTTCCTTCTTGGAAGCCTGAATGTTCTCCCCCTGCACAGGCTGGGCGTCCATGTCCGCGTAGGCGTTCAGGAGCTTCACCGTCATGGGTAGGTAGTAGTCCATCAGCTTCTTCAAGTCGGGGACTACCTCCGGGTGCGCCTCCGCCCGCTCAAAGATACGGCGGACGATCAGCTCCATCCGGGAAATCTTCCCGGAAATTTCCTCCCCGGGAATGGCGTCGTTGCAGGCGCGAATCTGGGCGATGAAGGCGTTGCCCCGATCCAGAACCTCCTGCACCTGGGGGTCATGGGGAGTGGACACCTTCGGGGCGCTGGCGGCAGCCTCCTGCCGCTGACGTTCTTCCAGCGCCAGACGGCTCTGCTCATAGTGCCGGTAGGTCTCGTCGCTGGTGATGAGACAGGTTTCCTCCCTGTCCATATGCCCTTCCAGGAACAGCCCCTTGTCAATCATCTTCTGCAATTCCCGTCGGACGAACTTCACGTTCTTTCCGACGCTCCGCGCCAGCCGTTCCAGGGTGCAGTGGGTATTTTCTCCCAGGGTTCTTTTGTACATCTTGAACCGGCTGACCCATCCCAGCTTGCGGATGCCGCTGACAATCAGCCACGTTCCGGCAACAATGCCGCCCGCCGTGATCACGGTGGACGCGACCCCAAGACCAATTCCCACGATCAGCCTGACCAGCAGCGCAATCAACGAGATAAACCCGGTAAGCAGCGCCAGACCGCCGCCTACGATCTTCACCAGTCCCACGGCGGTCTCGCCGCCGGTTCCGGCGTAAAGCACGGGAAGGTCTTTCTTTTCCTCCACGACCGTGGCCTCGACCTCCCGGTAGACGGGTCTGGCAGGCGGGGTCGTGGGGCGGGCGGCAGCTTCCATCGCCTTACGGACGGCTTCGCTCCCCATATCCACGGCCTTGCCCACGGCCTGACTGACCGTCTGGTTCAGCTTCTGAAAGTCATGGGAATTGACCGCCTTATCCACAATGTCCTGAATGCTTCTTCCCAGATCGTCCCAGTCCTGATTTTTATTTGCCATACGATCCTCTCCAAAATATATTCTTTATCATTATAGCGTGATTCCCCCAAAAAAAAAAGCGATCTGCAAAAAATATGCGGTGCTTTCCTCACCGCCGAAGAAATTGGTTTCCTGCTTTTTACCGTTCAGCAGTCAATTTTGACCGTTGAACGGATTTTTCAACATTTTTGGTTTTTTTGTGCTATAGTGTAAGCACAAGGAGGTGCCCCATGAAATTCAAGCTGGTTATTGATAAAACCCAGGAGGAATCGGTGGTCGCCACCGTCCACGAGCGCAGCCGTCTTACCGACGAACTGGAGCTGCTTGTCCAGCAGCACGACGGCTCCGACCGGGTCGCGGCCTACACCGAAGACGGTATGCGGATGCTCCCCTTCTCCGACATCGAGTGCGTCACCGTTCTGGACGGAAAAACCTATGCCGTTACTTGCAGCGGCGAACGCTGCCGCCTGAAGCTGCGGCTGTACGAGCTGGAGGCCATGCTTCCCGCGTCCTTCATCCGCATCAACAAATCGGCGCTTGCCAACGAAGCCCATTTGGAGCGCTTCACCGCTTCCTTCAACGGCGCGGTGGACGCCGTCTTCCAAAGCGGCTACCGGGAATATGTCTCCCGGCGGTGCTTCGCGGAAATCAAAAGGAGGTACGATAATCTATGAAACAATATTGTCTGACATTTCTGAAGCGGGGTCTGCTGGCCGCTTCCGGCGGGCCGCTGGTTCTTGCCATCATCTACGGCGTTCTGGGCGCCAACGGGCAGGTCACTTCCCTCGCCCCCGGAGAGGTCTGCATGGGGATCGTGACGGTGACCCTGCTGGCCTTTATCGCGGCGGGCATCGGCGTCGTCTATCAGATTGAGCGTCTGCCCCTGCTCTCCGCCACCGCGATTCACGCCGGGGCGCTGTATCTGGACTATCTGCTGATCTATCTGCTGAACAACTGGATACCCCGGGATTGGGCGTTTATCGGCACCTTCACTCTGTGCTTTGCGGCGGGCTACGCCCTGGTCTGGGGAATCATTCTGCTTTCCATCAGGCATAAAACCAACCGTATCAACCGCCATCTGCGGGGAGGAAAATCATGAGGAAACCGTTTCTGGACAATCTGCGCTACGGCATCGTGCTTTTGGTCGCAGTGTACCACGTATTTTACCAGTTCAACAGCGTCGGGGTCATCACCAACGTACTTATCCCCGGCATTCCGGCGCTGGACGCACCGCTGTACGTGCTCTACCCCTGGTTCATGGCGGCGCTTTTCATGATCTCCGGCATCTGCGCCCGGTACAGTCTGGAAAAGCAGACGGGCAGGCAATACCTGAAAGGCAAAGTCCGCCGCCAGCTCATTCCCTCCGTCGCCATCATTTTCCTCATCGGATGGAGCACCGGCTGGGTCACCGACCAGTACGCGAACATCTTCGGCGGCAGCGGCGGTCAGGTTCCGGGGCTTATCAAATATCTTATATGGTGCATGTCCGGAATTGGGGTTCTGTGGTTCCTCCACGAGCTGCTGCTGTGCGAGGTGGTGCTGGTGCTGATCCGCAGGCTGGACAAAAAAGACCGGCTGTGGCAGCTGGGCGGCAAGGCGAATTTCCCCGTCATCTGCCTTCTGGTGCTCGGCATGTGGGGCAGTAGCTATGTTCTGAACACCCCGGTGATCGAGGTCTACCGCAACGGATTTTACCTGTTCTGCTTCCTTGCGGGCTACATTCTGTTCTCCCATGAACATATTCAGTCCCTGCTGGCCAAGTGGGCGCCCTGTACGCTTGCCATGAGCGGTGTGCTGGCCGTCGTCTACACGGTGCGCTTCTGGGGGCAGAATTACGCCGCTCTTGACAATCTGAAAGCTCCCCTTACCAATCTCTACGCCTGGTTTGCCTGCCTTGCCGTGCTGGGCGCAGGGAAGCGTTGGCTGGATAAGGAGACCGCCTTCACCCGGTACATGTCCGGCCGCAGCTTCGGCATTTACGTCCTGCACTATCCCCTGCTGGTGCTGCTGGCTTGGGCGATGGATAAGCTGCTGCATTTCCCCGTGTGGAGCATGTACCTGCTCCTGCCGATGCTGCTGGCGCTGCTTCTGCCCCCGCTGATCGCGCTTATCAAGCGCATTCCCGTTCTGCGCACGCTGATCCTTGGTGGAAAGTAAAAAAACGCGCCACGGTTCGCAGGAACCGTGGCGCGGTGTTTTCCGGTTATTCGATGCAGATGCGGTTGTTCTCCGGCAGCTTCTTCTGTCCGGCCTTCGGCACATCCAGCTTCAGGATACCGTCCTCAAACTTGGCGGACACCTCTTCGGGCTTCACATCACCCACGTAGAAGCTCCGGCTCATGGAACCGGCGTAACGCTCCCGGCGGATATAGCGACCCTTCTTGTCCTCCTCGTCCTTGTCAAGACCCTTTGCGGCCTCGATGGTCAGGTAGCCGTCGCTCAGATCGATGCTGATCTCGTCCTTCTTAAAGCCGGGCAGATCGATCGCCAGCTCGTAGCCGTCTTCCTTTTCCTTGATATCGGTCTTCATCAGATTCTTGGCGTGCTTACCGTACAGAGGGTTGCGCCCCTCGGATACGTTCATCAGTCCAAAGGAATCGTTAAAGAAATCATCAAACAAATTCTCTCCAAAAATGCTAGGCAACATAAGTCATTCCTCCATTCAAATCTTCTATGTTCCCTGCGGAGGGGCTTTCCTTTTTACGCCCCTCTTTTTGGTACGTCTACACTATACCACGTTTTTTAGCACTGTCAAGTCCTGAGTGCTAAAATTCATAAAAAGATAAAATTGCGTTCACAGAATATGCGATTTCTCCGGGGGTACCCGGAAAATTCCCCGTAGAACGGGAAAAAGCGAGAGGAAAATCCTTTCGCTTTTTCCGTTTTTCTCAGACCAGCGGCGCAAACAGCCGCAGAATACACTGCCATATCCGCAGAATTGCCCTCCTACCGGTGCTGTAGCGCTGGGTGACCTCGGTGCATTGGGCAAACAGCGTGTCGAAATCCCGCGCCATGTCGCCGATCGCGCCGCAGCCATAGAGCAGGACGTCGTTCTCGAAATGGTGGTACAGGCTCCGGTAGTCAAAATTCGAGCTGCCTATGGAGGCAATTTCCCCGTCGCACAGGCACTGCTTGGCATGGCAGAAGCCCGGCGTATACTCGTAGATACGCACCCCCTGCCGGGCAAGGCCGGCATAATAGGAGCGGGTGATGGCAAATACCACCTTTTTGTCCGGGATCCCCGGCGTAATGATCCGCACGTCCACCCCCCGCTTGGCCGCAAGGCGCAGCGCCCGGCTCATTTCGTCGGTGATGATCAAATACGGCGTGGTGATATACAGCGTCTTCTCTGCCTGGCCGATCAGATTCAGGTAGACATTTTCCGCCGTGCGCTCCTCCGACAGCGGGTTATCGTTGAAGGGCTGCACGAACCCCTCTGATTTTACCTTATGGCGGATGTTGAGATAGCGCCCAAAGTCCTCGTCTTCCTTGGTGGTCACGTTCCACAGCTCGAAAAACGACGCCGTCAGGCTCCGGACCGCCTCGCCCTCCAGCCGAAGGCCGGTATCCTTCCATACTCCGTAGGGCCTGGCGCGGCCAAAGTATTCGTCCGCAAGGTTGTAACCGCCGACATAGCCCACCTTGCCGTCGATGACCGTGGTCTTCCGGTGATCCCGGTGGTTCAGGAACAGGTTGACCACCGGCACGGCGGGGTTGAACACCCGGCAGCGGATACCGTCCTCACTCAGCCCTCCGGCAAAGCGCAGATTCACAAAGCCAAGACTGCCGATGTCGTCGTACATCAGCCGCACCTCGACCCCCTGGCGCACCTTGCGCACCAGAATTTCCCGAATTTCCTGAAAGGCCGAATCGTCCGCCACGATGAAATATTCCATGAAAATGAACCTTTCGGCCTTTTCCAGATCCGCTTTCATGGCTTCCAGCGTCTCCGCCCCATCGCCCAGGTAGCGGACGCTGGTATTTTCGTATACAGGCCAGCTTTCGTGGACGGAAAGGTAGTGAAACTGGTTGCCGGCGGCACGGTTTTCCGATTCCAGCCGCGCCAGAACCGCCTCGTCCTGGGGAAGACTGCCGTCCATTTTCTCCCGGAAACGGCGGATACGCTTCCCCGCCCTGCCCGGGTCTCCCAGAATGTCGAACAGCAGGAACAGGCTCAGCCCCATCACCGGTGCCGCCAGGATCAGCATGATCCAGGGCATTTTCATGGCCGTGGAGGTGTGCCTGCCATACAGGCGAAGCACCACCACGATGCTCAGCAGGCTGACACACGCGGAAATCCACGCAGAGTGGGCGTTCAGCCTCGCCGCCAGCTCGATCAGCCATACGATCTGAACGATAATGGCCAGTCCCACGAAGGCGATCCTCGGAATGCTGTTGCGCTTGCGCTTATGCTTTCTGCTCATTCCACGCTTCCTTTTTTCGTTTTTTCCTCCGGCGCGTTCTGGTCGTCCAGCTCCCGCCAGAGCTCGTCCGCCCGCCGCTGGTTCTCCATTGCCACGTCGATGCCCTCGGTGCTGTCCTTGCTGAAAATGATCCGCAGCGTCAGGATGATCAGCCGGATGTCAAGCAAGGGCGAATAGTTCTCGATATACATCATATCCAAACGCAGCTTGTCGTAAGCGCCGGTGTTGTATTTTCCGTAGATCTGGGCATAGCCCGTCAGGCCGCCCCGCACCTTCAGGCGGAAGCAGAATTCCGGGATTTCCTTGGAAATCTCGTCCGCCAGGCATTTTCTCTCCGGCCGGGGGCCGACAATGCTCATGTCTCCCTTCAGGATGTTGATCAGCTGGGGCAGCTCGTCTAAGCGGGCGGCGCGGATGACCTTGCCCACCTTCGTGATTCTGGGGTCGTCCTCCGAGGCCAGCACCGCCCCGGCGTATTTTTCCGCGTCCACGATCATGCTGCGGAACTTGAGGATCTCAAATTCCCGCCCGCCCCGGGTCAGACGCTTCTGCCTGTAGAACACGGGGCCGCCGTCCTCGATCTTGATGGCCGCCGCAATGATGAGCATGACCGGCGCGACGGGGATCATGGCAATGCCGCAGAGCACCAAGTCCATGGCGCGCTTGATGATGCGCTGCATGGGAGTCAGGCCGGTGCCCTTGACCATGAGCAAGGGTGTATCAAACAGGGTATTGTTCTTCGCTCCCCGGATCATGATGTCCGTGAGCTTTGGCGCGACGTAGGCGCGGATGCGGTAGCGGTAGCAATATTTGAGAATATCGTTGCGGGTCTGGGCAGGAATGTCCGTGAGGATGACCGCGTCATGCTTCCGGGTCTCCCGGTACACTGCTTCCAGCCCCTCGTCAATGCTCATCAGCTTGCTGATATTGTACTTGTCCCGGCGGGAGTCCATCTTGATCTTCAGCCCGATGCCCCGTTTGTTGCCGTACACCAGCAGCATGTCGTGGGGGGCATACAGCTTATAATACAGCTCGGTGTACACATAGATCAGCGCTACCGCCACGACGATCTCTGCCAGAAGCAGAAGCAGCATCGGCCCCGCAGAGATCATGGTATTGGCGATCAGACACAGCTGGAAATAGGTGAGAAAATTCACCACAAACAGGGAAATAACCTGCCCGATGATCAGATCCAGCCGGTGGAGCTGACCGAACAGGGTGCAGTCGGAGTTCAGGAACATGACGTAAAGCAGCGCCGCATAGATGCCCATCAGCACATATTTGCCCTTGTATGCAAAATATCCGATTTCGTACCCTTTGCGGAACGCGCCGTAATACAGCAGGGTTATGACCACTACCTCCAGCAGCGCCTCCGCCGCCCGGACAAATCCTTTGGTGTCCTCATATGCGCTGCGGCTCAGCTTTTTCATTGATATACACGTCCTCTATGCAAAATATGACACAATTCCCGAAAAATATACCTTTCATTATCATATCACACCCGTCAAAAGAAAGCAACCCCGGAAACGAAACCGGTCGTTTCCGGGCATCTCACCTCAAATGGTGAAATTTTCTCTTTACAAAACAAACATTTTCTGATACAATCATCCCGGTTCTGTGGCCCGGTGGTGCAGTCGGTTAGCACGCCAGCCTGTCACGCTGGAGGTCGACGGTTCGAGTCCGTTCCGGGTCGCCACAAAAAAGCACGCTTGGTAGCGTGCTTTTCTTGTTTCACGGCTGTGCCGTTATCGGCCGTATCCGAAAGCTGGCAGAACGGTTCGGCTGCGGCTGTTTGCCCTTGGTAAGCCATTTCTCCCGGAAATGCCGGACGGATCTCAAGGGGGGATTTGGAAGGCAAACACGCGCCTGCACGTTCTGACAGCTTTCGATAGGCCTCAGGGGGATTTCTGTCGGCTGCCTAATCGCGGTACAGTTTGAAGGATGTGTGTGTTGAAGGATGTGTGTGCAATACAGATTGAGGAAATCGGATTAGGAGGTATTTTGCGATCTGGCATCCGTTGTACAGTAAGGTAATGTATCAGGCCAGCGCCTCGCCCAGACGGCGGCAGGCGCCCAGGGCTTCATCGTCGGGGGTCTCCTGGCAGATCACGCTGTCGCAGACCAGGTTCGCGCCCTTGTCCCGGCAGGTCTCTTCCCAGGTACGCATCCACTCGCCGTCGCCCCAGCCGTAGGAGCCGAACAGGGCAATCTTCTTGCCGGAGAGCTTGCTCTCGCAGGAATCAAACATGGGGGCGAACTCACCGTCCTCCAGCTCCTCCGCGCCCATGGCGGGGCAGCCGAAGGCAACCGCGTCAAATTCGTCCATCTTTCCTCCGTCGAACTCGGCGGCAGTGAACAGCTCCGCTTCCGCTCCGGCGTGCTTTGCGCCTTCCAGAACGGCCTGTGCCATGGCCTCGGTATTTCCGGTGCCGCTCCAGTAAACAACTGCAACTTTCATTTTCAAAATCCTTTCTTTGGGAAGCTCTGATTAAATCGGCGAGAGCCGACAGCGAGAGATTTTTCTCTAGCCGAAAGGTTCAAAAGCGGAGGAATACTGTATGTACCCGCAAGGGGTATGCCGCAGCCGTAAGCTGGCTTACGCCGACAACGGCTGCGCTATATTTCGCGCTTTTGAAACTGCGCGGATAGCGGAAAAGATCCGCTGTTCGGCCGAAGACGATTTATTCAGAGATTCCCTTATATCATCCGGCTACGGTGAGCCGTTCGATGTCGATTCCGCTGGCAAGCTGGCGGCAGTAGACCCTTGTGCAGGCTTTGTACCTGGCAAAGGTTTTTTTCGCCGCTTCCTCGTTTTCATAGACCTTCCAGCAGCCCACGCACTTGCAGGGTCTGTGTTCTAAGAAGCCCTTCACGTCCTCCGGCGGGTAGCTCAGAAACAGGCCGATCTCGTGGGGGAAATCCTCCTGCTGCTTCAGTCGCCGGGCGAGCTTTGTCAGGCAGCGGCCGCCGCCCCGGCAGTCGTAGCCGAACTCTCTGAGGAGCGCTTCACAGGATGCGCGGGAAAGGTCTTCTTCCAGCCTTGCCGGGCGGTAAATGTAGATCAGCGCCCGATCCTGACGGATCCGCAGCGGGACTGCCCGGACGCCCTTTTTCCCAAGCCGCCGGTTCAGGCTCCGCAGGAAACCCAGCAGGTCTTCCCGGTTTTCGTAGGGGCAGGCAAACAGGCTGCCGGTTTTCAACCCCGCCAGAGTGGGGGCGCAGTTGCGAACCACCTGCTCCTCAGACACGGCCGCCCTCCTTGCTCCGGGCGATTCGGCGCAGGCTTTTCCGGACGGAAATGACGCCCACAGACGTTATGGTGACTGCCGCAACGGCACCGGCGCCGGACAAAATCGTGGCAATTTCCATAGCTCGAACCTCCCGTATTCAAAATGATAAAGCCGTCTTTTTCGTTTGCTTTTGGTTAGCCTCTGCTAACTGGCTATATCATACACGATGTTGTTCCATTTGTCAAGTCTTTTTCCTACTATTTTTATAGGCAGATTTTTTGGCACGAAAAAGCGCCCCGGCAGGGCGCTTCAGGATGTTTTATTGAAGTTTTTCGTGCAATTATTCCCGGGGCAGGGTGACGATCCGGGGCTTATGATGGACGGCGGGGAGAATTTTTTCCATCAGGTCAGCCGTCCGCAGGCGCAGGCTGGAGGTGTTGATGCAGGGATGACAGCCGATAAACTCCCCCTTCAGCACGTCCTCGTCCATGAGAAGCTGCACATGGTTCTCCCCATCGTTCATCAGCCCCAGAACGCTGACGGAGCCGGGGGTGATGTCCAGAAACTTCTCCATATACTCCGGCGAGGCAAAGCTCAGGCGGGAGGAGCCGATCTCCTTGGAAAGAACGCTGGTTTTGAAATGCTTGTCCCCGGGCAGCATCAGCAGATAAAACTCCGTACACTGCCGGTTGCACAGCAGCAGATTTTTGCAGATCACCGCGTCCAGCACCCGGTCGATTTCCTCGCAGGCTTCCATGGTCATGGCTGCCTCGTGGTCGATGCGCCGGTAGTCGATTCCCAGACTGTCCAGCAGGTCGTAGCAGCGAATTTCCTTCTCAAGCCGTCCGGCGCAGTCCGCGGGACGTCCGTTTACCAGTTCCATCGTTATCATCCTTTCCTTAACTGCCAGAAGGCCACGGCGCTGGCAGCCGCTACGTTCAGAGAATCCACGCCGTGGTACATGGGAATTTTTACGGTGTAGTCGCACCGGGCGGTGGTCGTCTCCCTCAGGCCGTCGCCCTCGCTGCCCAGAATCACCGCCAGCTTTTCCTCCGCCATGAGACGGCGGTCGTCAATGGAGACGGAATCGTCGCTCAGCGCCATGGCGGCGGTTCGGAAGCCCAGACGGCTCAGCCGCTCCATCCCCTCCCCCGGCCAGTCCCCCGTAAACGTCCAGGGGATCTGAAACACCGTCCCCATGCTGACCCGGGCGCTGCGGCGGTACAGCGGGTCACTGCATCCTGGGGTCAGCAGCACGGCGTCCATGCCCAGCGCGGCGGCGGAACGGAAGATCGCGCCCACGTTGGTGGGGTTCTGGACGTTTTCCAGAACCACGATCCGCGCTGCCCCGGCGCAGACGTCCTCCAGGTTGGGAAGCTCCGGGCGGCGCATGGCGCACAGCACGCCACGGGTCAGATGGTAGCCGGTGAGATTGCACAGCAGTTCCTCGTCCGCGGTGTACACAGGCACCCCGGGGCAGCGGGCGATGACCTCCCGCGCCGCCCCCGTGATGTCCTTGCGCTCCATGAGCAGCGACACCGGCTCGTATCCGCCGTCCAATGCCCGGTGGATGACCTTGGGGCTTTCCGCAATGAACACTCCCTTGGCCGGTTCAAACCGGTTGAGCAGCTGCGCCTCCGTCAGCCGGGCATACACGTCCAGCTCCGGCGCGGAGAAATCCGTTATTTCAACAACATTGGCCATAGCGTTCCTTCCTCCCTGCCTTACGCAAAGGCATTCTGCCAAAAACGGGGCGTTTTTTCCCTTCCTATACTACCAAATTCCGTTCAAAATGTCAAAGATTTCTCCGCCGATTGACTTCCATTTTCGGCGATGGTAGAATGGATCCATTGTAAAGAGAGGGGCGGATCGCCATGGCAGACAAACATCCGGGGTATATGACCACCTTCAAGGAGCGCCTGAGCTACTGGACATACTTCATCGGGCAGAACATTTACTACAACATCACGGCGGCTTTTATTTCCACTTACCTTGCCATGCAGGGCGTGAACCTTGCCAAGGTCGCCATCGTGCTGCTGATCGTCAAGATCTGGGACGCCGTGAATGACCCCATTTTCGGCTTCATCTTCGACAAGGTCAAATTCAAGAACGGGCAGAAAAGTCTGCCCTGGCTGCGGATCTCCACCGCGCTGATCCCCGTTGTGACCATCATTCTGTTCTCCATCCCCTCGGCGCTGGGGGAGACCGGGAAGCTCGTCTGGTTCGGCGTGGCCTACGTGGTGTGGGACACCGTGTACACCCTGACGGACATCCCCGCCTACGCCATGCTGAACACCATGACCGACAATCTGCCGGAGCGCAACACCCTGCTCTCCGTCAACCGGGTGTTCTCCGGGGTGGGCGTGCTGATCTACGGCGTGGTGCTGCCCATCCTCATCAGCGAAAATGTGGGCATGAGCGCCAGCCTTGCCATTGCCACGCTGTCCATTTTCAGCGCCCTGACCATGGTGCCGTTGTCTCTCAACTGCAAGGAGCGCAACTATAAACCCGAAGAAGAGGACGAAAACTTCTCCCCCCGGCAGATGTTCTCCTATCTGGGGAAGAACAAATACCTGCTGACCTACTACGGCGGCTACTGCGCCACCGACGCGCTGAAAACCTCCGCCGCCGTGACGCTGTTCGTCTCCTTCTACCTGTTCGGCAACTCCCTTTACTCCATCGTCCTGAATCTGCTGAACATGGTGCCGGGTGTTTTCGCCGCCATGCTCATGCCCACCATCCTGAAAAAGCTGGATAAATTCAAGACCCTTTTCTGGTGCAACATCGTCAACATCATCTTAGGTCTGGTAATTTTCTTTGTGGGCTACGATAACCGGGCGCTGTTCCTGACGCTGACCTGCATCCGCACCGTTCCCATGAGCATTGTTGGCATTCTCGCCTTCATGTTCACCCCGGACTGCGCCGAGTACGGCCAGTACAAATCCGGCATCAGCGCCAAGGGCATCACCTTCGCCATTCAGACCTTCTCCGTGAAGATCACCGCCGCCATTTCCTCTTCTCTTGCGCTGGCGCTGCTGGGCTGCTTCCACTGGATCTCCGTGGAGGCGGAGAGCTTCGAGGCGCTGAAGGCGCTGAACATCCGGCAGAGCGCGGAGGCGCTGGAGGGGCTGTGGATCGTATACGCCCTGGTGCCCGTCATCGGCATGATCATTTCCACGTTCTTCTACTTGGGCTACAAGCTCAACGACAAGGACGTGCAGATCATGGCGCGGTGCAACGCCGGGGAGATCACCCGGGAGGAAGCCGAGTCTCTGCTGTCCCGGAAATATTGATGCCGGAAAAGCCCCGAAAGCGCAGCCTATAACCGCAGACAGAAAATGGCCTCCCGCTTTACAGCGGGAGGCCACTTGTTTGGATGTAGAAATCGCTGACCGTCAGGGTTTTCCAACCGGAATGGTTGTATTCTCCTGAAACGCCGCCAGCAGGGCGTTCAGATCCTCCTCATGGGTGAAGCGGAACGCCTTCTGCCTGCCGTCGTAGCATACCACCAGATAGCACAGGGTGCCATAGATTTTTCCGTTTTCGAAAAATCCCTTGGTCACAGCCAGACGCTTGAAAACTCTGGTGATCGCCGACAGAGGAATGTAGCCGATCCGGTTGATGCCGTACATGCCCACATACAGCGCTTTGTCGCCCAGGCCGAAGTCCTCGTAATGGGTGCAGCACACTCTGTCCGGGCGGAGAACCTCCGGCGGCAGAATTTTCTCGGAAAGCGCTTTGGGCGGAATGTACATATGCAAAATCCTTTCTCAGGTGGTCAGACGGATGGATTACTTTGCCTCAGCGGGCTTCTCGGCCTTGGCACCCTTCTTGGGAGCCAGAACAGCAAACAGCACGAACAGCACAACGGCGATGCCCACGCCCAGATATCTGGAGATCGCAGCAAGGAAGGAAATGCCGCCCAGGTACAGCTTGCTGCCGAACACGAAGGACAGGGTAACGGCAGTCATGAACGCTGCGGGAACGGCCGCGATGTAAGCGTTCTTGCCCTCATGGCGCAGATACATGGCAGCAGTCCACAGCACGATGGCGGCCAGGATCTGGTTGGTGGAAGCAAAGTAGTTCCAGATGGAGGTATAGTCCAGCTGAGAAACCAGAACGCCCAGCGCCAGCAGAGGAATGGTCAGAATCAGGCGGTTCTTGTAGCTCTTCTGCTCCATATGCAGCGCGTCGGCAATGGTCAGACGAGCGGAACGGAACGCGGTGTCACCGGAGGTGATGGGGCAGGCGATAACGCCCAGCATCGCCAGAACAACGCCGAAGCCGCCCATGGTGGTCAGGCAGATGTTATAGATGCACGTGGACTGGCCATCTGCCATAGCCGCTTTCAGACCGGTCATCAGGCCGCCCTCGATGGGGAACAGAGCGCAGGAAGCGGCAGCCCAGACCAGGGCGATGATGCCCTCGCAGACCATGGCGCCATAGAACACCAGGTGGGACATTTTCTCACTCTTGCAGCAGCGCGCCATGATGGGCGACTGGGTGGAGTGGAAGCCGGAGCAGGCACCGCAGGCCACGGAAATAAACATGGCAGGGAAGACGGGGGTTCCCTCGGGATGCATGTTGCGCAGGGGGAAGATCTCGGGGATCTGATAGCCTCTGATGATGGTACCGGCGCCCACGCCGATGGCCATGACGATCAGGCAGATGCCGAAGATGGGATACAGCTTGCCAATGATCTTGTCCACGGACATGAAGGTCGCAATGAAGAAATATGCGAACACGACGGCAAGCCAGAAGTACTTATTGGTCAGGATGCCGGCAGAGCCGCCCTGGCCGCACAGATAAGCCAGCAGGCCGGCAGGACCGACGGCGAACACAACGCCGACCATGAACAGCAGCACGGTAGAGAACACACGCATGACCTGCTTCATGGCGTTGCCCATGTACGTCCCGGTCAGCTCAGCAACGCTGAGACCCTGATGCCGCATGGACATAAAGCCGGACGCAAAGTCATGCACGCCGCCGGCAAAGATGGTGCCGAAGGTGATCCACAGGAACACGCTGGGACCCCACAGCGCGCCGCCCACGGCACCCCAGATGGGGCCGAGACCGGCAATGTTCAGAAGCTGAATCAGGAAAATACGCCAGGTAGGCATGACCACGTAGTCAACGCCGTCCTCCATGGTGATTGCGGGCGTTTCCCGGTCGTCAGGACCAAAGGTCTTGGATACAAATCCGCCATAGATAAAGTATCCGGCAATGAGAAGCGCCAAGCATGCGAAGAAACTTATCATACATTACCCTCCTTAGATTTCAGTGACTCCGGGGTGCCCGGAGTATCCCAAATGGCGCGCAGCAAGGATGTTGGCGCACCCCTGCCGTACGCATCTATTGTACCGTTCTTTTCCGTGGAAGTCAATAAAAAAATTCACAATTCGTTCAATATTTTGTAATATGCGCCAAGCTTCTCCCCAAAAATCCGCATATTCCCCTTCTGATTTTCCCTTAAAGAAGCCGGATTTCCGGCCTCTTATGGATTTTTTGCGTGAATATACTTTCAGCGGTGCAAATGACGACGACGCCGTTCAGATCGCGTAAAACAGCACACAGAAGAACTGGAGCAGCGCGCCCAGGACGACGAAAATGTGAAACACGGAGTGCATCCATTTTTTGCGCTTGCCGAGGCCGTAGAGAACGGAGCCGACCGTGTAGGAAATGCCGCCCAGCAGCAGAAGCAGGAAGCCCGGGAATGTCAGCGCCTGCATTGCCTGCTTTGCAAAGAAGATGATCGCCCAGCCCATGCCGATATAGCAGATCATGGAAAAGACCCGGTACTTCTTCAGGTCGATGGCCGTCAGGGTCGTGGCCAGCGCCACCATGCCCCACTCGAAGCCGAACAGCACCCAGGCAAGAACAGGATCCTCCGGGCGGATGGCCGACAGCAGGATCACGGTATAGGTCCCCGCGATGAGAAAATAGATAGTGCAGTGGTCAAGCACCTGCATCACCTTTTTGCCCAGGGTGGGCTTCAGGCCGTGGTAGACGCTGGAAATGGTGAACATGGTGACCATGGCGCTGCCGTAAATGGCGGAGGTGACGACGCCCCAGGGGTTGCTGTGGAGGGCGGCGAAAATGACGCACAGCGTCAGCGCCACGACACCCACGGCGCCGCCGACGATGTGGGTGACCATGTTCATGATCTCTTCGCCCCGGCTGTAATCCGGGAGCTGGCGGTCAGATAATTTCGTTCGTTTCATAGGGATCCCTTCCTTTGTGAAGATGGAGGGAGTATAGCACATTTTTCACAAAAAAGAAACCGACATTTTGCCCGGTTCTCTCCCCGGCGGAGAAATTCGGTTTCTACCGGGGCGAGAGGTGGATACGGGGTTGACAAATGTCCTCCTATACAATACAATTTCTGTATGTTCGGCGTAGATGCGCCGCTTTTTTGCATTAGAGAGGGTTCGAGCTATGAAAAAGATACCGTTTTTGACTCTGGAGAAAGCGAAGGAAATCCGCGAGCAGATCCCCACCCCCTTTCATGTTTACGACGAGGCCGGCATCCGCGCCAATGCCCGGGCGCTGAAGGCGGCGTTCTCCTGGAATCCCGGCTTCAAGGAATTTTTCGCCGTCAAGGCCACCCCCAACCCCTTTCTGCTGAAAATTCTCCACGAGGAGGGCTGCGGCTGCGACTGCGCCACCTATACGGAGCTGCTGCTGTCCGAGGCCGTGGGCATCACGGGACACGACGTGGTCTTTTCCTCCAACGTCACCCCGGAGCTGGACATGCGCAAGGCGCGGGAGATGGGCGTATACATTAACCTCGACGACGCAACCTATGTGGATTTTCTGGCCTCCATGGGGCCGGTTCCCGAGACGGTATGCCTGCGGTATAACCCGGGCGGCTCCTTCTCTCTGGGCAACACCATCATGGACATGCCCCGGGACGCCAAATACGGCATGACCGAAGACCAGATGGCAGGCGCGATCACCCGGCTGATGAAGCTGGGCACGAAGCACTTCGGCGTTCACGCCTTCCTCGCCTCCAATACCACCACCAATGAATATTACCCCGCTCTGGCCGGGCAGCTGTTCCGTCTGGCGGTGCGGCTGCGCAACGCCACCGGCGCCCACATTTCCTTCATCGACCTGTCCGGCGGCATCGGCGTGGACTACCGCCCCGAGCAGCCCAGATGCGACATTGGCGTCATCGGCGAGGGCGTGCGGGTGAAATATGAGGAAATCCTGACCCCCAACGGCATGGGCGACGTGGCCATTTTCACCGAGCTTGGCCGGTTCATGCTTGCGCCCTACGGTCACCTGATTTCCACCGTCATTCATGAAAAGCACATCTACCGGGAATACGTGGGTCTGGATGCCTGCGCCGCCAACCTGATGCGTCCGGCCATGTACGGCGCTTACCACCACATCACGGTGCTGGGCAAGGAGGACGCCATCCTCGATCACGTCTACGACGTCACCGGCGGCCTGTGTGAGAACAACGACAAATTCGCCGTTGAGCGGAGCCTGCCGGAAATCCAGATCGGCGACATCGTGGCCATCCACGACACCGGCGCTCACGGCTTCTCCATGGGCTACAATTATAACGGCAAGCTCCGTTCCGCGGAAGTCCTGCTGAAGGAGGACGGCAGCTTCCAGCTCATCCGCCGCGCCGAGACGCCGGAGGACTATTTCGCAACCTTCGATTTTTCGGACTTCCGCTTTGGAAAATAGAACCGTCATTTCGCACAAAAACAGGCGTCATTTTTTGGACGCCTGGTCGTAAATTAACAAGAAAATTTCATGCTTTTCCGTTTCGTTTATGCTATAATGTATAAGGCGGCAGTAAGGCATCCTCCCAATCAGGCCGCGCCGAAAAGGAGAATCCCATGAATAATATTCTGTTTTTTCTGACACCAAAGGCGATGTGCGCCTATTTGTACGATGACTATACCATCCGGCAGGCACTGGAAAAGATGGAATCCGCAGGCTACGCCGCGATCCCCATTCTCAACCACCGGGGCGAATACCGTGGAACATTGACAGAGGGCGACCTGCTGTGGGCCATGAAGAACATGTGCTACATGGATATGCGTCAGGCCGAAGCCCGCCGGGTCATGGAGATCGCCCGCCGGAAGGATAACGTCCCCGTCCGGGTCACCACCTCCATGCACGAGCTGGTGGAGCGGGCGTCCAACCAGAACTTCGTCCCCGTGGTGGACGACAAGGACGCGTTCATCGGCCTCATCACCCGAAAAGCCATCATCCGCTACTGCCGGGAAAAGCTGTTCCCCGAGGACTGATCGTTTACCGTCAGAATCCATTACATAGCGACAAATCTACAATGAAAAAGCGCTGTCACTTGGAACCGATGGTTCCGAATGACAGCGCTTTTGTTACTTTCCCGTGTACGCCATGGGCTGATTCAGATACTGCTCCCATGGGAAGTTTTCCGTGGATTTTTTCAGGCCGAAGGCCTCCCGTATCCCCTGACACAGCATTTTCAGCTTATATTGCAGGGGCGAGGCCGCAAACAGCGATTCATTTCCCGCCGTCATGGCATACTCAAAAATCCGCGCCCGGTCTTCCTTGGGGTAGCTCATGGAGTAGGTGTCCACAAAGCTGCGGGTGTCCGGCTGCAAAAATTCGCTGCCGTCCCGCCGGGCGTTGGCGAGATAATCGTAGTCGTACTCGAAGCCCACAGGATTCAGCTTTGCCCACTGGTCGAGGGCGATGCTGTTGCCCAAAATATGGGTCTCCATCACGTGGTAAAGCTCGTGGTACAGTGCCTTTTCCGAGGTGTCCCCCGCCGCCAGCACGATGTAGGCGTCCGTTCCGTTCATGAACTGGATGCCGTTGGCGCTGCTCAGACTGCCGGATTCGGCGCTGCCGGTGATCTCCCGCACCAGGCAGATCTTCAGGGAGGAAAAATGAGAAGCCGCGGCTTCCAGCATCCCCTCCGGGAAATTGGCAAGGCGCTCGTTCAGCCAGTCCAGCTCCCGCTTGAGGACGGGAACCAGATATTCCGGTTCAAAATTATAGTCCCAGGGCTGCACCAGATCGGCGTCCTCCCACAATAGCACCTCAACGCCGTAGGTATCGCCGACGGTTCTGGCGTAATACTCGCACCACACCAGCCCGTGATAATCCGGCTCCTGGGCGGAATAATAGGGGCCTGTGTAGATCTCCTCGTCGGAAACGGCAAATTCCGGCGAGGTCGTGTCCCAGCGGTAAATGACCGGCCGGCCGTCGTTGTTGTATAGGAGGAAATAAACCCAGCCGTCGGCGGTCTCCTCCACTGTCAATGGCAGGCCGGAAAATGGCAGCGCCGCAGAGCAGCGGCGGCGTCCGGTCTCCAAATCATAATAGTCCAGCTTGATCTCCGTATCCGACGCAGCGCTTGCCGTCACCGCGTCGGCGAAGGTCTCCAGGAAGAAATCCTCGCCGCTCAGCTCCGCCGGGGTCAGCGCCGTAGGGGATTCCTCCCCCGCCTGCCCGAACAGCAGCGCCCGGGTGCAGCCCGTGGGGAAGGAGAGAAAATAGCTGTCGCCGCCGGACTGCATCGTCAGCGCCTGCGCCCCTTCATACAATATCCGTCCGTTTTCCGTGGAGATGAGCAGTGTGGCAGCGTTTCCCTCGCCGTCCGCCACCCGGCATTGCAGGACGGTGTCGTTCAGGTACAGTCCCGTCACGCTCTGCTGGGCGAACCCCGCCTCTTTAATGACCCGGCGGATGCCCGTTTCCAGATTCCAGGCGCGGACGCCCGCTTTGGTGCAGTAGTACAGCGTCTCACGATCCCGGGACAGCAGGGGCGTTCCCTCCAGGTCCTCCGGCGCGGGAATGTGGGTGATCTCCCGCAGGGACGCGTCCAGCACCACCGTCTGCCGGTTCACCGGGTCAAAATAGCTCAGGCCGCTTTCCGTGACCTGTAGGGACGGGTCGTCCGGGGCAAGGCCAAAATCCAGCTGGACGGTGGCCGCTATGTACAGCTCCTCCCCGGAAAGCCGGGTGATAACGGTGCTGACCTGGGTGTCGGAGAACACCAGCAGGTCGCTGCCCATGGCTGTCATTCCGGCCACGCCGGGAATGCTCAGGGGATACGCCCGCAGCGCGTCGCCGTAGCGCACTTCCAGCGGGTCATCCGGGTCATGCAGCCCGGCAGGGGGCGCCGCTTCCACGGGAACGGCCTCCGTCTGAGGGGGAAAAGTCGTTTCCTCCCCCTTCCCGGAGCAGCCCGCCAGCAGCAGGCACAGCAGGATCAGCGCGGGATACCATTGTTTCATCTATTGTCTCCTTGCAAGGGTGTAATCGTCGCCCTGCCGGTAAAAGGGGCAGTGCCGGGAGGGGGAATTGGCGATGCGGCAAACCTCGTCCTCGTCCAAATCCATCATGCAGTAGGATTCGTCGTACTCCTCATCATAATCATAATACCAGCAGGTCTCGCATTCTGTCGAATCCACGGCTAACCCTCCAAAATCCGAAAAGAAAATTCTCCGTTTTCATAAATCAGACAGCTGTGGCTCCCGTCCTTGGGGATGGAGACGCTGCCGGGGTTCAGGCAGCGGATGCCGCCGCGCATTTCGTCCATTTTTACATGGGTGTGCCCGAACAGGAACACGCTGCCCTCCGGCAGGGGCGGAAGGTTATCCGGGTTGTGGTGGTGTCCGTGGGTCAGATAGAAGGTTTTCCCGTCCAGAAGCAGCTGGGAAAACTCCGCCATGCAGGAAAAAGGCAGAACCATCTGGTCGACCTCTGCCTCGCAGTTGCCCCGCACCGCAATGATACTGTCCCGGTACCCGCTCAGCATGGGGATCACCTGTTTCGGCGCGTAGTCCCGGGGCAGGTCGTTCCGGGGGCCGTGGTACAGCAAGTCTCCCAGCAGGATCAGCCTGTCTGGCTTCTCTGTCTCGATCAAATCGCAAAGGCGGCGGCACCAGAAGGCGCTGCCGTGAATGTCGGACGCAATCAGCAATTTCATGAGAAATCCTCCCGTTTCATGCACTGCAGGGGTCGGTGGATCCACCGGCCCCGTTTTCATAATTGTTCTAAGTACGCCTTCACGTCGAAAGGCCGGAGCTTCTCGTCCTTCCGCAGATACAGCGGATGATGGGGGTGTCCCTTCCGGGAAATGGCCCCGGCGCAGCACCACCGGGCCCCGTACTCCTCCCCCGCCAGCAGCATATCCCGCAGACAGTCTGGCAGATATTTCCGCTTTTCGATGATCGCGCCCCATGCCGCCCACACCACCGGATGCTCCGAAAGGGACAGCACATACCGGAACGCTTTCAGGTTTTCCCCGTGGAGCAGCGGGTTGCAGACCTTCTCCATATCGTCGGGTGAGGTCGCCCGCTGGGCGTAGACGTTGAACATGATGAAGCTGTCAAACCCGTTCCCCAGGGCAATCCGCTCCACGGATTTTAAGGTATTGTCCAGGGCGCCGGGTCTGGCCGTGGAGGGGTTGATGCCGATGCAGATCAAGGGCTTACAGCCCCGCGTCCCCAGTATGTACCGGTATTCCGAGTAAAAATTGGGAGCGTAGATCCACTTTTTGATGTCGTATTCGTCGCTGGGGGTGTCGGCGGCTTCCAGCGCCTGCCGGAAGGTGACCAGCTCCAGCTCCCGGGTCGATCCGCTGGGAATGTGCGCCATCAGCTTTCCTCCACCGGCGGGAACCACAGGCTCTTGCTGGGGTCGTGGAAATCGCAGCTCTCCGGGTCGCGCCCCGTCTGAAGGCACCAGCCGGCAAAGGCGGTGTCCAGGAAGGGATACACGCCGTCCATGGTGGATTGCAGACTGACGGTGGAGCCGTCCTTCAGGTACAGCTCCACCACGACGCTGCCGCCCTGCACCACGTACAGCTTCTGCCCCAGGATTTCCTCGTAGCGGTGCTCCACATCCTTCTTTCCGAAGCCGGACACAAGGAAGCTTTCCCCGTCGTAGAAAATACCGAAGCGCAGGTAATACGCCGCCAGAAATACGCCCATGGCAAACACGATCAGGCCGCCCACGATCAGCACCGGCCCGTCGCCGATGCCGATGCAGAACGCCATGACGCCCAGCACCGTCAGCACCACGCCGAACACGCCGAAGCGCTTATTTGCCCTTACGGCCATGCCGGAGCGGTGCTGCGCCTTGCTCCGGAACGCCTTGGAAAAGCCCTTATCCACCAGAAAGCACACGCCGAACACGGCGGCGGCGATCAGCAAAACAATGACAAACTGCATGTCTTTCTCTCCTTGTATCTATGCGCCTATGCCCAGAGCACCGTGTCCACAGGGATGTCATGTTCCTCGGTGTCCAGATGGGGCAGCATCTGAAAATCATAGCACAGCGCCAGCGTGGGATGGTTCGGCTCCCGGGACAGGAACTTGTCGTAAAACCCGCCGCCGTAGCCGATGCGGTGCCCCTGGGGGTCAAAGGCTAACCCAGGCATCAGCACCAGCGCCGTCTCGTCATGGGCCACCGGCTCGTCCGCGATGGGTTCCGGAATCCCGGCGTAGCCCTTCGCCACCTTGGTCAGGTCGTCCAGATAGATGAACTTCATTTCGTCGCCGTAGCATTTGGGCACGGCCACCTTTTTCCCGTCCCGGAGCGCCTGCTCCAGCATGGGGACGGTGCGCACCTCCTGATTGTAGGGCATGTAGCCGTAAATGGTCCTGGCCTTGCGGTAGGCTTCCGTCGCGGCGAACTGACGCCCCAGTTCCCGGCTCCGACGCTCAATTTCTTCCGCCGTCATCGCCCGTTTTTTCTCCCGAATCTGCCGGCGCAGCTCTGTCTTATCCATTGTCCTTACCCTCACTTTTCTCGCTCACCGGACGGAACATCCGGAACCACAGGAAAATGGCGATCTGTCCCGGAATGCCCAAGAGGTAAATTTTCCAGAAATTGTACCGGAAGATCAGCAGCCCGGAAACATGAATGGCGATCAGGAATCCCCACACGATGGCGGAGATCAGCAGCCGGTTTTTCCGGAAATCCCGCCACGCAGACAGCAAGCTCAGCATCACGATGGCGTTGACCGGCACGGCGTAGAAAAACGCAAGCCAGCTGTAGCGCCCCACGGCCTTGAACGAGGACATGATGACAAATACAAACAGCGCGATGAACCACACCAGCGTGGAGGACAGCGCCAGGATCACATTCTTGTTGGCCTTGCGCTTCAGCGCCTTTTCGGACACCTGGGTCATGGCCTTTTCCAGGGTGCCGGGGTTTCCGGGCAAAGCGTCGGGGTCGGCCAGCAGCTCCCCCACGGGTATCCCGAACAGCTCCGCCAGCTGCACCAGCGTCATCACATCCGGCACGGATTCCCCCCGCTCCCATTTGGAAACGGCCTTGTCGGAATAATTCAGTTTTTCCGCCAGCCCAGCCTGGGTCAGTCCCGCCTGCTTGCGGTACGCGGCAATATTGGAGCCGATCTGATTTCTCAAAGTCGCGTCGTCCATGGTTCCCCTCCAGTACATAGTTGGCATTATCTTATCATAAATGAGAAATCTTTGCAACAGAAAAACCGGGGCAATTGCCCACTGCTTCCGAAATAAGCCCGTTTACTGGCCATCCGAAGCCCGCAGCACCCATCCCACAGCAAGGGCGTACTGCGCGAATATCACTGCCCTTCCCAGCAAGTGACCATAAAACAGCAAATGCCCCGGACATCCAAGGATGTCCGGGGCATTGTGCTGCGTCGGTTCAGTTGTTAACCGCCAAAGAACCGGCGGAAATATTCGTACCAGTCGCTGTAGTCCCCCTCGCTGGGCATGGAGGAATCCTCCTGGGGAGTGGTTTCCGCAGTTGTATCGTGGGGCTTTTCGTCGAAGGTGATGGTCAGCGTCAGTTCCCGGCCGCTGCGAACGACGGTAATTTGAGCGGTGTCCCCCGCCTTGTAATTCCGCAGAGCGCGGGTCAGGTCGGTTCTGGTGGCGATCTTATGATCGTCCACCGCGGTGATCAGGTCCTTGGACTGGATACCGGCTTTGTCCGCGCTGCTGCCCGGCGTCACGTCCACGACGTATGCGCCGTCCGTGGGCAGGCCGAACTGGGCGGCGGCCTCCTTGTCGTTGTCCTTCACGGTGATGCCCATGTAAGCGCCGGTGACGTAGCCGTAGTCGATCAGGTCGGAGATAATGCCCATCACGTCGTCAATGGGAATGGCAAAGCCGATGCCCTCGATGGACGCGCCGGAGTTGGTGGTGCCGGAATATTTGGCCGTGGTGATGCCGATGACCTCGCCGTACATGTTGAACAGCGGGCCGCCGGAGTTGCCCGGGTTAATGGCCGCGTCGGTCTGAAGCATACTGATGACGGTATTGTCGGTGGTGACCTCCCGGTTGATGCCGCTGACGTAGCCGACGGTTTCGGTTGCCGCCAGCTTGCCCAGAGGATTGCCGATGGCGACCACCATGTCGCCGATGGAAAGATCGGAGCTGCTGCCGACGGTCGCGGCGGGCAGCCCTTCGGCCTCCACCTTCAGAACGGCCACGTCGTTGGTGGCGTCGTAGCCCTTCACCGTGGCCGCGTACTCGTCGCCGCCGTGGGTGGTGACGGTGATGCTGCTTGCGCCCTGCACAACGTGGTAGTTGGTCACTACATAGCCGTCCGCCGACAGGATGAAGCCGGAGCCGGAGGACGTTCCCTCCACGCTCTGGCCGTAGGCTGTGGTCTGCACGGTGCAGGAAATGGCGACAACGCTGTCAACGTTGCTCTGATACAGCTGCGCCGGGGTCATGGCCGAGCCGTCCGCCGCCGGGAGCGCGCCGGATGTACCGGAGGGGACGCTGTCGATCTGCTTCTGCAAATCATCGATCTGTCTGCCAAGCTGCTGGGTGATCTGGTTGGTCTTCTGCTCCCACCTGCTGTTGACGGTGGACGCCGTGATCAGGCAGCCGGTCGCCACCAGAGCCACAACGAGGACGGCGGCGATCACCGCCTTCCAGGGAGACTTGCCGGATTTCCGGGGCTTCTCCTTCTTCTGGGGCGGCTGGGTCTGGGGCTGGTACTGGTACTGATACGGCCGCTGGCCGGTCATGTACGGGGAGTTGGCGTAGGGAGACTCCCTGCGCCCTGTACCGGCGGCGTGATAGGTGCCGGATTGGGGTTCGCTCTGGTGCTCCCGGGATGCTGCGTTCTGGGGTTCCGCTTCATTCTGCGGCTCCTGGGGGGCGTCGGAACGCACTTCGGGCGCCGGTTTGTTTTCTTCCGGAAATTCGCTATCTGCAAAGGTGTCCATGGTGGTTGCCTCCTTCTCTTTTCTCATTTTATTTTAGCTGTCACATATGAAGAAATATGTATCGACATGTGAAGGATATTTGAATTTTACAATTTTTCCGGCTTTTCGTCAAGGGAATCCCATAAGAAATATCGCGGCAGCTTTCACTGCCGCGAAACGAATTATACTGAACTCCAAATAAAATCTTTAGAAAAGATTTTATTTGCCTGAAGGGCAAGGAGTTCATATAAGACTTGTTTTGTGATTTCTTTCCTTATAAATCACAAAACTGGCAGCGCCGCCAGGCGATGCCTTCCTGATTAAAATCAAAGATTTTAATCAGGAAGTAGTATTACTTCTTGCGGAAGGACATGCAGTCGGTACACTGATCCACGGTGGGGCAAGCCTCGTGAGTACCCACCAGGATGCGATCCAGAGAGCAGTAGTTCTCGCCCTCGCAGTGGTTGGCGCACTGCTGGACGGTACACTCGATGCTCTTGTTGGCATGACAGTTCATAGTAGCAGCCTCCTTTTCTTTGGATTCGGGAATAGTATGCGCCGTCGGGAGGAAGGCATTCAGGAATGTTTTTCCAATGTTGCTTTCCGGGGATTTTTGTGGTATCTTAGACGAAAAGGATTTTTGCGGGAGGTCTTTCTATGCCTATCGTTGCTCCGTCAATTTTGTCCGCCGATTTTGCCAATCTGGAGCGGGATATTCACGATATTGAAGCCAATGGTGCCGACTGGGTGCATGTGGATGTGATGGACGGGATTTTCGTTCCCAACATCTCCATCGGCATTCCGGTGGTGAAGGCGCTGCGGCCCGTCACCTCCCTGCCCCTGGACGTGCATCTGATGATCGACCGTCCCATCCGGTACGCCGAGGAATTCATCAAGGCCGGCGCGGACTGGCTGACCATTCACTTAGAATCCGACCAGCCCCAGAACACGCTGGCCTGTCTCGACAAGATCCGGGCGATGGGCTGCAAGGCCGCCATTGCCCTGAAGCCGAAAACCCCGGCGGAGGCAGCGATCCCCTACCTTACCAGATGCGACATGGTGCTCGTCATGACCGTAGAGCCGGGCTTCGGGGCGCAGAAATTCATGGCCGGCATGATGCCCAAGATGAAAAAGCTCCGCCGGATGCTGGACGCGGTGAACCCCGCCTGCATCATCGAGGTAGACGGCGGCGTGGACGCCGTGACGTACAGAGCGTGCCGGGAAAACGGCGCGGAAGCGCTGGTCACAGGCTCCGCCTACTTCAAGGCCGCCGACCGGGCAGCCTTCGTCAAATCCCTTCGCGCATAAAAAATCCGAACCCGGTGCCCCCATAGGGTGCCGGGTTCGGTCTGTATCGGAATCAGCAGTAGAAGTCCCGAATCTTCTTGGCGCGGCTGGGATGGCGCAGCTTGCGGATGGCCTTGTTCTCGATCTGGCGGATACGCTCCCGGGTGACGCCGAAAATCTGCCCCACCTCTTCCAGGGTGTGGGTGCGCCCGTCATACATGCCGAAGCGCATCCGCAGGACGTCCGCTTCCCGCTCTGTCAGGGTGCCCAGAATTTCCTTCAGCGCCTCGGCAAGCAGGGCGTTGGAGGTGGCGTCGGCAGGGCCGGGGGTGCGCTCGTCCTCCACGAAGGAGCCGATGGAGGTATCCTCCTCGTCGCCCACAGGGGTATCCAGAGACAGGGTATCGGCGGCGGTGCGGTTGGCCTCGATGATCTTCTCAACGGGCAGGTTCAGCTCCGCGGCGATCTCCTCCACGGTGGGCTCCCGGCCAAGCTCCTGCACCAGCTTCCGGTTGCAGCGGGTGGCCTTGTTGATGACCTCTACCATATGCACCGGGACGCGGATCGTCCGAGCCTGATCCGCGATGGCGCGGGTGATGGCCTGCCGGATCCACCAGGTGGCATATGTAGAGAATTTGTTTCCCTTTGTCCAGTCGAATTTATCGACCGCGCGGATCAGACCCGTGTTGCCCTCCTGGATCAGATCCAGGATGTGCAGGCCGCGGCCGGAATACTTCTTGGCAATGGAGACCACCAGACGCAGGTTCGCCTCGGTGAGCTTGTTCTTCGCTTCCTGATCTCCCTCGGAGACCCGCTTTGCCAGCTCCACCTCTTCCTCGGCGGAAAGGAGCTTGATCTGGCCGATCTCCTTGAGGTACATCCGCACCGGGTCGTCCAGGCTGTATTCGGCGGCCAGGTCAACGGGGTCGACCAGCTCCTCCTCGTCAATGCCCGCCAGGTTGATATCGTCATCCGGCCCCAGGTCGAGGTCTTCGTCCCCCAGATCCAGCTCCAGGTCGGCGGTGACCACCTGAATATTCATGGCGTCCAGACGGTCGTAAATGTCCTCGATCTTCTCCGGCGTCAGCTGCATCTTTTCCAGCTGGGCGTTTAAATCGGAGGCGCGGATCATGCCGTCCTTCTTTCCCTGGGCGATGAGCGCCTGCAATGCGGCGTGAACATCGTCCATATTGGCTTTTGGAGCCTTCTTCGGCGTACTACTCATAGAGAATCTCCTTTTTTCTATGTAAAGTTCACAAATCTCTCATGCCGTTAAACTATACCCCGTTTTTTTCTGCATGACAAGGGCAATTCTCAAAATTTTTTCTTTCATCGAGGACAGTTTTCCCCTGATTTCGGGAAAACATACGGTTTACTTTTTGGAAAAAATTCGTTATAATTGTGAAAATAAGGCAGTGTGCCCTTTCGATCCCATATTCATGAGGTAATCCATATGACCGACTTATCCAACATCCGCAACTTTTCCATCATCGCCCATATCGATCACGGCAAGTCCACCCTCGCCGACCGGCTGCTGGAGCAGTGCCACGCCATCGACCAGCGCGTCCGCGCCGAGCAGATGCTGGACTCCATGGACTTGGAGCGGGAGCGGGGCATCACCATCAAGTCCAGCGCCGTCACCCTGCATTACACCGCCGCCGACGGCGAAAGCTATGTCCTGAACCTGATCGACACACCGGGTCATGTGGACTTTAACTATGAGGTCTCCCGGAGCCTTGCCGCCTGCGAGGGCGCGATTCTGGTGGTGGACGCCTCCCAGGGCGTGGAAGCCCAGACTCTCGCCAACACCTATCTTGCCATCGACGCCGGGCTGGAGGTTCTGCCCGTCATCAATAAAATTGATCTTCCCTCCGCCCGTCCGGCCGAGGTAAAAGCGGAGATCGAGGACATCATCGGCATCCCCGCCGAGGACGCCCCCGAAATTTCCGCCAAAAACGGCATCAACATTCCCGCCGTGCTGGAAATGATCGTCCGGGACGTCCCCGCCCCCACCGGAGACCGAGGCGCGCCATTGCAGGCACTGATCTTCGACAGCCAGTACGATTCCTACCGGGGCGTCATCGTCTACACCCGCATCAAGCAGGGAACGGTGAAGCCCGGCATGGACATCAAAATGATGGCCACCGGCGCGGTCTACAGGGTGGTGGAGGTGGGCACCATGATCCCCGGCGGGCTGAACCCCTCGGACGCCCTGGGCGCCGGGGAAGTGGGATACATCACCGCTTCCATCAAAACCGTGGCGGACACCCGGGTGGGCGACACCATCACCGGCGCGGAAAATCCCGCCGCCCAGCCCCTGCCCGGCTACCGTCCCGCCCAGCCCATGGTGTTCTCCGGCATCTACCCCGCCGACGGCGCCAAGTATCAGGACTTGCGGGACGCCCTGGAAAAGCTGAAGCTCAACGACGCCTCCATGAGCTACGAGCCGGAAAGCTCCATTGCCCTGGGCTTCGGCTTCCGCTGCGGTTTTCTGGGACTGCTGCACATGGAGATCATTCAGGAGCGTCTGGAGCGGGAATACAATCTTGATTTGATTACCACCGCTCCCAACGTTGTCTACCGGGTGACGAAAACCAACGGCGAATCCATGTATGTCTACACCCCCCTGGACTACCCCGACCCGGCGGACATCCAGCTGGCCGAGGAGCCTTACGCCAAGGTCAGCCTGATCTCCCCCCAGGAATACGTGGGCAACATCATGGAGCTGTGCCAGAACCGCCGGGGCGAATTCAAGGACATGGTGTATCTGGACGCCAGCCGGGTGGAGCTGCACTACGAAATGCCCCTGAACGAGATCATCTACGACTTTTTTGACGCACTGAAATCCCGCACCCGGGGCTACGGCAGTCTGGACTACGAGCTGATCGGCTACCGTCCCAGCCGTCTGGTGAAGCTGGACATCCTGCTCAACGGCGACGTCGTGGACGCCCTGAGCTTCATCCTCTTCGCGGACAACGCCTATCCCCGCGCCCGGAAGATCTGCGAAAAGCTGAAGGAGAACATCCCCCGCGCCCAGTTTGAAATTCCCGTTCAGGCCGCCATCGGCGGCAAGGTCATCGCCCGGGAGACCATCAAGGCGCTGCGCAAGGACGTTCTCGCCAAGTGCTACGGCGGCGACATCACCCGTAAGAAGAAGCTGCTGGAAAAGCAGAAGGAAGGCAAGAAGCGGATGCGCACCTTTGGCACCGTCGCGGTTCCTTCCGAAGCCTTCATGGCCGTCTTAAAATTGGACGAAGACTGACCTTTCTCTCATAATCCTAAACACCCGGAGGTATTCCCATGCCGATTCTCAATAAACGCGCGAACAAAACGCCCCTCGGACTTTACGTCCACGTCCCCTTCTGCCGCAGCAAATGCCAGTACTGCGACTTTTACTCCATGGCCACCAAGGACGACAAGCTCATGGACGGCTATCTGGACGCGGTGTGCGACCATATCAAGGAGGCCGGCGAGCTGGCTCCCGGCTACAAAGTGGACTCCGTCTACTTTGGCGGCGGCACCCCCTCCTTCTTCGGCGCCGACGGTCTGGCCGTGATCCTCACCACCATCCGCCGGAATTTCGACGTGGTGCCGGACGCCGAAATTACCGTGGAGTGCAACCCGGATTCCGTCTCCGACCGGCTGCTCCACCGGCTTTACGCCGAGGGCTTCAACCGGGTCAGTCTGGGCGTTCAGTCCGACGACGATGACATTCTGAAAAAGCTCGGCCGTCCCCACACCTACGCCCAGGCCGCCACCGCCTACCAGCGCATCCGCAAAGCGGGTTTCCGCAACGTGTCCATCGACCTGATGTACGGTCTGCCGGGGCAGGACTTGCAGGACTGGCAGGAGACGCTGGACAACGTCCTGCGCCTGAACCCGGAGCATGTCAGCTGCTACGCCCTGAAAATCGAGGAAGGCACGCCCTTCTATGACTACAAGGAAATGCTGAACCTCCCCGACGACGAGACCCAGGCGGACATGTACCTCGCCGCCGTGGAAGCCCTCCGCAGCCGCGGCTTCCGGCAATATGAGATTTCCAATTTTGCCCGGAAGGGTCTGTACTCCCGGCACAATATGAAATACTGGACGGGCGGCGAATATCTGGGCTTCGGCCCCAGCGCCAGCTCGGACTTTGCCGGAAAGCGCTTCACCCTGAAACGGGATCTGCAGGAATACATCGCCGGTATCCGGGACGGCGGCGACATTATGGAGGATTTACAGGAAATTCCCATGCGGGAGCGGGCGGGCGAGTATCTGATGCTCCGCCTGCGCACCAGTCAGGGCATCAGCGCCGCGGAATACGAAAAGCTGTTCCTGCTGCCCTTCGCCCCGCTGGAGGAGGTTCTGGAAAAGCGCCGCCGCTACTATCAGGCGACCCAGAACGACTCCGGCCGCTGGGTGCTGACCCCCCAGGGGTATCTTGTCAGCAACGACATCATCACCGATCTTCTCATCGCTCAGGACAGCTCCCACCCGCTCAAGCGGATATAAGCCGAAAAACGTAAGATTTTGCCGCCGGGGAATTGACATTTTTCCCGGCGGCATGTATAATGTTATGCGCTATGTTCCGGGATTCCGGAAAAGTAAACCCAAAGACGGAAACGTCTTTTGAAAGAAAGGAAATTTGCCATGATTTACAGTGCAGAAGTACAGAATATGTGCTCCGTGGGCAAGGGTGCCTACCATGGCCCCGCCCCCATCCCCGAAGAGGGCAAGTGGGTTCAGGCCAAGGAGATCAAGGACATCAGCGGCTTTACCCACGGCGTGGGCTGGTGCGCACCCCAGCAGGGCGCCTGCAAGCTGACCCTGAACATCAAGGAGGGCATCATTGAGGAAGCTCTGGTGGAGACCGTCGGCTGCTCCGGCATGACCCATTCCGCCGCCATGGCCGCCGAAATTCTCATCGGCAAGACCATCCTCGAGGCGCTGAACACCGACCTGGTGTGCGATGCCATCAACACCGCCATGCGGGAGCTGTTCCTGCAGATCGCCTACGGCCGCAGCCAGTCTGCGTTCTCCGAGGGCGGCCTGGTGGTCGGCGCTTCTCTGGAAGACCTGGGCAAGGGTCTGCGCAGTCAGGTGGGCACCATGTTCGCCACCAAATCCAAGGGCCCCCGTTATCTGGAAATGGCCGAGGGCTACGTCACCCGCGTTGCTCTGGACGACGAGAACCTGATCATCGGCTATGAATTTGTAAACCTGGGCAAGATGATGGACTTTATCAAGAAGGGCGACGACGCCAACACTGCCTACAAGAAGGCTATGGGTCACTACGGCCGCTTCGACAACGCGCCCAAGTATATCGACCCCCGTCAGGAATAAGAGGAGGACGAAACAATGGCTTTGTTTGAAAGTTACGAAAGAAGAATTGACAAGATCAACGGCGTCCTCGCGCAGTACGGCATCTCCTCCGTAGAAGAGTGCCGCCAGATCTGCAAGGCGAAGGGCTTCGACCCCTACGAGATCGTCAAGGGCATTCAGCCCATCTGCTTTGAGAACGCCTGCTGGGCTTACACCGTGGGCGCTGCCATCGCTCTGAAGAAGGGCGTCAAGACCGCCGCTGAGGCTGCCGAGGCCATCGGCATCGGCCTGCAGTCCTTCTGCATCGACGGCTCCGTCGCCGAGGACCGCAAGGTCGGTCTGGGTCACGGCAATCTGGGCGCCATGCTGCTGCGGGACGAGACCAAGTGCTTCGCCTTCCTGGCCGGCCACGAGTCCTTCGCCGCTGCCGAAGGCGCTATCGGCATCGCCCGCTCCGCCAACAAGGCCCGTAAGGAGCCTCTGCGGGTCATCCTGAACGGTCTGGGCAAGGACGCCGCCCAGATCATCTCCCGGATCAACGGCTTTACCTATGTGCAGACCCAGTTCGACTACTACACCGGCGAGCTGAAGATCGTCAAGGAGTACAGGTACTCCGACGGCGAGCGCGCGGCTGTCCGCTGCTTCGGCGCTGACGACGTCCGCGAGGGCGTGGCCATCATGCACCACGAGGGCGTGGACGTTTCCATCACCGGCAACTCCACCA
>DJNI01000030.1 GCA_002436765.1 Clostridiales bacterium UBA6468
GTACTTCTTGCGGATCCGCTTCTTTTTGGTGTGGCGGTAGCGGTTATAAAGCGGGCGGTTGTCAACCGACGCCCAGCGCAGCGCCGTTTCCATTTCGTGCTGTGCCTCCACCTCCGCCGCCACCTTGCGAATCCATCTGCAGAAAGCGGGTGCCATGGCCTCAATGGTCATAGCGATTTGTGTCCAGGCTTCGCCCATTTTCCGGCAGGCTTCCGTTGCCTGCTCTGCGCTTACGCCCAGTTTCTGCAATTCCGACTTGCTATCGTGCAGAACCTCCGCCGCGGTCACGGTCTGTTCACCCATTTGGAAAGCCCTCCCCATTCTCCCAGCCCAGCAGGATATTGTGGGCCAGGTCGTTCATGTCGCGCCGCGCTTCCTCCAGCGCCAGCAATTTGTGGTAGGAGATCCCGGCGGCCTCCAGCTTGTCCCGGAAAGCCTTAGCCGCTTTGAACGCCGCCGCGATTTCCGCCCTGTCGTCTGCCACCTCCGGCGCGGAAATGGCTGTGCTTCTTTCGTCCATGGCGTTCTCCTCTCGCGCCCGTGTCAGGTGCCCGCCTGCTGGGGCTTGCCTCTGCGTCGGAGGTTAGCCTGGAAACGGCGCTGCGCCAGTTCCGGGTCATAGACGGGGCGCTGGTTCCGATCCAGCTTTTCACCGTCCTGGCCTCTCCGTAATTCTGCGTAGATCGTTTTTCTGGATTTCCCCAGGTGCGTGGCGATCTCCGCCACACTCGCGTAATTGCCCCACGCCTTGGCGATGTACTCCCGCTCAGCGGGGCTAATGTATTTTTCGCTCATGGCTTTTTCACCTCCGATTCTTTGTTGCGGGCGGTGTTCACCGCCCGCAGTATGTCTTTAATGCCAAACTTGGTACAGGGATCCGTTACACATCAGCCAGGACATACCCGCGCAGTCAAAGCGGATCCAATTCCAGTCTGTGCTTTCGTAGTAGGCCGCGCCCCGAATGGCGATCCGCCCTGCCTCAAACCCCCATTCTCTATTGACTTCCAGCACAGCCTCTGCATTGGTAATTTCAGTTTCGCAGTTGTTTACACTCCACCTGTTTCTATCCGTTTGGTATGCCTCCACGGCGTCCGGCCTGTCCAGACACCAGCCAAACACCGCATAACCCAAAACGCCGCTTGGCTCCAGTTTCTTTTCTGCCACCATGTCCGCCAGAGCGTTGTATGTTTCAGCTGCATTTGCGTGTTTTCTGCGCAGATTTGCCTCCGCCAGAAACTCCTCCTGTGTAATCATGATCCCATGGCTTGATTTCCACACCCGATCATACCCGGCTTTCAGGCTCTCCTCGGTGGAAAACTGCCAACCGCGATCCAGCACGAACTTTTCAAATGCCGTCAGTTTCCCTGTGTCCGCCGTGGCGCGGATCTGTTCACTTAACATTTCTCCGTAATGCGGCATGGCTGGTTGCTCGTTTTTCTGTTCTTCTTCGTTTCCCTCAATCCAGATATTCACGCTCTTGCCGTCCGGCAGGTTTACCTCCAGGCGATCCCCCATGTCGCTGATCCATGCGTTTATGCCGTCTGCGGTACTGCGGTACACCGGGTAGCCCGCCCGCTTGCTGGCCTCACCATTCTTTTCATAGTCAGTCGGAAAAATCTTGTTTACTTCTGCCCATGCGGCTTCTCTGTTCATAACTTTCATTGTTTATCTCCCGTTCTTTCGACAAAAAATAAGAGTAACAAGGGATTTCCCTTTGTTACTCTTATTGATAGCATTTTCGTTCTGCCCAATCGGGCAAAAAAGAATTGACAAACCGGGGTGCAATCCGGTATAATATCCATCGTATGTTCCCGAGGTTCGCCCTGGGAGCCTGAAACGGTCTCGCTGCGGCTGCGCCCGGCGCAGCTGTTGAGCATATTTTTACAGGAGGTGTAGACAATGTCCACAGTTCGTACCTATCAGCCCAAGAAGCGCCAGAGATCCAAAGTGCATGGTTTCAGAAAGAGAATGGCTACCGCCAACGGCCGCAAGGTCCTGGCCCGCCGTCGTGCCAAGGGCAGAGCAAAGCTGTCCGCTTGATCTTCGTTCGATCAAACCATGACCGCATATACAGCTCAATTTGAGCCATAGGGGTGAATGGAAGCAGTTCTGTTCGCCCCATCCGTTTATTACCCGCAGATCGTTCCCGCTGCACGGCAGGACAAGGAGGCGTCCATGCAGTTTTCCAGCGCCCTGAAGTTCAATCACGTGTTCCGCCGGCTGTATAACCGCGGAGAAAGCTGCGCGAACCGGTATCTCGTCGTCTACTGCCGCAGAAACGGCACGAAGCGAAACCGCGTGGGCCTCACGGTCGGAGCAAAGCTCGGCCATGCGGTGCAGCGCAACCGGCTGCGCCGCCGTCTTCGCGAAATTTACCGCCTCCATGAGACGCAGTTTGCCTGCGGCTACGATATTGTCGTTGTGGCGCGTTCGGCGGCGATGCAGGCTTCCTACCGGCAGCTGGAGGGGGCCTATCTGCGCTGCGCGGAAAAGCTTTCGATCTTCTCGCCGGGCGGGAAGGAAGAAGGCAAGGCATGAAGCGGGTGTTTCTTCTGCTCATCCGGTTTTACCAGCGTTTTATTTCGCCGGGCCTTCCCAGAAGGTGCCGGTTTTCGCCGACGTGTTCGCAGTATGCCTTTGAGGCCATCGAAAAATACGGCGCGGTGAAGGGCGGGTGGCTGGCTCTGAAGCGGCTTTTGCGGTGCAATCCCTTTTATAAGGGCGACTACTTTGATCCGGTGCCATAGGAGCGCACGCTCCGAAATCCCCGGCATCCCCACAAATTTGGAGGATTCAACATGAAAAGATTCTTCGCCTTGCTGCTGGCGGCCCTGATGGTTTTGTCCCTGACGGCCTGCGCCGCGAGCAGCAATGCAGCCGCTTCCACCGATACGGAAGCAGAGGTCCTGAGCCCCGAGGCGGCGGCAGAGCAGGCCGCGGAGGAAACCAAGGACACCACCAGCTTATCGGACATCATCCGCGTGCCGTTCGGGTATCTGCTCGACTGGCTGTATGTGTTCTCCAGCAACTACGGCGTGGCGCTGATCCTGTTCTCGCTGATCGTCAAGCTCGTGCTGCTTCCGATGAGCATCAAGAGCAAGAAGAGTATGCTCAAAATGTCGCGCCTGGCTCCGCTTGCGCGGTCCATCGAGGCCAAATACGGCGACGACCGCCAGAAGGCCCAGATGGCCGTGCAGCAGATGTATAAAGAAGAGGGCGTTTCGATGGGAAGCGGCTGCCTTTGGTCGTTTATCCCCATTCTGATCCTCTTCCCGCTGTACTACGTCATCCGCGAGCCCATCACCTATATGCTCCACAACTCTCGCTCGGTGTCGGCGGCCATCGTCGCGTTCATCCGGGCAAACGGCGTGGATCTCGGCAAAAACACCTATTACTCCCAGCTGGCCGCTGCCGGTCACCTGGGCGAGTTCGCAGAGGCCATCAAGTCCGTCGCCGTTATGGCGGGGGCAAAATTGCAGGACATCGACTTCTCCTTCCTGGGCGTGGATCTGGCATCCATCCCGTCGTTCCGCTTCTGGCAGTGCGAGGGCTGGGGGGAGATCGGTCTGTTTTTGATCCCGGTCATGTCGGGCGCATTGCAGATGCTCTCGATGTTCGTCAGCCAGAAGATGAACAACCAGGTCGCCACCAACGCCGACGGCGAGCAGGACGCGGACGCAGCCAAAGCTGCCAATCAGACCAACGCGACCATGATGCTCATGATGCCGCTGATGTCCCTCTGGATCGGCTTCTCCATGCCGGCCGCGATCTCCATCTACTGGATCGCGC
>DJNI01000029.1:0-15480 GCA_002436765.1 Clostridiales bacterium UBA6468
GAAGCTGGCCTATGAAGTGTGGGTGCCAATCTTGATAATTTGTATCCTTTGCGCGATAGGTAAGAATCAAAATACATAGTCTTACATTTTTTGTATTTTATGAAATTGAAACGGTCTGCTTTGGCAGGCCGTTTCAATTTTAAGAATGCGAGCAATTTGTTATTTGTGCTTTTATATTGAGACAATAATTTTTTTCAGAAAAGCTGCGACCAATGCCAATAGAATCGTATTTAATGCTATTACCTATGTCGGTTATTCATGGTCAACGATTACAACTCAGGTGACAACAAATAATGCCATTCTTTTGGCTGGAACCGATGCCGAAATGAACCCAGACTACCCTAACCATTGGATTATTGTTTACGGCTATAAAACTGTTTCGGGTGAGCGCTTCCTGCTGATTAACGATGGCTGGGGTGACGATGAAATTTACACCACCGCAGACTCCCAGTATTATCCGTGGGGCTGGGGGTGTACATCTATGAGAAGTAAATTTTGTCCTTAAGTCGCTTTCAGAAAATGATTTGCGCCCGTATCAACGGTTGCGTTGATACGGGCGCTTCTCTACTTTACATATCTCTTGACGAAACTGAATACCTCCAGCCCGGCAATGCTTCAGCACACCTGAATCCATCGGCTATAAGTTTGAATTAGTTCCTTTATCACTGTTAAGCCGAAGCTTTCGGGGCTTTTTGCATCGTACTGAATGAAAATTGCGAGGGGAAATCAGCCGCAGAGTCTGGCCTGCTCCGCCGCGACACCGGCTTCACAGCTGCGCATGGCGAGGATGGTTTTCTCCATCAGCTCCTCCAGCGTCCAGCCAAGACGGTCTGCGCCGGTCTGGATCACGTCCCGGGAGCATCCGGCGGCGAACTTCTTGTCCTTGTATTTCTTTTTCAGACTGCTGACCTCCATGTCCATGACGCTCTTGCTGGGGCGCATCCGGGCGGCCGCACCGATCAGGCCGGTCAGCTCGTCGGCGGCAAAGAGGATCTTCTCCATCTTGTGGGTCGGCTCCACGTCACAGCACAGGCCGTAGCCGTGAGAGCAGATGGCGTGAACCATCTCCGGGCTGGCGCCAACTTCGGCCAGCAGCTCCGGCGCTTTGACGCAGTGCTGCTCGGGGTAGCGCTCAAAGTCCACATCGTGGAGAAGGCCGCAAAGACCCCAGAAGTCCGCGTCCTCGCCCTCCTGCTGGGCAAACCAGCGCATCACGCCCTCAACGGTCAGGGCGTGGAGAATGTGAAACGGCTCCTGATTGTATTTTTGCAGCAGGGCAAGCGCCTGCTCCCGTGTTACTTCCATAAAATAGCCTCCTAAGTGAAGTTTGCAACCATTCTACGACTGCCGGGAATATTTGTCAATGAGAAAAAACGACCGGATTCTCTTGAATTTCCAATAAGGAAGCCCCAGCTTCACTTTCATGAAGCCGGGGCGGTGGCTTTTACGGGGAGCGTTTAGCTGGCGCTGATGACCAGATCCTTGCGGATATATCTGGTGTCGCCGTCGGTCATGGGCATGGCCTCCACCGTGGCGTCGTACCATTCCTGGGTGTCGGCGCTGCGCAGCTCGTTCTCGATCAGGTAGTCACGGTAGGTGGTGTCGCTCTTGCCCACGAAGTACATGACATGGTAGCCGTATTCGGACTCGATGATGCCGGTGTTGCCGCTCTGACGGCTTTCGTCAAAGCACCAGTCGTTGAAGCTGGACACCATCTGGCCGGGGTAGACGTTCTCGTACAGGCCGCCGGTGGTGCCGTCGCCGTCGTCGGACTTCTCGTTGGCCAAGGCAGCGAAGGAATCCTCGGTGGCGTCGCCGGACATCCACTCGTCCAGGATTTCCTCGGCCTTCTCCTTGGCGGCATTCTTCTCCTCGTCGGAGTAGGTGGTGGTGCCGGTGGTGGAATCGGTGGTGCCGCCCTCAAACTTGACCAGAATGTGGCGCACATTCACCAGAGGGAAGGTATTGTCGTTGGAGCCGGTGTAGAACACCGCATAGTAGCCCAGCGTGGTGGTGGTTTCCTTGCCGTCGTCATCTGTCGAGGTGGAGGTGCTGGCAATGACGGTCTTATCGCCCTGCTTGCGGTCGCTGCTCGTGACCCAGTCTCTGACGGTGGCGGAGACGGAGGAATACAGCTGATCGGTGTAAGCGGTGCTGGAGGCCTCGGTATCCCGGTTGACATCCAGAGCGGCAATGGCGGCGTCAAAGTCCTCCACGGTGGCGATATCCTCACCGACCAGGGAATCAGCGGCTTCCTTGGCAGCGTTCACAGCCTCATCGCTGTCTGCGTCGACCTCATCCGTCTGGTACTTGCTGACGGCGAGATAGTAGGTATTGTAGGTGAAGGAGGAATACTTGTTGTAGTTCTCGCTCTCAGCCGCGCGCAGATCGGCGTCAGTGTAGGTCAGAGAAGAGGAGTAGCTGTTGTAATAGGCGTTTGCCAGGGTGTTGAGGGTTACATACTGCTTATAGCTTTCCTCCGTGGCGCCGTTGCCGTATTGAGCCTTCAGAAAGTCCTTGGTGCTGGAATAGCCGTACAGGGTGGCATACATCTTCGCGTTGCTCATGGTGCTGTCGATTTCGGCAAGCTCGTCCTCGGACAGGGTGAAGCCGGCGGCCTCGGCGGCGTCGGCAATGGCGTAGATGCTGCGGGCATTGTCCTTGGCGGTATTCAGGAAGTCGTCCGCCCAGGTCAGGTCGCTGTCACTGCTGACGGTCTGCTCGTTCAGAGGCTTGGAGGTGTCCAGACCCAGCATGGCGGCGTAGCTGCCGTAGCTGGAGTTGAAGTTATTGATGGCGCTCATATAGAAGTAGCTCAGCTCGGCGTTGCTGATCTCGTGATCGCCCACGGTCAGTGCCACGGTGTTCCGCTCCCGGACGCCGCTGTTGGAGATGCTCCTGGTGACGCCAATGGCGATGGCTGACACCAGCATGACGGCAAGAACGACGACAAAAACGGTGGTGTAAAGCGTTAGCTTCCTTGCTTCCTTCTGTTCGGCGACCTGCTTTTCCGTCATTTTGGCGGTCTTCTGCTCATTGCGGAGCTTTTTCTTGCTGGATGCGCTCATGTAATCAAATCCTCTCATTAGTCCTTTTGGTCATAACGCAGTCGATTTTACGCATAGACCAGGGTATTATAATCTATTTTCCCGCCGGTTTCAAGGGGCAATCTGCCGAAGGGGGCGGAATTAGAAAAAAATTTACAGAAAATTTGTGCCTGCTGCCCCACAAAGACATTCATGTGACCTGCCTGACGATTATATGGGGAAGTTCTGACCAGATTGACGAGAGTTGACAGCGAGAGATTTTCCCCAAAGCAAAAAACGCGGGGAGCCGAAGCTCCCCGCGCACCCCGCTTTAGCCGTATCGCATCCAATTATGACCTGCACGAAAAGGCAGGTGGGATGCCGCTCCCGACCATTACTGCTCCCAGCGTCCACCATCCGTCGATGCGGGGGCGGGAGGTCTGCAAACAGGCCGGGAAGTCTAACGTCCCAATAAGAAAATGTGGGTCCAAAAGGACACGCTACGCACCAAGCAGGAGGAATACCGCGCTTATTCCGCGTCCTCCGCGTAAAGGGAATCCATGATCAGGTCGTACACGGCCTGTAATTCCGCCTCGTCCTCGATAACGCAGAGAATCGGCTCGCCGTCTTCCTCGATGGATCTGAAAATGCTGACCTCCGGATCCGGAGAATCGGAACCGTCGTCGGCGGGAATGACTGCCATATAGGTGTTGCCGTTGTACTCCAGCGTACTGAGTACCTCAAGCTCGTATTCTTTGCCTTCCTCATCCACGATGGTGATGAAATCAGAGCCGTATTGATCTGCCAAGGAAATCGCCCCCCGCATTTGATGCCTATATTCTACCGCAGGGCGCGCACAAAATCAATAGGTTATTTTGTACAGAAACAGGGCTGCATTTTAGGACAGAAAATCTTCCAGAAACCGATCCAGCTCGTCCTCCGACCGGACGGGGATGCCTTTTTCCAGGGCCTCCCGGTCGGCGTCGGGGAGGGAGGACACCTGACAGGGGAAAATCTGTTTCGGTTCGGAAGCGCCCTTGTCAAACAGCGCCAGATATCCCCGGAAGCACCCCAGCGTGAGATACAGTAGCAAAATAAGGCTCGCCGTTTTTTTCAGCATATACATTCCTCCTTTTGTCAAATATAGTATTTCCCACAATTAAAACTTTATTTATAAATTGGGGCTTTCGTTTTTACGTCCGGTATGGTATAATGATATGAGTAGTGTTATGCGAATATGACATCGGTTATAATGGATTTACCGGGCAGGCACGTCCTGCTTCTATTGGAGGTACCCTATGGCAAATGAAAAAAGACCCGGGAGACGCAAGAAGCTCCGGCAGGAGTGGAATCCCCACTGGTCGCTGAAGCTATTATATATGATCTTCTCCGTGGCCGGTTCCGTGCTGAAAATTGCCATCGGCGCGGCGGCAACGGTGCTTCTGATCCTGCTGATCTGCGGTACGGTCTTTGTCGGCACGCTGGGAGATTATTTGCAGGACGATATTCTGACGGAGGCTGCGGACTGGTCTCTGGACGATTACGACCTGGAACAGACCTCCTTTATCTATTACGTGGACAGCCACGGCGATATCCAGCTGTTACAGCAGATCTACACCACCACCGACCGCCAGTGGGCGTCCATTGACGAAATTCCCGAGGATCTGATCCATGCCGCCGTGGCCATCGAGGACAAGCGGTTCTATGAGCATCAGGGCGTGGACTGGATCACCACCATGAAAGCCTGCCTGAATATGTTCTTTGGCGGCGACGAGCAGTTCGGCGGCTCCACCATCACCCAGCAGTTCATCAAAAACCACACCGGTGAAAAAAGCGTCACCGTCCAACGAAAGGTCATGGAGATTTTCCGGGCACAGATCTTCGAGCGGGAATACGACAAGAATCTGATCATGGAGTATTACCTCAACGAGATCTATCTGGGGCGGGGGTGCTACGGCGTGAAGAGTGCCGCAGCGGAATACTTCGGCAAGGAGCTGCGGAACCTGACCACCGCAGAGTGCGCCAGCCTGATCAGCATCACCAACAACCCGTCCCTGTTCAACCCCTATTCCGAGAGCGTGTATATGTACAAGGGCGAGGAGCGGGACGGCGCCGGTCGGAACCGCTACCGTCAGCTGAACGTTCTGAGCGAAATGCTGGATCAGGGCTACCTGACCCAGGAGGAATATGATGAAGCGGTAGCCCAGGAGATGGTGTTCAAAGAGGGCATCGCCGACGCAGACCGCTGGACGGTGTGCGACAACTGCGGCTACGAGAACACCCGCAGCCACTTCACCGGCGAGGGAGATACCTGCTACTGCCCCCAGTGCGGTGAACCTGTTGCCGTCAGTACCGACGCTTCCCAGCACATCTATTCCTGGTTCGTGGACGCCGTCATTGTGGACTTTGCCAGCTATCTTGCGGAGCAGGACGGCAAGGTGTGGGATGACTTAAGCACCAACGACCAGAGCATCTACCTCAACCGCATCCAGAAGGGCGGCTACCATATTTATACCACCCTGGATATGGACGTGCAGAGGCAGGTGGACGCGGTTTATACCGACCTGAGCAACATTCCCACCACCCGCAGCGAGCAGCAGCTCCAGTCCGCCATCGTGGTCATCGACAACGAGACGGGGGACGTGGTTGCCCTGTCCGGCGGCGTGGGGGAGAAGACTGCCTTCCTGGCCTACAACAAGGCCACCCAGGCAAAGCTCCAGACCGGTTCCTCCCAGAAGCCCATTTCCGTATATGCCCCAGCCTTTGAGTCCGGCAAGGTCACCCCGGCGTCTGTGATGAAGGATCTGCCCATGACCTATATCGACGGCAATAACTGGCCGAAGAACGACAACCGGCAGTACCAGTATGCGAGGACTGTCTATCAGGGCATCGTTTCCTCCATCAACACCGTTTCCGCCCGGACGCTGGACACCATCGGCGCGGATTACGGCTACAGCTTTGCCAAATATAACTTTGGACAAGCCTCTCTGACGGACAATTACCCTCTGCCCAACGGGCAGAGCCTGTCCGACGTGGGTCTGGCGCCTCTGGCGCTGGGTGCGCTGACGGTGGGTTCCACCGTGCGGGAGATGTCCGCCGCCTACGCGACCTTTGCCAACGACGGCGTTTACCGGGAGCCGAGACTGTTCACCAAGGTCTACGACAGCGACGGCAGGGTGGTGGTGGACAATGAGCAGGAGTCCCGGAAGATCCTCAGTCAGAAGACCGTGGATTATATGAACTACTGTCTGTTCAACGCGGCGAACAACGGCACCGGCGGCGCGGCCATCTTTGCGGGACAGAACATTGCGGGCAAGACCGGCACAACGTCCTCCAACCGCGACCGGTGGTTCTGCGGCTATACCACCCATTACACGGCGGCCGTATGGTGCGGCTACGATATCCCCGAACAGATTTACCTCACCGGCAGCAGCGCCAACCCGGCGGCACGGCTGTGGAAGGCGGTCATGCAGCCCATCCACGACGGCCTGCCGAGAGAAGGCCTCTATAACGGCAGTGCCTTCCACAGTGTGGGCGTGTGCCTGGATTCCGGCAAGAAGGCCACCGCGGCCTGCAGCGCCGACGTGCGGGGGCTGGAACGGGTGGTCTACGTGAACGTCTACGACGGCGACGAGCCGGAGGGAACCTGCGACAAGCATGTGACGGTGGACTACTGCGTCACCGGCGGCGGCGTGGCGACGGACTACTGCTATATGTTCAGCGACGCCCAGATCGAGTCTAGGTCTCTCGTGAAGCTCACCCAGGCCGAGGTGGACGAGATCAAGGCGGCGGACGGCTTCGGGCTGAACGACATTTACACCGCCAATTACTATGTATATCTCATCGATTCCGACGGCAATCCCGCGTCCTGGCACGGGTTCTACAACAACCTGAACGACGGCGTGGACGCCCCCTATATCGTGTGCCCGCTGCACACCCAAAGCGCCTGGGAGGAGTATAACCCAGGCGGTACGGAGGAGGACACTGCCGGCGGCTGGGACAACGATTCGGACAACGGCTGGAGCGGCGGCTGGGACGGCTTCGTCGGCTGAGATGAGGAGAAAGAGGGAGGAGACCCAATGCTCTGGATTTCCGATGAATGGAAGGAATATGAGGTTCTGGACGCCAGCGGCGGCGAGCGGCTGGAACGGTGGGGCAGGTTCATTCTGGTACGCCCCGACCCCCAGGTGATCTGGGATACGCCCCGCACGGCACCCCAATGGAAGCGCTATGACGCCCGCTACGTTCGCTCCAATACCGGCGGCGGACACTGGACGGACAACAAGCTTCCCGAGCGGTGGCAGATTCACTATAAGGACTATTTGACCTTCAACGTCAAGCCCATGAACTTCAAGCACACAGGCGTGTTCCCGGAGCAGGCGGCGAACTGGGATTTCATCCGGGAAAAGGTGGCGGCGGCTTCCGCCCGCCGTCCTGTCCGGGTACTGAATCTGTTCGCCTATTCCGGCGGCGCGACGCTGGCGGCGGCTGCCGGGGGAGCGGAGGTGTACCATGTGGACGCCTCCAAGGGCATGGTTGCCTGGGCGAAGGAAAATGCCGCGGCATCCGGCCTTGCCGACCGTCCCATCCACTGGATCGTGGACGACTGCGGCAAATTCATCCAGCGGGAAATTCGCCGGGGACGGCGCTATGACGGCATTATCATGGATCCGCCCAGCTATGGCCGCGGGCCCGGCGGCGAGATCTGGAAGATGGAGACCAGCTTTTACCCGTTCCTACAGGAGACGGTGAAGCTATTGTCCGACGAAGCGCTGTTCGTCATCATCAATTCGTATACCACCGGGCTTGCGCCCTCTGCCGTGGCTTACGCCTCCGACGTGGTATTCGGAGCGGCGCACGGCGGTAAAACCGCTGCCGGTGAGCTGGGACTGCCGGTGAAGCAGTCCGGACTGGTTCTTCCCTGCGGCGCTACCGGCCGGTGGACGCCGTAACAATAGGAGGATGCCTGATTTGAGCGACATAATTTCTGTAGAGCATCTGGCATACACGTACCCGGGCGTGGAGGACACGCCCGGTGTTCCCGTGTTTGAAGATTTGAATCTGACCATTGAAGAGGGCAGCTTTGTTGCCATCCTCGGTACCAACGGCTGCGGAAAATCCACCCTTGCCAAGCATTTCAACGCCATTCTGCGGCCAACCGGGGGAAAGGTCTACGTCTGCGGCATGGATACCGCCAATGAAGACCGGCTCATTGCCATTCGCCGCAATGTTGGCATGGTGTTCCAGAACCCGGACAACCAGATCGTGGCCAATGTTGTGGAGGAGGACGTGGCCTTCGGCCCCGAAAATCTGGGCGTCGCCAGCCCGGAGATCCGCCGCAGAGTGGACAGCGCCCTGAAGCAGGTGGACATGTACGAGTACCGCACCCACGCGCCCCATCTGCTGTCCGGCGGACAGAAGCAGCGCATCGCCATTGCGGGCGTGATCGCCATGGAACCGAAGTGCATCGTTCTGGACGAACCCACCGCCATGCTTGACCCAAGAGGCTGCCGAGAGGTGATCGACACCATCGGACGGCTGAACCGGGAAAAGGGCATCACGGTGGTTTTGATCACCCACCACATGGACGAAGCGGCCAAGGCGCAGCGCGTCGTTGTGCTGGACAAGGGCAAGATCGCGGCGGACGGCACGCCGAAGGAGGTTTTCTCCCAGGTGGAGCTGCTCCACGGCATCGGCCTTGCCGCTCCTGACACGGTGGAGCTGTGCTGGAAGCTGGATCAGGAGGGCTTTGACCTTCCGCTGGATAAATTAGACCCGAAAGAATGCGCGCAGGCACTTTATGATATGATAATGGCCTGACCCGCTGGGAGGTATTTTCTTGAAACCCATTCTGGAAGCGAAGAATCTCACCTATATTTACAGCGCCGGGACGCCCTTCGAGCATAAGGCGCTGGATGACATATCCTTTTCCGTGGAGCGGGGGGAGTTTATCGGCATCATCGGCCACACCGGCTCCGGAAAATCCACCCTGATGCAGCAGCTGAACGGGCTGCTGAAGCCAACCTCCGGTACGGTGCTGCTGGACGGGCAGGACATCTGGTCGGACAAGAAGCTGACCCGGCAGGCGCGGTTCCGGGTGGGGCTGGTGTTCCAGTACCCGGAGTATCAGCTGTTTGAGGAAACCGTGTACAGGGACATTGCCTTCGGCCCCAAAAACATGGGACTGTCTGCGGAGGAAGTCGATCGCCGCGTCCGGGAAGCCGCCGGGTTCGTGGGGCTTACGGAGCAGCAGCTGGAGGTTTCGCCCTTTGATCTTTCCGGCGGGCAGAAGCGCCGGGTGGCCATCGCGGGCGTGATCGCCATGGAGCCGGAGGTTCTCATTCTGGACGAACCCACCGCCGGTCTTGACCCTGTGGGACGCTCGGAAATTCTGGGCAACATCCAGGCCTACCGCAGGGCGAAGAACGCAACCATCATGATGGTCTCCCACTCCATGGAGGATGTGGCGCGGCTGACCGACCGGCTGCTGGTGCTGAACGGCTCGAAGCTCGCCATGGATGCGCCCCCCGCCCAGGTGTTTACCCACGCCGAGGAACTGACCCAAATGGGACTGAATATCCCCCAGGTGACCCAGGTCTTTCTGGAGCTGAAGAAGCTGGGGCTGGACGTGAAGAACGTCTACACCATCGACCAGGCCGCGGCGGAGATCAAGCGGCTCAAGGAGGGGATGCGCCATGCTTAAAGACATTACCCTCGGCCAGTATTTCCCGGGCAATTCCGTCATTCACCGCCTTGACCCCAGAACGAAGCTCATTGTTCTGGTCGTTTACATGGTGACGCTTTTCGTCGCCTCCGGGTGGGTATCCTATGGCGTGCTGCTTCTGTTTTTGCTGGCGGTTATTAAAATTTCTTCCATTCCGGGGAAATCCATCGTCCGGGGCATGAAGCCGCTGGTGATGATCCTGGTTTTCACCGGCATTCTGAACCTGTTTTTTACCAAAGAGGGCAGGGTATTGGTGGATTTTTGGGGCATTACCATCACCACCGGCGGCGCGGAGCGTGCGGCCTTTATGCTGGTGCGCATCCTGATGCTGGTCACCGCGACCTTCCTGCTGACCTACACCACCTCGCCCATCTCCCTGACGGACGGGCTGGAAAGCCTGATGAATCCGCTGAAGGTCATCAAGGTGCCCGTCCATGAGCTGTCCATGATGATGTGCATTGCCCTGCGGTTCATTCCCACGCTGATCGAGGAGACGGACAAGATCATGTCCGCCCAGAAAGCCCGGGGCGCCGACTTTGAAAGCGGCAAGCTGATGGAGCGGGCAAAGGCGCTGATCCCCATTCTGGTGCCGCTGTTCATCAGCGCGTTCCGCCGCGCGGACGAGCTGGCCACCGCCATGGAGTGCCGCTGCTATCAGGGCGGCGAGGGGAGAACCAAGATGAAGCAGCTGCATTATCAGCGGTGCGACTTTGCCGCCTTCGCCGCAGCGGCGCTGCTGACGGCTGTGGTCATGATTCTGAAAAAATTTGGTATGTGAGGGAAATATGCGCAATATCGCCCTGTTTTTGACTTATCTCGGCACCCATTACCACGGCTGGCAGGTGCAGAAGAATCTGCCCACCGTGGCGCAGACCCTCGAAAAGGCCGCCGCCATGGTGGTGGGGCATCCGGTGCATATGACCGGCTGCGGCCGGACGGACGCGGGCGTCCACGCCCGGGTGTACGTGGCGAATTTCCGCACGTCCTCCACCATCCCGGTGGAGCGGCTGCCCTATGCGCTGAACACCCACCTTCCCTGCGACATTGTGGTGACAAAAGCCTTTGAAGTTCACGAAAATTTCAATGCCATCGGCTCCTGCGCCCGGAAGGAATACACCTATCAGATCTACAATTCCCGTCTGAAAGACCCGTTTTATGTCAACCGCGCGTGGTTCTATCCCCGGCACTTGGACGAAAATGTGATGCAGGCAGCGGCCAGTCAGTTTGTGGGCACCCATGATTTTGCCGCCGTAAGAAGCGTCGGCACGGATGTCAAATCCACCGTCCGTACGGTATACTATTACAATGTGGAGCGGCAGGGGGAGCTTGTCACCCTCAGGGTCTGCGCCAACGGCTTCCTTTACAACATGGCCCGGGCCATGGCTGGGACGGTGGTCTATGCCGCCGAAGGGAAGATACGCCCGGAGGAGATCGGCGAAATTCTGGCCTCCGGCAACCGCACCGCCGCCGGCCCGACGGTTCCGGCGGGAGGGCTGTACATGACCCGTCTGTGGTATGACGACGGGATCGAAAAATTTGAGGTCGGAAGCGTCTGACAGTGGGTGCTATCGTTCATAATTTGTTTTCCCATTTTCAGACCCGATATGCTATACTGCACCGAAAAGGAGTGAGTGTTATGCAGCCAAAAATGTGCAGCAAATGTAAGAAGAATATCGCCGTTGTGTTTATTACCAAGGTTGAAAACGGCGTTACCATGAATGAAGGCTACTGCCTGAAATGCGCCCGGAGCCTGGGAATTCCCCAGATCGATCAGGCGGTGAAGCAGATGGGCATTTCCGACGAAGACCTGGATATGCTCAGCGACGAAATGAGCAGCATGTTCGGCCAGAAGGACGACAGCGACAGCTCTGACGACGATGAGATCGACAGCCAGACCGCCACGTTCCCGCTGCTGAACCAGCTTTTCGGAAATACCCCCGCGCCCCAGCCCCGTTCTTCCAGAAAGGAAGAGGGGGAGCCGAAGGAGAAGAAAAAGTCCAAGCGGCATAAATTCCTGGACAGCTATTGCATGGACCTGACCGGCCGCGCCCGGGAGGGCAAGCTGGATAAGGTCATCGGCCGGGACGTGGAGACCGAGCGGGTCATCCAGATCCTCAATCGCCGTCAGAAAAACAATCCCTGCCTCATCGGCGAGCCTGGTGTTGGCAAGACCGCCATTGCCGAGGGGCTTGCCCAGCGGATCGCGGCGGGGGACGTCCCCTATAAGCTGCGGGACAAGGAGGTCTTTCTGCTTGACCTCACCGCTCTCGTGGCGGGCACCCAGTTCCGCGGTCAGTTTGAAAGCCGCATGAAGAGCCTGATCGGCGAGGTCAAGGAGTGCGGCAACATCATTCTGGTCATCGACGAGGTGCACAATCTGGTGGGCGCGGGTGACGCGGAGGGCAGCATGAACGCTGCCAATATTCTGAAACCCGCTCTGTCCCGGGGCGAAATTCAGGTCATCGGCGCGACGACCTTCGCCGAGTACCGTAAGTATATCGAAAAGGACGCCGCTCTGGAGCGCCGTTTCCAGCCCGTCACCGTGGCCGAGCCCACCATCGTCGAAGCAAGCCAGATCATGCAGGGCATTGCCAAGTCCTATGCCGAGTTCCACGGGGTGGAGATTTCTCCGGAAATCGCCCACCAGTGCGTCGTTCTCTCCGAGCGCTACATCACCGACCGGTTTTTGCCCGACAAGGCCATCGACCTGCTGGACGAAGCCTGTTCCGACGTGAACCTGCAATGCAAGGAAATTTCCCGGCTGGCCGAGCTGAAAAAGGAGCGGGACGATTACGAGCTGGAGCTGCGGATGCTCAACGAAAATACGGAGAATCAGGACTATGAGCGTCTGGCGCTGATCCGCAGCAAGCTGATGCAGCTGGCGGCGAAGATCGAGGAGCTGGAAAAGCTGCCCAAGCCCGCCGTGACCATGGAGAGTCTGGCGCGGATCATCGAGCTGTGGACGAAAATTCCCGCATCCAAGATCAAGGCGCAGGAGTATGAGCAGATCAAGGGCTTAAGCGACCGGCTGAAAGCCCATATCGTCGGCCAGGACGAGGCGGTGGACGCCGTGGCTCGCGCCATCCGCCGCAGCCGGGTGGGCATCTCCCCCAAGAAACGGCCCGTGTCCTTTATCTTTGTCGGCCCCACCGGCGTGGGCAAGACGGAGCTGGTCAAGCAGCTGGCAAGCGACTTGTTTGACAGCGTGGACAGCCTGATCCGGCTGGACATGTCGGAATATATGGAGAAGCACACCGTCTCCAAGCTCATCGGTTCGCCTCCCGGCTATGTGGGCTATGACGAGGCCGGACAGCTGACGGAGAAGATCCGCCGCCGTCCATACAGTGTGGTACTGTTTGACGAAATCGAAAAGGCGCACCCGGATGTGCTGAACATTCTGCTGCAGGTGCTGGACGATGGCCGCATCACAGACGCCCAGGGCAGGGTGGTGAACTTTGAGAACACCATCATCGTTATGACCTCCAATGCCGGCTCCGAAGGGAGCGTCGGCGGCATGGGCTTTGGCCGCAGCGACGGCGATAAGGTGAAGGAGAAGACCATGAAGGCACTGCAGGGCTTCCTGCGGCCGGAATTTCTCAACCGTGTGGACGAGATCATCACCTTCAACCACCTGACGGAAGAAAACTTCCTTGGGATTGCGGACATCATGCTCAGGGATCTGCAGCAGAGTCTGCTTAGTCGCGGTGTGACCCTTTCCTGGGACGACGATCTGCGCCGTCTGCTGGTCAAAAAGGCCTATTCCGTGACCTACGGCGCGAGAAATCTCCGCCGCACCATCCAGAAGGAGCTGGAAGACCCGATTTCCGAGGCAATCATTGACAGCTTTGAGCATCCCATTTCTGCCATCCGCATCCGGGTGGAGGGAGAGACCGTCAAGCTGGATATCACCTGACATATGGGAGGGGAAAATTCCCCTCCCATTTTTTCGCGAATGCTGTAAGATTTTCCCCGTTCCCGCGTCTAATGGGTGTAGAAGGTGAGGCCGTGACGGAGTTTGAACGGATATACCGGGCGTATTTTCAGGATGTGGAGCTGTACCTGCGGGCAATCAGCCATGACGAAAGTCTTGCGGAGGAGCTGACGGAACAGGTATTCTTTCAGGCGTTGAACGCTCTGCCGAAATTTCGGGGTGACTGTGACATCCGCACGTGGTTATGCTCCATGGCGAGAAACGCCTACCTCAGCCATCTGCGCAAAGAGCGCCCGTCCCAGCCCATCGACGAGCTGGAAATCAGCGACCCGAAGCAGGCGGTGGAGGAACAGATCATGGACGCTCAGCAGGCCATGGCCGTTCACCGGGTGCTTCACGACCTGCCGGAACCCTATAAGGAGGTTTTCTCCCTGCGGGTCTTCGGACAGCTTTCCTTTGGAGACATCGGAAGTCTGTTCGGACGCACGGCAAACTGGGCCTGTGTGACCTACCACCGGGCAAGGCAGAAAATTCGGGATGAAATGGGGGAATATGCATGAAACTATCCTGTAATGTGATCCGGGACCTGCTCCCGCTGTACGCGGAAAATCTGACCAGCGAGGAAAGCAGTGCCCTCGTGGACGAGCATCTGTGCGGGTGCGGCGAATGCGCGAAGCAGCTGGGCATTCTGAAAAAAGCCCAGGCGATTCCTGTGGAAACAGACGCGCCGGGACTGAAAAAAATCAGAAAAGCCATTGTGCGCCGCCGGGTTTTGGCGGTGACCATGGCGGTGATGCTGGTGATCACGCTTGTGCTGGGCGCGGCGCTCCTCCGGGAAGCGCCGGTCTGGCTGGACGCGGATCAGGCGGTGAAGGAAGTCATGAAAATGGAGGACGGCAGCATCCGTATCTACTATACGGACATTGTTCAGGGAATCAGCAGTGCGGACGACATGGCTGGAAACAGGGGCACTCTATGTTGGAGCACATGGGGCAGGGTATACTTCGGGGAGCAGATACCCCCTGATCCTTATATTACGCCGGATGACGCGGGGGGAACCACGGCCTACAGCTGCTACGGCGACCCCAATTTGCCGGAAGAATTGCGGGAATTTGATGCCGCGCGGGGAAATTATTGGTATATCAGCCCCAAAGACGGCAGGGCGGAGGTGCTTCTGCTGAAAGGGGAAGGGGATGTGGAAGCGCCTGAGGAGCCGCTCCTGACGGTCAGTCACAACGGGGCGATTACCTGCGGCGTGCTTGCGGTCATGGCGGTTATATTGGCGATTCTGGCGTACCGCTTCAGAAAGCGCCGGGGAGCCCCGTGGCTGACCTATGGCGCCGCCCTTGCCGGATGCGGGTGCGTGTCGCTTCTGGTCGTTTCCGGCGGGCAGTTTGCGGAGTTTTACGGCGACTACACGGCGCATGTGCGCAGCGGCAGTATTCTGCTGATACCCATGTTCCTCACGGCGGTGTGCGCCATCCGTCTGCAAAAGCTGAAAGCGCAGGATAAGGGTATTTGAGGAAACATCCCGGAAGGACAGCCTTCCGGGATGTTCTGCATCATTAAAGAACCTCGTTCATTTTGTCCTCGACCTTCCATGCAAGGTCTTCGGCTTTGTTGGCAGCCTTTGCCGCCATGCGCCGCACGGGATTCTGCCGGGGCATCATCAGCACGGCCACCGCGCCCGCGGCAGCGCCAAGACCGGCGGAAAGCATCCATCCTTTTGCGTTCATAAAGTTTCCCTCCCTTCACGGGTAGTATACCCAGGGAACCGCCGAATAAATCGTCTGCGACTG
>DJNI01000029.1:15532-27648 GCA_002436765.1 Clostridiales bacterium UBA6468
TTTTCTGCCCACTCTTCGGTATTTGCGCAGCCGTTGCCGGCGCGATCCGATTTACGGATGCGGTATTACCCCTTGCGGGTACATACAGTATTCCGCCCTTTTCGATACCTCGACCGGCCGAGCACGGATGCCCTTCATTCTTGCCCGTTAGAAGTTGACATTTGGAGATATTTGTCGGATAATACAGAAAAAATCATGTGAGGGTATCATGGAAAAATCGAAGCGTTCCTTTCTTCCCTGGGGGATGGTGCCGACCATTGTGACGCTGGCGTGGCCGACTATGCTGGAAGAGCTGATGCAGACGGCGGTGCAGTATATCGATACCGCTATGGTCGGCGCGATCGGGACCCAGGCTACTGCGGCGGTGGGCGCTACCAGCACGGTCAACTGGCTGATCGGCAGCACCGTTGCCGCGATCGGCGTGGGATTTCTGTCCTTCGTGTCCCAGGCCTGCGGGGCGGGGGATACGAAACGGGCGGGGAAGGCCTCGTCCCAGGCGGTGCTGGCGGTTCTGGTCTGCGGCACGTTCTTTACCGTGCTGATGCTGGCGCTGAGCGGAAAGGTGCCGGTGTGGATGCAGGTCGATCCTGCCATTCAGGAGCTGTCCGCCCAATACTTTTTTATTCTGTACACCCCCATGCTGGCCCGGGCGGCCATCACGATTTTCGGCACGCTGCTTCGTTCGGCGGGGGACACCAAAACGCCTATGCGGGTCGGTTTTCTGGTGAACGGCGTCAATATTGTTCTCAATTTTCTGCTGATCTACCCAACGCGGCATGTCTGGGGCATGACCGTTTTCGGCGCGGGATGGGGCGTCATCGGCGCGGCCGTGGCAAGCGCCGTTTCCTTCGTGATCGGCGGCGTGTGCATTACCGTGGTGCTCTGGCGGCATCCGCTGCTGTCTCCCAAGGGGCAGAAGCTGCGGCCGGACTGGGATGTGCTGAAGCCCTGCCTGCGGGTGGCGCTGCCCAATGCCTTGCAGCGCTTCGGGACGTCTCTGGGGTATGTGGCCTTTGCGTCGATGATCAACTCTCTGGGTGAGATCGCTACCGCCGCCCACACGATCGCCAACACGGTGGAATCCGCCTTTTACATTCCCGGCTACGGAATGCAGACCGCGGCGGCGACGCTGGCGGGCAACGCTTTGGGGGCAGGGGACAACCGACGGGTCAAGGAGCTGGCGCGGATGATTCTGTTCATCGAGGTCAGCCTGATGATCGTCTCCGGGTCGCTGCTGTTCCTGTTCGCGCCCAATATGATGCGCCTGTTCTCCAGAGACGCTCAGGTGATCGCACTTGGGGTCACGGTTCTGCGGATGGTGGCGGTATCCGAGCCGTTTTACGGCGTGTCCATCATTGTCGAGGGCATGATGCAGGGTATGGGAAACACCATGATGCCCTTTGTTTGCAGCATCGCGGGCATGTGGGGCGTGCGCATCGTGGGGACGTTTCTCTGCACCCAGCTGCTGGGAATGGGGCTGGTGTCCGCCTGGGCGTGCATGATCGCCCATAACCTGCTGCTGTTTGTCCTCTTTGCCGGGTATTACATCAGTGGAAAGTGGAATCCCATGAACAGAAAAAACGCCGTTCAGGGGTAAAAACGGCTGATTGACATGGAATTTTGAGCAGCGCAGACGGTTTTTTTCCGCTGCGTTGCTTTCTTTTGTGCAACGACATTCCCGTTTTCCCCTTCGGTCGAAAGGGGGTTGACATGATGTATGTCAAACACAAATTGGAAATAGACCTGGCGGGGCAGGCGGTCATGCCCCGGGTGAACGTGGTGGAGGGCGACCAGTACGCCCGGCAGCTGGAGCTGTCCCTTCTCTGCGGCGGGGAAAGCTGGGAAATTCCCGAGGACGTCCACGCAGCGGTTCGCTTCCGGAAGCCAGACGGCACCGGCGGGGAGTATGATTCTCTGCCCGACGGCAGCCCTGCCTGGTCGGCATCCGGGAATGTGCTGACGGTGGAGCTGGCGCCCCAGGTACTGTCCTGCCCGGGAAACGGGATACTCTCCGTGGTGCTGACCCGGGGGGACGCCAGAGTCAGCACGTTTCACATTCTGTTTCAGGTTCACGGGGCGATTCCCGGCGGGCTGGAATCGGAGGATTACTTCTGTTATGAAGGACTGCTTCCCGCCCCAAAAAACGCCGAAATCGGGCAGTTTCTGAAGGTGTCCGGGGTGAACGGACACGGTGTCGTCTCCCAGGTGGAGGCGGCTACGCTCTTGACGACGGATGTGGACGTGGAAACCGTGCTGGCGCAGGCCAAGGAAAGCGGGGAATTTGACGGCGCGTCCGCCTATGAGATCGCCCAAAATAACGGATATACCGGCACCGAAGCGCAGTGGCTGGAATCCCTCAAAGGCAAATTCGACCCCAATGTGGGGAATATCCGGCTTATCAACATCACCGGAAAGCTGACCTCCGAGCCGGGCGCCATTCTGGATTTCCACACCAGCCGTCTTCGGGGCGTGCAGCACCCCCAGGATGACAACGATGCCGCCACCAGACTCTATGTTGATCAGGCGGCGGCAGGCTATGCGGTGCCATCCTATTGGCAGGAGGCCGTGGATGCGGCGGCTGCCAAAATAACGGCGAAGCAGGACGCGGGGGGCGTGGACTGCATGACCTTCGCCCTGCTTTCGGACATTCACGCCGTTCCCGGCAGCACCACGCCCAATGCAGGGCATACCGGCAATCTGACGGCGGCGGTGATGGACGCCTGCGCCGTTCCCCTCGCGGTCTGCTGCGGCGACGTGTGCCGCAGGGATGCGGACACCGAGACTGCCGCCCGGGAAAGCATGGCCGCCGGGGCGAAAAATCTGCGCCCCATCGGCGCACGCAGGCTTTTGCAGGCGCTGGGCGACCACGACGGCTCCTACGGCACGGCGCAGTTGAGTGCCGGGGCTTTGTTCGGCGGGATTTTCCGCAGCCAGGCGGAGGACGAGCGGCGGCATTTCGGCGGGGACGGGTCTTACTTCTATGTGGACTATCCCGCGGCGAAAATCCGCTTGATCGTCCTCAATTCCTGCTGGACGGACAGTACTCATCTGCGGACGGCGAGCTTTGGCTACGGCAATACCCAGCTGAACTGGCTGGCGAATACGGCGCTTTCCTTTGCGGAGGACGGGTGGTGCGTCGCGCTGTTCGCCCATGTGCCGCCGGTTGCCGCCTATTCCGCCCAGATCCGGGATATGACGGTGCTGCGGGGGATCCTGGCCGCTTTTCTGAATAAGACCGGCTGCACCGGCACCAGCGGAACGGCAGGGGAGTGGGACCACGTTTCCGTTTCCTGCAATTTCACGGGGAAGCACAGCGGGGAAATCGTCGGCTTCTTCTGCGGCCACAGCCACGGCGACAGCATTGTCACGGACGAAACGCCTTACCCGATCATCACGATCACGTCGGACGCGTACAGTCTGGCCGCGGACGGCGGGGTAACCGGAACCGTCAAGACGGCGACGGAGCACGCCATCGACTTTGTGACAGTCAACCGTTCGGCGAAAACGGTGAGCCTGATCCGACTGGGCGCGGGGGCGGACAGAAGCTATACTTATCAATAAGCGTCCTGTTTTCCTCCTTATTTTCCGGATTTTTTGTAAAATAAGGCTTGATTTTCAGGCGGACGTATGCTAAAATAAATCGGTCTGAAATCAAGGTGAGTCCTCTGCCGGCCTGTGCGCGGTATGAACGCCTAATATTTAAGGAGGACAACAAAATGGATTTGGTTAAGGCTCTGAACAGCCAGTACATGAAGGAGGAGCTGCCCGAAGTTAAGGTCGGCGACACCGTTCGTGTGCATGTGCGCATCAAGGAAGGCGCTCGTGAGCGTATCCAGGTGTTCGAAGGCACCGTTATCGCCCGTAAGCACGGCGGCATCGGTGAGACCGTCACCGTTCGCCGTATCTCCTACGGCGTGGGCTGCGAGAAGGTTTTCCCCCTGCATTCTCCCAACGTTGCCATGATCGAGACCGTCCGCAAGGGCAAGGTCCGTCGGGCGAAGCTGTACTACCTGCGCGACCGCGCCGGCAAGGCTGCCAAGGTCAAGGAGAAGGTCTAAGCTGCAATTCAATAAAAAAAGAGGGCTTTGCCCTCTTTTTTTATTACAGTGTGGGGATTTTCCCGCTGCCGGTGCGGCGCAGGGGAAATATTTACATTTTAGTATAGAAAACGGGCGCTTATTGTGCTATACTAACGGGAGAATATCCCAATGGCGTATGCCGTTTTTTGTGGGAGGGACGCTGCTATGGCGGAGAAGAGGAAGAAAAAGGAAGAGGAAAAGCTGAGCTGGCAGAAAAGTGTACTGCTGTATGCCCACGACATGCTGTATCTGCTTTTGATCGTAATGCTACTGTTTCTGCTGGTGTTCCGCATTATCGTGGTATCCGGCGGAAGTATGCGGATGACGCTGCTGGACGGGGACTACCTGCTTCTGCTGAACAACACGTTTTATCACACCCCTCAGCGGGGGGATATCGTCGTCATCAGCAAGGAGTCCTTCGACAACGGCAAGCCCATCGTCAAGCGGGTCATTGCGACGGAAGGGCAGATCGTGGACATCGATTTTAAGACGGGAGAGGTTTCCGTGGACGGCGAGGTACTGCATGAGGACTATATCAACGCGCTGACAACCGTGGACGGCGGCGTTCACTTCCCGCTGACGGTGGCCGAGGGGTGCATTTTCGTGCTGGGGGACAATCGCGGCATTTCCAAGGACAGCCGTTACCCCGATGTGGGGCAGATCGACAAGCGGGAAGTGCTGGGCAAGGCGATTTTCCTGATGTATCCCGGCACGGACGATGGGACGTATCCCAGAGAATTTGACAGAGTCGGAGCGATACAATGACAGACAACATGAACATTCAGTGGTACCCCGGCCACATGACCAAGACCCGGCGGCAGATCGAAGCGGATCTGAAGCTGGTGGACGCGGTGTGCGAGATCGTGGATGCCCGGATCCCCGTTTCCAGCCGGAATCCGGATATTGACGTCATCTGCGGAGAAAAGCCTCGAATGATCGTGCTGAACCGCATGGATCTGGCAGACCCCGTTGCCACGAAGAAGTGGGCGGAGTATTTTAAGAAAAAAGGCATGGCGGTCATCGCCACGGACTGCAAATCGAAAAAGGGGATTTCCGGGTTTACCCCCGCCGCACGGCTGGCCTGTGCCGAAAAGCTGGAACGGGACGCCAAGCGGGGAATGAACCGGCCCCTTCGGGTGATGGTGGTGGGGATTCCCAACGTGGGCAAATCCACCTTGATCAACCAGATTTCCGGCCGCAAAAGTGCGAAGGCGGAGAACCGCCCCGGCGTGACCCGGGGCAAGCAGTGGGTCACGGTGGACAGCGGGCTTCAACTGCTGGACACACCGGGCATCCTGTGGCCGAAGTTTGAAGACCCGGAGGTGGGCATGATGCTGGCCTACACCGGCGCAGTCAAGGAGGGCGTCATCGACCTTGAGGAGCTGGCGTACCGCCTGATGGAGCTGCTGCATAAATTTTATCCCCAGACCCTGCTGGAGCGCTACAAGGTGGAAGCGCCGGAGGGGACGCCCGGCTGGCAGCTGCTGGAACTGGCCGCAAGGAAGCGGGGCTATCTGATTTCCGGCGGGGAAGTGAACACCGAACGGATGGCAAAAGTCCTGCTGGATGAATTCAGAAGCGGAAAATTGGGTAATTTTACTCTGGAAATGCCGGAGGATATGGTATGAGCGACGGAAAAATGTGGGAAATTGAAGATGGATTCTTATCGGGCGGCGTTGGGACGATCTGCGGCGTGGACGAAGCGGGGCGCGGGCCGCTGGCCGGCCCCGTGTACGCGGCGGCGGTGATCCTGCCCCCCCATCTGGATATCCCCGGCCTGACGGACAGCAAAAAGCTGACGGACAAAAAGCGCCGGGAGCTGTTCCCGATCATTCAGGAGCAGGCGATCGCCTACGGGATCGGCTTCGCCACGGAGAAGGAAATTGACGAAATCAATATTTTGCAGGCTACGTTTCTCGCCATGGAACGGGCGCTGGGGCAGCTTGCCGTAAAGCCCGACCTGGTTCTGATCGACGGGAACCGGGAAAAGGATTTCGGTCTCCCGGTGAAAACCGTGGTCAAGGGGGACAGTCTCAGCGCCAATATCGCCGCGGCGTCGGTGCTTGCCAAGGTCTCCCGGGACGATGTTATGCTGGAAATGGCAAAGCAGTACCCCGCGTATGGCTTTGACATCCACAAGGGCTATCCCACCCGGGCGCATTACGACGCCCTCCGCGCCTATGGCGCTTGCCCTATCCACCGGATGAGCTTTCTCAAAAAGTTCTATGGGGAAAAGTAAGCTGACAGGCGCCTGGGGCGAAGCGCTGGCGGCGGAGTATCTGCGGAAAAAGCGGTATACCATCGTGGCCAGCGGCTACCGCTGCCGGTTCGGGGAAGTTGACCTGATCGTCAAAAACAGGACGTTTTTGGTGTTTGTGGAGGTAAAACTCCGGAAATCGGCGGATTTTGCCCAGGCAATGGAGTACGTTGACCGGAAAAAGCAGGACAGGATCCGCACCACCGCCGCGCTGTATTTATCCCAAAATCCCACGGATTTGCAGCCTCGGTTTGACGTTATGGAAATCTACGCACCGGATGGAACCCAGACGCTTCACCCGGAAATTCACCATCTGGAGGATGCCTTTCAATGAATTTTCCTGTGATCGATCTGCATTGTGATACGGTTCTGGCACTTTTGGGCGACGATATGAACCAGGCGGGCAGCCTGCGGAAGAACCGCTTTCACATCGATCTGGAGCGGGCGTCCCGGTTGGGGGGCTATGCCCAGTGCTTTGCCTGCTTCACCACGCCGTTTATGGAGGAATATCACCATGTGTCGCCGGTGGTCGCCTTTGAGCGGGAAATTGCTACGCTTCAGCGGGAAATGGACAAGAACAAAGACCTGATTTCCATTGCCTATTCTCCGAAGGAAATTGAAGAAAACCGGAAAATCGGAAAGATGTCCGCCATTCTGACGCTGGAAGGAACGGCGGGGATCGGATACGACCCGGAGCTGCTGGCCAGTCTCTGGCTCATCGGCTTCCGTATTTCCAACCTTGGCTGGAACGAAAAGAATCCTCTCACCGGCTCCCATGAGACCGGCGGCGGACTGACCGATCAGGGGCGGGCGTATGTGGAAGAAGCCCAGCGTTTGGGAATGCTGATCGACGTCAGCCATATCAGCGACGAGGGCTTCTGGGATATTATGGATATCACCCAAGCCCCCATTGTTGCCACCCATTCCAACAGCCGCGCCGTCTGGAACAACAGCCGCAACCTGACGGACGATATGTTCCGCGCCATCGTCCGGACCGGCGGCGTGGCCGGGTATAACGTCTGCGCGGAGTTTACCGGGGAGAAGCCCACGCTGGATACCATGTGCGACCATATTTTCCACTTTATGGAGCTTGACCCCAGCGGAAGGCACATTGCCCTGGGCGGCGATCTGGACGGAATTACCGAAATGCCCGCCGGGTTTGAGGGCGTCCAGAGCTGGCCTGCCCTGGCGCAGCGGCTGCTGGAGCGCGGGCTGGATGAAAAAACGGTGGGCAACATCTTCTGGAACAATGCCATTGGAGTGATGGAATGTGCTGTATGTGACCACGCGAAATAACCGGGACGCCTACACCGCCCAGCGTGTCCTGCGGGAAAACCGGGGGCCGGACGGCGGACTGTACGTGCCGTTCCGGGAGCCTGTTTTCACCAAAGAGGAAATCGACGCCCTGAAAGGGAAATCCTTCCATCAGTGCGTCGCCGAGGTGCTGAACCGGCTGTTCAATACGAAGCTGACCCGGTGGGATGTGGAATTCTGCGTCGGGCGCTATCCCGTCCGGCTGGTGAATCTGCCCCAGCGAATTATTGCCGGGGAGTGCTGGCACAACCCGGAGGGGACGTTTGACCATCTGGTACACATTCTCGCAAAGCAGCTGCGGGGCGGCTGCCCCGGTGCCGACGACGGCTGGGCGAAAACCGCCGTAGGGATCGCCGTGCTGTTCGGCATTTTCGGCGAGCTTGCCCGGGCGGGGATCACGGCGCATGAAAAGCGCGTGGATATTTCCGTGGTGGGCGGCAATTTTGACCTGCCCATGAGTGCGTGGTACGCCCGGGCGTGGGGACTGCCCATCGGGAATATCATCTGCTGCTGCAACGAAAACGGGAACCTGTGGAATCTGATCCATCACGGCCAGTTCCGCACGGATATGGTCAGCACCCCTACCGATACCCCGGAGGCGGATGTGACGCTGCCCGCAGGGCTGGAGCGGCTGATCTACGCCTGCGGCGGACTGCCGGAGGTGGACATTTATCTGGACGCCTGCCGCCGGGGCGGGATGTACGGCCCGACGGACAGCGTGCTTTCCCGGATGGAGGAGGGACTGGACGTCAGCGTCGTCAGCAGCCGCCGGATGATCTCCGCCATTTCCGGTATCCGCAGCTCCGCCGGGTATCTGCTGTCGCCCTATGCCGCCCTTGCTTACGCGGGGCTGTTGGATTTCCGGGGCCGGACAGGGGAAAGCTGCCACGCCCTGGTGCTGGCGGAGAAAAGCCCTATCTGCGACGCCGGAACGGTAGCAAATGCCCTGGGCGTTTCCGAGGACGCGCTGGAACAATATTTGTAACAGACAGAAATTCCCCCATTGGAGGATACAAATGACCCGATATATCAAGACAGCCTGCCTGATCGTGGTTATCACCATTGCGCTGGTATCGGCGGCGTTTTTCTCGTACAAGTGTATACGGCAGGCTACCGTGGACGCCGCCCCGGAGGAAACAACGGGTATGACTGAGGCCACTGAGACTGTGCCGCCGGAAACCGCAGCGACGACCGTCCCAACGGAGGAAACCGTCCCGGAAGAAACGGCGGCGGAAACGACCCTGCCGGAAGAAACCGTCCCCGTGGAAACGGAAGCACCGAGGGTCACCATCGACGCGGTTCCCCACTATCATCAGTCGGAATACCCCGACATCCGCTACGGCAACGGCACCATTGCCACCAGCGGAAGCAGCGTCGCCGCGCTGGCTATGGTCGCGACCTATATGACCGACCATGTTTACACCCCTGCCGATATCGCCGATTACGCGGTGCAGTACGGCGGCAGCCATTACGGGCGGCTGGAAAAGGTGTCCGACCTGATGCAGATTCCCTGGAAACGAGCGCTGAACGTGAACGAGGCGCTGAAGGCCGTCCGGGAGGGGAAGGTCGCCATTGCCTTGATGGGGTCAAGGTCGGTGTTTCCGGGAGGAAACCATTTCATCGTCCTGACCGGCGTGACCGAGGACGGAAAGATCCGGGTGCTTGACCCGGATGACAGGGACTACAGCGCCTGGGGCGTGGGCGAGCTGCTGGAAAACGGCTTCCCCGACGGTAAGCTGATCGCGGGCTATGAGGGCGCGTGGATCTACGACAAGACGCAGATGCCGGAGGAACCGTTCATCTACGAACCGGAACCGGCTCCCCAGGAATCCCGCTACCCCGGTCTGGAGCTGACGGATGCGGAAGTTGAGTTGATGGCCGACCTGATCTTCATGGAAGCCCAGAGCGAGCCCTTTGAGGGGCAGCAGGCAGTGGCCGAGGTGATCTTCAACCGCCTGAAATCCGGGGATTTCCAGTCCTCCATCAACAGTATCATATACGCAGAGGAGCAGTTCGCGGCGGTGAAAAATCTGTATCTGGCGAAGCCCACGGATACCCAGTACAAGGCCATCGAGCGTGCGCTGAACGGGCCGTATGTGCTGCCCGAGGATGTGGTTTTCTACGCGAAATTCGCAGTAAACAAGAAGATATGGGGGACGATCGGTTCTCATATCTTCTGCTACAGCTATTAACGATCGATTAAGGAGGTGTTCCATGGCTCTTTATGCCATCGGCGACCTGCATCTGTGCCTGGGCGCGCCGAAGCCCATGGACATTTTCGGCGGGGCCTGGGTGGGTTACATGGACAAGCTCAGAGACGGCCTGTCCGTCATCCGGCCGGAGGACACCACTGTCCTGCTGGGGGATTTGAGCTGGGCGCTGGACTTGTCCGGCGCGAAAGCGGATTTTGCCTGGATCAACGCCATTCCCGGACGGAAGATCATCCTCAAGGGCAATCACGACTACTGGTGGAGCACGGCGGCAAAATTCCAAAAATTCTGCCAGGAAAACGGCTTTGAAAACCTGAATCTTCTGAACAACAACTGCTACGAATATGAGGGCGTCGCCATCTGCGGCACCCGGGGATGGTTTTATGAGGAAGACCGTTCCGGCGAGCATGACGAAAAGGTGTTCAAGCGGGAGCTGCTGCGGCTGGAAGCCTCCCTGAAAGCGGCGGGGGACATGCGGAAGATGGTTTTCCTCCACTATCCGCCCCGGTACCGTGGATACGAGTGCCCGGAAATTTTGCAGCTTCTGGAAAAGTATGGCGTCAGCCGCTGCTTTTACGGCCATCTCCACGGGGGAAGCCACGCCCTTGCCATGGAAGGACTGTGGGACGGCGTGGATTTTCGGCTGGTCGCGGCGGATTATACCGGATTCCGGCCTTACAAGGTCATTCCCTGATACATTTGTTCAAAACTTTTTTCATAAAAGTGTGGACATTTCCTTCTTTTTCTGATAGAATATATCGGCTATACAATTATAAATAAATGGTTTCGGTCACGGGAACCAATTAGGAGGATTACTTACAATGAACGTTAAGAGCATCGAAAGAAAAGGCAACGAGGTTACCGTCGTTGTCGAGATCGACAAGGAACTGATGGAGTCCGGCGTCAACAAGGCTTACATGAAGGCTCGCAAGAGCATCCAGCTCCCCGGCTTCCGTAAGGGCAAGGCTCCCAGAAAGATGATCGAGGCCATGTATGGCGCCCACGTTTTCTACGAAGACGGCCTGGAGGAGATCTTCCCCGAGGTCTATGACTTTGCCATTGCCAAGCAGGATTTCAAGGCCATCGGCCGTCCTAACCTGACCGATATGCAGATCAGCGACGACAACATCGTCACCCTGACCCTGACCACCGAGGTCTACCCAGAGGTCACGCTGGGTCAGTACAAGGGTCTGGAGGTGGAGAAGGCTGAGGTCACCGTCTCTGACGAGCAGGTGCAGGCCGAGCTGGATCGGATGGCGCAGAACGTCGCCTCCACCGAGACCGTGGAGCGTCCCGCCAAGATGGGCGATACCGCCAACATCGACTTTGAGGGCTTTGATAACGGCGTTCCCTTCGAGGGCGGCAAGGGCGACAACTTTGACCTGAAGCTGGGCTCCGGCCAGTTCGTTCCCGGCTTTGAGGAGCAGGTCGTCGGCATGAGCGCGGGTGATGAGAAGGACATCGACATCACCTTCCCCAAGAATTACCACAAGGAGCTGGCCGGTAAGCCCGTTGTGTTCCACGTCAAGCTGAACAAGGTCACCGAGACCATCGTTCCCGAGCAGGACGACGAGTTTGCCAAGGACGTTTCCGAGTTTGACACCCTGGACGAGCTGAAGGCTGACATCCGCGCCAAGGCTCTGGAAAATGCCAAGAAGCAGGCTGACAGCGCCTTCGAGCAGGCTGCCGTGGACAAGGCCGCCGAGAATACCACCGTGGATATGCCCAAGGCGCTGGTGGAAAATGAGCTGGACATCCAGATGGAGCGCTTCGGCTATCAGCTGCAGATGAGCGGCTACTCCATGGAGCAGTACGCCAAGATGATGGGCGGCGACGTCAGCACCATGCGCAACGCCTTCCGTCCCGCCGCCGAGAAGCAGGCGAAGATCTCCGTCACCCTGGAGAAGATCGCCGAGGTGGAGGGTCTCACCGCCTCCGAGGAGGACATCGAGGCGGAGCTCAAGTCCCTGGCCGAGCAGTACGAGCTGGATGTGGACAAGGTCAGGGAAATGGTTCCCATGGACGAGCTGACCGGCAGCATCAAGACCCGCAAGGCGATCAAGGTCATCGTGGACAGCGCCATTCCCGTGACCCCCAAGACCGAGGAGAAGGCTGAGGAATAAGGAAACTCTGAAGAAATCGCCTTCGGCTGGACAGCGGATCTTTTTCTCTATCCGCGCAGTTTCAAAAGCGGGAAATATAGCGCAGCCGTTGCCAGCGCAAGCTGGCTTACGGATGCGGCATACCCCTTGCGGG
>DJNI01000029.1:27738-46725 GCA_002436765.1 Clostridiales bacterium UBA6468
CGCCGATTTCATCAGAGCTTCCATAATATCCAGTCCAAAAAGGAATAACCTTTCCCCGCGATGGTTAGAATGTTTCAAACCCCTGAAAGGAGACATTACCATGAGTTTAGTTCCCTATGTTGTTGAGCAGACCAGCCGCGGCGAGCGCAGCTATGACATTTTTTCCCGTCTGCTGAACGACCGCATTGTGTTCCTGTCCGAAGAAGTCAACGACACCACCGCAAGTCTGGTGGTTGCCCAGCTGCTTTATCTGGAAGCCCAGGATCCGGACAAGGACATTCAGTTCTATATCAACAGCCCCGGCGGCAGCGTCACCGCAGGTATGGCCATCTACGACACCATGCAGTACATTAAGTGCGATGTCGCGACCATCTGCGTCGGCCTGGCGGCCTCCATGGGCGCGTTCCTTCTGAGCGCCGGCACCAAGGGCAAGCGTATGGCGCTGCCCAATTCCGAGATCATGATCCACCAGCCCTCTGCGGGCACCCAGGGTCAGATCACGGATATGGCCATCCACCTGAAGCGTCTGGAAACCGTCAAGGCGCGGATGAACCGCATTCTCTCCGAGAATACCGGCCGGTCCATCGAAGAGGTCACCGCCGCCTGCGAGCGCGACAACTTCATGACCGCCGAGGAAGCCCGGGCTTTCGGTCTCATCGACCGTGTGCTGGATCATCATTAAAACATTTCATTAGAAACGAGGTACCGGTGTCATGGCAAAAAACACTGAGCAGCCGCCGATTCGCTGCAGCTTCTGCGGGAAGCGGGAGAATCAGGTATCACGGCTGATTGCCGGTCCTGGGGTGTATATCTGCAGCGACTGCGTTGCTGCCTGCAGCGAGCTATTGCGGCAGGAAATGGATACGGGCAGCGGGCTGAACGCCCCTGAGAAGCTGCCCACACCCGTAGAGATCAAGTCCTTTATGGACAATTACATCGTGGGGCAGGACGAGGCAAAGGTCGCCCTGTCCGTCGCAGTGTACAACCATTATAAGCGCATCTATTTCGGCGCGGATTCCGATGTGGAGCTTCAGAAGAGCAACATTCTGCTCATCGGGCCAACGGGAAGCGGCAAGACCCTCTTTGCCCAGACCCTGGCGAAAATTCTGAACGTTCCCTTTGCCATCGCGGACGCCACCACGCTGACCGAGGCCGGATACGTGGGCGACGATGTGGAGAACATTCTGCTTCGTCTCCTGCAGGCCGCCGATTTTGACGTTGAGCTGGCGGAACGGGGCATTATCTACATCGACGAAATGGATAAGATCGCCCGGAAGAGCGAAAACACCTCCATCACCCGGGACGTTTCCGGCGAGGGTGTGCAGCAGGCGCTTCTGAAAATTCTGGAAGGCACCGTTGCCAACGTTCCGCCCCAGGGCGGCCGGAAGCATCCCCAGCAGGAAATGATCCAGGTGGACACCACCAACATCCTCTTTATCTGCGGCGGCGCCTTCGACGGTCTGGACAAGATCATCGAAAAGCGCACCGACAAGAGCGCCATCGGCTTTGATTCCCCCGTACAGAGCAAGAGCAAGCGGGACGTCGGTACATTGTTCACCCAGGTGGAGCCTCACGATCTGTTAAAATTCGGCATTATCCCCGAGCTTGTGGGTCGTATGCCGGTGATCACCACGCTGCGCAGCCTGTCCCGGGACGATCTGGTGCGGATCCTTGTGGAGCCGAAGAACGCCCTGACGAAGCAGTATCAGAAGCTGCTGGAGATGGACGGCGTGGCGCTGGAGATCCAGCCGGAAGCCCTTCAGGCCATTGCCCAGAAGGCGCTTGACCGCCAGATCGGCGCGAGAGGACTCCGGGCGATCATGGAGAAGATCATGACAAAGATCATGTTCCTGATCCCCTCCGACCTGTCCATCCAGAAGGTCATCATCACCCCCGAGGCCGTCGAGGGCGCCGACCCCGGCATTGTGCGGGACACCGCCCATCCCAGAGAAAAAATCTCCGGGCGGAAATAATAATCTTATTATTCTTCCAAGGGGGGTAGTTTTTCTACCCCCTTTTTTCAAAAAAGGAGGGAAGAACCTTGACTGAAACCATTTTTGCGGCGAAAATGCCCATCCTTGCTTTGCGGGGACTGTGTGTTTTCCCCGAACAGACCGTTCATTTTGAAGTCGGCCGCAGCAAGTCCGTAAAGGCGCTGGAAGCGGCCATGCAGGGCGACCAGACGCTGCTGCTGATCCCCCAGAAGGATTTGCTGGTGGACGACCCGACGCTGAAAGACCTGTATAACACCGGCTGTATCGCCAAGGTCAAGCAGGTGCTGAAAACCCAGGGGGAGAATCTGCGGATCCTGGTCACCGGCATCGGCCGGGGCAGGATCACCGAGCTTTCCCAGAGTGAACCGTACCTTTCCGGCATTGTGGAGTCGGTGAGCGCGGAGGAACCGGCGGACACCATTCGCGCCCGCGCGCTGCGCCGGGAGGCCAATTCCCTGTACGGCGTGTATCTGGAGCTGTGCGAGCATCCTGCCCAGACCGTTCAGCTGCGGATGCTTGCCAGCGAGAGCAGCGGCTTTATTGCCGACTCCATTGCCCAGAATTCCGGCATTGACTTCCCGGACAAGGCGAAAATGCTCTGCCAGCTGAACAGCATCCGACGTCTGGAAACTGCCGTTCAGCTTCTGCGCCGGGAGGTGGAGATGCTCCGGCTGGAAGGGGAGATTCAAGAGAAGACCCGCGCCGCCATCGACCAGAACCAGAGGGACTATTTTCTGCGCGAGCAGATAAAGGCCATCCGGGAGGAGCTGGGGGAAGAGGACGACGAGGACGAATTTGATACCTACGCCCAGCACATTCAGGCGCTTCATCTGGAAGAGGATACGGAGAAAAAGCTCCTGAAGGATGTGGAGCGGCTGAAAAAGCAGCCCTTCGGTTCTTCCGAGGGGGCGGTGCTGCGGAATTATCTGGACACCGTGCTGGAGCTGCCCTGGAACATCAAAACAAAGGAGCGGGTGGACGTGTCCGCCGCCCGAAAAATTCTGGAGCATGACCATTTCGGAATGGAAAAGGTGAAGGAGCGCATCCTGGAAACCATCGCCGTCCGGGAAATGGCGCCCCAGATGCCGCCCCAGATCCTGTGTCTGGTGGGGCCTCCCGGCGTGGGTAAGACCTCTATTTCCTATTCCATCGCCCGGAGCCTGAACCGGAAAATGGCGAGGATTTCCCTTGGCGGCATTCACGACGAGGCGGACATCCGGGGTCACCGGAAGACCTACGTCGGCGCAATGCCCGGCCGGATCATGACCGCCATGACCCAGGCGGGCAGCTGCAATCCCGTGCTGCTGCTGGACGAGATCGATAAATTGGGCTCCGATTACCGCGGCGACCCCAGCGCTGCCCTGCTGGAGGTGCTGGATGCGGAGCAGAACCACGACTACCGTGACCATTATCTGGAAATTCCTTTTGACCTATCCGACGTGCTGTTTATCACCACGGCGAACACCCTGGACACCGTGCCCCGGCCGCTGCTGGATCGTATGGAGATCATCGAGCTTGGCTCTTATACGGATGAAGAAAAGTTCATGATCGCAAAAAATCACCTGATTCCCAAGCAGCTGAAAAAGCATGGCCTGAAAAAGGCACAGCTCCGCATCACCGACGACGCCATCCGGGAGACGATCTCCTGCTACACCCGGGAATCCGGCGTGCGGAACCTGGAGCGCTGCTTCGGCGAGATCTGCCGGAAGGCGGACATGGAGATCCTTTGTCAGGAAACGCCGAAGAAAATAATTGTTACAGGCAGCAATCTGGAAACCTATCTCGGCGTCCGCAAGTTCCTGCCCGACCGGCTGCCCTGCACCGATCAGGTAGGGCTGGTAACGGGGCTTGCCTGGACGAGCGTCGGCGGCGAAACGCTGGAGGTGGAGGTCAACGTTATGGACGGCTCCGGAAAGCTGGAGCTGACCGGCAACCTGGGCGACGTGATGAAGGAATCCGCCCATGCGGCGCTGAGCTACATTCGCGCCAACGCCCAGAAGCTGGGCGTCGCACCGGACTTCTATAAGACCAAGGACATTCACGTCCACTTCCCGGAGGGCGCAGTCCCCAAGGACGGCCCCTCGGCGGGCGTTACCGTCTGCACGGCCATTGTCTCCGCCCTGACGGGGGTCAGCGTGCGGCGGGATATCGCCATGACCGGTGAGATTTCCCTTCGGGGTCGCGTCATGCGCATCGGCGGCCTGCGGGAGAAGACCATGGCGGCGCTTCGCCACGGCGTGCGCACCGTCATCATCCCCAAGGACAACGAGCGGGATCTGGAGGAGATCGACCAGACCGTCCGGCGTCAGCTGAATTTCATCAGCGCCCAGACCATGGACACCGTGCTTTCCGCCGCCCTGAACCGGCCGGCGGAGGTCAGCCCCACCATTCTGACGGAGCTTCCCGGGGACGTGCGCACAAGAGTGCAAAAGCCCGGCCTGCGCCAGTAACGGAGGAAGAACCGTGAACTTTCAGAATGTGGAATTTCGGATCTCCGCCGCTTCCAAGGAAAATTTTCCCACAAAACGGCTTCCGGAAATTGCCTTTGCCGGGAAGTCCAACGTGGGAAAATCCTCGGTCATCAACCGCCTTTTGCAGCGGAAAAACTTTGCGCGGGTAGGGGATAAGCCGGGAAAAACCGTCCATGTGAATTACTTCACCCTGGACGGCGCGTGCTATCTGGTCGATCTGCCGGGATACGGCTTTGCGAAGGTTTCCGCCGGCGAGAAGGAACGCTGGGGGCGGCTGATGGAGGACTATTTCGCGGCAAACCGCATTGACCTTGGCGTGCTGATCGTGGACTACCGCCATCCGCCCACCAACAACGACATCACCATGGCGCGGTGGTTTCTGGATTCCGGGTGTGCCTTTGTGGTTATCGCCAACAAGATGGACAAGCTGAAAAAAAGCGAGATCGCGCCCAACATGGCCCACATCCGCGAGGTTTTGTCCCTGCCGGACGATGTGCGCCTGATTCCCTTCTCCGCTGAAAAAGGCGACGGACGCGATGAACTGCTGGCTGTCATTCTGCACGCTGCGGAGCAGTGAGGGCTTGTTCCGTTGAGGTCGGTTCCGACGAGCCTCCGGCGGCCCTGTCTTTTCTCTCGCAAGAGAAAAGACAGGGGAGAAAAGAGTGCTTGGTTACGTTTGGGTGCTTCCTGCATCTGAATTTATGCAGGAACCGATATTTTAGATGTCGTTCCACACGAGACTCACCTTACGGGCGTCGTACTACGCACCGCCTGATACGGGGGTATCGNNGGACAAGCTGAAAAAAAGCGAGCTGGAGCCGAACCTGAAGGTCATCCGGGAGGATCTGGAGCTTCCGGAGGGCTGCCCGATCATCCCGTTCTCCGCAGAGAAGGGGAACGGCCGGGACGAGCTGGTGAAGTACATTCTTTCCGCCGTAAAAAAATAAAAAAACGCAGGAGCGACCGGTTATGGACGCTCCTGCGCCTTATTATTCTGCGGGTGCCGTCCTGAGAAAATGGACGATGAACGGAATGCTGATAAGCCCCGCCAATACGTCCGCCGTGGGCTGGGCGATCTGGATTCCGGGAAGTCCCAGCAGGGGGACGCAAATCAGCAGCATGGGGATGGTGACCGCACCGGAACGGATAAGGGAGAGAACCGAGGAGATCGTCGGCTGCTGGATGCTCTGATAGAGCATATTCACCGGAATGGAAAAGGGGACAAACAGCATTCCGATCGCCGTATACCGCAGCGCAGCCGCGCCGATGGTAATAACTGCCTTGCTTTTCTGAAAAATCTCAATGATGCCCTCGGCGAAAATCATACTGAGAACGGAAAAGCTGCCGATGAAAACCAGGCTGAAGCATGTTGTGAAGACCAAGCCCTTTTTCACCCGATCATACTTTTTTGCCTGATAATTGAAGGATGCCACAGGCTGGAAGCCCTGCCCGATGCCGAGGCCGACGCAGATCAGGAAATTGGAATACCGGTTGACCACGCTCATGGCGGCGATGGCCGCGTCGCCGAAGGGCTTTGTCATGTTGTTCAGCACGCCTGTGGTCAGGGCGGTCAGTCCCTGCCGGATAAGCGACGGCAGACCTACCCGGCAGATGGAACGATAAGTCTTGAATTCCCGGCTGACGGCGCGGAAGCGGATGGTGCTTTGCGCCATTTTCAGGTACATGATCAGCAGAATCGTAAAGCTCACCAACTGGGAAGCGGCAGTGGCAAGACCTGCGCCGTAGACGCCCATGCCCAGCTTTGCGACAAGAATGTAGTCCCCCAGAATGTTCAGAAGTCCGCCGGCGGTAAGTCCGATCATGGCATAGAAGGCTTTGCCCTCGTAGCGCAGGCCGTTGTTGAGGATCAGAGAACAGATGATCGTCGGCGCGGCCAGGAATATCCAGAAGCCGTATTCCGTGGCATAGGGGGCGATGGTGTCGGTGCTTCCGAGAAAATGCACCAACGGGCTAAGAAACGAAAGGCCAAACGCGCCGATCACCAGCCCCAGCCCCATGCCGGTAAAAAAGGATGTGGAAATGTACATGGTGGCCTTGTCGGTGTCCCTGTCTGCCAGTGACCGGGAAACGAAGGTTCCGGCGCCGTGGCCGAGCATAAAGGCAAGACCCTGTATAATGGCCTGGACGGTAAAGAGAATGCCCGTTGCCGCCTGGGCGCTTTCGCCGATGGTGCCGACAAAGTAGGTGTCCGCCATGTTGTAGATGTTGGTGATGAGCATGGAAATGGTGGTGGGAATGCCGAGATTCAGAATCAGCCGGGAAACCGGCGTTTCCGTCATTTTTCGGTAATGTGCCTCCGAATTGGTCAAGGAATATCCTTCTTTCTGCTTTTTTCTACATTATAGCACGGATTTTTCGCCGATTCAATGGCATTATATTTGAATTATGTGCAAAAAAAGACACGGACTGGTTTTTTAGCCCGTGTCTTCTTGCTGTTAATGACTCGCCTTTGCGGCCTTCAGTGCCTGAGCCAGCTGATCGGGGCAGGAGGTGGACTTCATGCCGCACTTGATGCCCTCGACCCGGGCGATCACGTCATCAACGTCCATCCCTTCCACCAGCTTGCCGATGCCCTTCAGGTTGCCGTTGCAGCCGCCTACAAACTGGACATTCTTGACCTTGTTGTCCTCGATATCGAAGAAAATCTTCTGAGAACAGGTACCTTTTGTCTTATATTCGTACATATCGGTTTCCTTTCTATATAGTAATATCTGCCAATTCAGCGTTTACCAGCTTCGCGAGAGGCTGGGGCGGAACGATCATCTGGTGCCCTCTGGCTCCGGCGGAGACGGCGATCTCCTCCCACAGCGTGCAGGTTTCGTCAAAAAAGGTGGGGTAGTGTTTTTTCATACCCACGGGACTGCATCCGCCGCGGATGTAACCGGTCAGACCGAGCAGCTCCTTGACGGCCACCAGCTCCATGTTCTTGTCCCCGGCGGCCTTGGCGGCTTTTTTCAGATCCAGCTCACAGCAGACGGGAATGCAGAACACGTTGATGCCCGTCTTTTCGCCCCGGGCGACCAGCGTCTTGAACACCTGCTCCTCCGGCATTCCGATGGCCTGCGCGGCATGGGTTCCGCTCAAATCCTGCTCGTCAAATTCATAAAACGCTTCGCGGCAGGGGATTCCCGCCTGCTGAACCAGACGGACTGCGTTCGTTTTCGTAGCCATATCATCACCACCTCTTATTATACGACAAAAGAGCGCCGCTTTCAAGTGTGAATTGCGAAAAAACGGTTATCCTATGGTAGAGGAGGTTACGATATGAGCGAAAACAAAGACGCGGAAATGAAAAAACAGGAGCGGGAGCAGATCGTGGAGCTTGGCTCGGACATCACGAAATCCAGCAAGGGAAACATCTACACCCTCACCATTATCGGCCAGGTGGAGGGACACATGATCGCCCCGGAGACGGTGAAGACCACCAAATATGAGCACGTCCTGCCGCTGCTGGCCGGGATCGAGGAAAGCGACGATGTGGACGGTCTGCTGCTGCTTCTGAACACGGTGGGCGGCGACATCGAGGCGGGGCTTGCCATAGCGGAGATGATCGCGGGGATGAAAAAGCCAACGGTGTCGCTGGTGCTGGGCGGCGGGCATTCCATCGGCATCCCGCTGGCAGTATGCACGAAAAAGAGCTTCATCACCCCAACGGCCAGCATGACGGTGCATCCCGTGCGGATGACGGGGCTGGTGGTGGGCGCCCCCCAGACCTTCCGGTATTTTCAGCGGATCCAGGAGCAGATCGCGGATTTCGTCACGGCAAATTCCCGCATCAGCCGGGAGGATTTTGAGCATTATATGATGGCGACGGGGGAGATGGCCACGGACGTGGGAACCATTCTCTACGGTAAGGAGGCGGTGGCCTCCGGTCTGATCGACAGGCTGGGCGGGCTGAACGATGCCCTGTCCACGCTTCACAGAATGATCGAGAAGCAGAAAAAATAGCTTCCACCCCGCAGACGCAGTAAATTCCGGCCGCGTCTGCGGGAAAAAATAAGACTGGAAATTCTCTCCGACCTATGCTATAATAAACTGAAGTATTATGTTGTAGGAGGGGCAGACTTGGACTTAAACTGGCTTGAGAGTTTCTTATACGGTCTGTTTTCCGGGCTTGCGGATATTCTGCCCGTTTCCGCCGAGGCCCACCGGATTCTGATGCTGAAATGCTTCGGCATTCAGAGCAGCACCGAGCTGATGAAGCTGTTCGTGCATCTTGGCGTGTTCGGCGCGATGTATTTCAGCTGCCGCAAGCAGATCGTCCGCATTCACCGGGCGCGCCGCCTGGCACGGGTGCCCAAACGCCGCCGCCGTCGTCCGCTGGATACCCGGAGCCTGATGGATTTCCGTTTGCTCAGGACGATGCTGATTCCCGTGATTCTCGGATTTTTCCTGAACCGGTACACAGAGCCTCTGGAAGAGAAGCTGATCTGGATCGCCGTGCTGCTGTTCCTGAACGGCGTTATCCTGTACATACCCCAGTTTTTCCCCACCAGCAACCGGGACAGTCGGATGCTTTCCCGGGTTGAGGGGCTTCTCGTGGGTATGGGCGGCGCATTGGGGATTCTGCCGGGCATTTCCGCCGTTGGTTCCGCGCTGTCCGTTGCCAGCATCTGCGGCGTGGAGCGGAGCTATGGACTGAATATGGCGCTGCTGATGAATATGTTCATCCAGGTTGGCCTGATCGTGCTGGACGTGCTGACACTGGTATCGGTGGGGGCGGGGACGCTGTCGTTCCTGATTCTCGTCCGGTATCTTGTGACCGCTGCCGTGGCCTTTGGCGCCGCGCTGCTGGGCGTGAAGCTCATGCGCCTGCTTGCCGCAAATAACGGCTATACGATTCCGGCAATCTACTGCTGGGGCGTGGCGCTGTTCGCCTTTATTCTGAATCTGATGGCGTAAGGAGGAAATTATGGCTGAGAAGAAAACGGCCAGTCGGGCCGAGCAGGCGGTTTCGGGCGCGAAGAAGAAAACGGCATCCGGTTCCGCTTCCAAATCTTCCGGAAAAAAGAGCACGCCTGCCAAGAACACCAAGTACAAGACGGAATACGAGCGTGCCGTTCCGCCGCATTTTCTCATTGCGGCGGTCAGCATTCTGCTGTTCGCGCTGTTTGTCGTCATCAGCGTGAACCCGGACGGCGCACTGCTGAAAATCATCCAGTCCGTGGTGCTGGGCTTGGTTGGACAGGCCGGGTTTTATTTTGCCATTCCGGGACTTCTGTACCTGTTCGTCATTCACACCTTTGGCAGGAAAAACGCCCCGACCATGCGAAGCGTCTGCACGCTGATCTGCGTATTTCTGTGCGGGTGTATTTATCACCTGGCCGTGCAGGGGCGGGAGATGTCCAAGGGCTTTGCCCTGATCGCCGATCTGTATACCGGCGGCGTGGCGGGAAGCACCGGCGGCGTTCTCTGCGGCGGCGCGGCCATGCTGCTGCGCTGGCTCTGCGGCAAGACGCTGGCCTTTGTTATCTGCGTCTTTTTTGCGGTTATGACACTGCTGGGGGCAATGAATATCACCATTCCCAGCATTATCAGAGCCATTGCCAACCGCCCCAAGGACGACTATGTGGAGGAAGCGGACGAAGACTACATAGACCCGGCGACGGCTGTAGTCAACAATATTGCGAACAAGCAGATCGCCCGCAGGCGTCAGCGCCGGGAGCAGCAGGCGGTGAAGAACGCCCCGGAGGAAACACCGCCGGAGACGACAAAGCAGCTTCCTCCGGAAAAGCAGCCCCGTTCCACGCCAAAGCAGGAAAAAACCAACGCTTCTCCGTCGCAAGATGACGTCAAGCAGGTTCCCGGCAAGGGCGCGGCATTCATGGAGCGCATTGACGGAGATATCAGCGCACCCCTGTCCGGAACTTCCGAATATGTGAAGGATGAAACACCGCCGATTCCCGAGCCGCTCCCGGCACGTCCCGCCGCGGCGAAGCCCGTCCGGGTGGAGGGGGAGGACATGGGGGAAAAGCTGCCCAGCAAAATGCCGGAATTTGTCCCCAACGCGCCTATCCCGCCCGCGCCCAAGCTGGACGAAGGCAAGGTAAAGCCCGCTCAGGAGGCAAAGTCCGGGAAGGTCACCGCCAAGGAAGCCGCCCGATCCGCCCGGCAGGTGGCCGCAGAGATCGACCAGGCCCAGGCGGTGCAGCAGCCGGATTACTGCTTCCCGCCGCTGGATCTGCTGAAGCGCCCGGTACGCGCCGGAACGGATGGCACGGAGGAAATGCGGGAAAACTCCCGCCGCCTCAACGAAACCCTCGCCAGCTTCAATATCGACGCCCACATCATCAACGTCACCCGCGGTCCCAGCGTCACCCGTTATGAGGTGGAGCTGGACAAGGGCGTCCGTCTGAACAAGGTCACCGGCTGCGCCGACGATATCGCCCTGAGCCTGGGCGCGTCCGGCGTCCGGATCGCCGCCGTTCCTGGAAAAATTTCCGTGGTGGGCATCGAGGTGCCGAACCGGGCGGTCACGACGGTCTCCCTGCGGGAGGTCATTGACTCCGCCGAGTTTGCCAAGGCGAAATCCAAGACCTCCGTTGCCCTGGGCAAGAGCATTGACGGAAGCTGCATCGTTGGCAACATTGCCAAGATGCCCCACCTGCTGATCGCCGGCACCACAGGTTCCGGTAAATCCGTGTGTATGAACTCCATCATCATTAGCCTGCTGTACAAGGCAGGCCCCGACGATGTGAAGCTTATCATGGTTGACCCCAAAATGGTGGAGCTGGGGATTTACAACGGCATTCCCCATCTGCTGATCCCCGTGGTCACAGACCCCAAGAAGGCCGCGGGCAGCCTGCAATGGGCGGTGACGGAAATGCTTCGCCGCTACAGGATGATGTCCGACATGGGCGTACGGGACTTAGAATCCTACAACAGCATCGTGCTATCCGAGGAAGACGGCCAGAAGCTCCCTCAGGTGGTCATTATCATCGACGAGCTGGCGGATCTGATGATGGTCGCCGCCAAGGAGGTGGAGGACTCCATCTGCCGCATTGCGCAGATGGGTCGTGCCGCCGGTATGCACCTGATCATCGCCACCCAGCGTCCCTCCGCCAACGTCATCACCGGCCTGATGAAGGCGAATATTCCGTCCCGAATTGCGTTCTCCGTGGCCTCCGCCATGGAATCGCGCATCATTCTGGACACCATGGGCGCGGAAAAGCTGGTGGGCAAGGGCGATATGCTGTACGCCCCCATCGGCTGCGGCAAGCCGCTGCGGGTACAGGGCTGCTTTGTAACCGACACCGAGGTCGAGGCCGTGGCCGGGTATGTCAAGGACAACTACACGGCGGACTACAGCCAGCAGGTGTTGGACGAGATCGAGAAAAAAGCCCAGCAGACCGGCAAAAAGCCGGCAAGCGTCTCCGACCCTGACCCCACTGACGAGGAAATGGAGGGCGACGAAATGCTCCCCGCCGCCGTGGATGTGATTCTGGAGACCGGACAGGCTTCCGTCTCCATGCTCCAGCGCCGTCTGAAGCTGGGCTATGCCCGGGCGGCGCGGATCGTGGACGAGATGGAGGAAAAGGGCATTGTCGGCCCCTTCCAGGGCTCCAAGCCGAGAGCCATCCTGATCACGAAGGAGCAATGGGCGTCCATGAAGGGCGGTCAGACGGAACAGATGGGCTTTGACGATCTGGATTCTGTGCCGGATGAACTGATGTAATGCGTTTAAGCGCCCGGACATTGTCCGGGCGCTTGACTATTGTACGAAAAAGCATCCATACCAAAATGGTACGGATGCAAAATTTTTACGGAGCCAGCCGGACAGCCGCGTCCAGAATCGCATTTCCGGCGCTTTCCTTGGATTGCAAGGGAAGCTCGGTGGTTTCGTTCCGGGTGATGATCGTGATCACATTCGTGTCGACCCCGAAGCCCGCGCCGGACTGCTTGAGATTGTTGGCGCAGATCATGTCCACGTTCTTCTTTACGAGCTTTTCCAGGCTGTTTTCCACCATGCTCTGGGTCTCCATGGAAAAGCCGCAGATGACCTGTCCCGGCACGCGGTTCTCGCCGAGATATTTCAGAATGTCCCGGGTGCGCTTCAGAGGGATGGACATGCTGTCATCGGATTTTTTGACCTTGTTGTCGCTGTAATTTGCTGGGGTGTAGTCCGCCACCGCCGCCGCCTTGAAAATGAAGTCGGATTTGGGGGCGTTGGCGGCCACGGCTTCAAACATGTCCTGAGCGGAAACGACGGGAATTACGGTCACAAAGGGCGGGGGCGCAATGGCCGTGGGGCCGGAAACCAGCGTTACGTCCGCGCCCCGGAGCATGGCCATTCTGGCAATGGCATAGCCCATTTTTCCGGTGGAATGATTGGTCAGATACCGGACGGGGTCGATGGCCTCCTGGGTCGGCCCGGCGGTGACGAGCACCTTTTTCCCGACCAGATCGTGGGGAAAGGCCAGCTGACGCAGGATGTATTGCAGAATTTCCTCCGGCTCCGGCAGCTTGCCCTTGCCCACGGCGCCGCAGGCGAGACGTCCGCTGGCAGGCTCGATGACCTCCCAGCCATAACGGCGCAGAAGCGCCAGATTGTCCTGGGTCACGGGGTTTTCGTACATGTTGGTATTCATGGCGGGGGCAATGAGCTTGGGGCAGCGGCAGGCGAGGATGGTGGTGGTGAGCATATCGTCCGCCAGGCCGTGGGCAAGCTTCGCGCACACATTGGCCGTGGCCGGGGCGACGATCACTAAGTCCGTCCGTTCCGCCAGAGCGATATGCTCCACCTGATGGGAGAAATTCCGGTCGAAGGTATTTACCATCGTCCGGCGGCCGGTGAGCTGCTCGAAGGTCAGGGGCGTGACGAATTGGGTGGCGTTTTCGGTCATGACGACCTCCACCGCGGCGTGCTGCTTGACAAGGGCGGAGGCCAGCGCGGCGGCCTTATAGGCGGCAATTCCGCCGGTAACGCCCAGAAGGACGGTTTTTCCTTTCAGCATAGGGAACCCTCCAGAATAGAAAATTGCTTACCCTCATTATATCCCGATTTTGAAGCCCTGTAAAGATGATTTTTTTCTTGTATTTTCCGCCGCACCCTGCTATAATATCCCCGGAGTGAAAGCTCCCAAATTTGCGCTGTATCTTCATAAGAAGAACGGCAGCAGGAGGTAATTTCATATGGAAAAAGGAAAAATGAGCACCCGGTACATGGCGACCCTCGCTATGTTCTGCGGTGTTCTGCTGGTCATGGGCATTACCGGAATCGGTTTTGTTCCGTTTCCGGTCATCAAGGCGACGACCATGCACATCCCGGTCATTCTGGGCGCGGTTTTGCTCGGTCCCGGCGCGGGCGCTGTCCTTGGCGGACTGTTCGGCCTGTGCTCCATCTGGGTCAACACCACCAGTCCCAGTTTGCTTGCCTTCGCGTTTTCTCCGTTTATGACTACGGAGGGACTGCCCGGTGTGCTGAAAAGCCTGTGGATTGGTCTTGGTTGCCGGATTCTGTTCGGCGCGATTGCGGGATGGCTGTGGAAGCTCTTTAAGAAGCTTACGAAGCGGGATTTCGCGGCGCTGCCGTTGACCGCAGTGATCTCCACGCTGTGCCACACCATTCTCGTCATGGGAAGCATTTATGTGCTGCTTGCCCGGCAGTATGCCCAGGCGAAAAACGTGGCCATTACCGCCGTGTTTGGACTGGTGATGGGTACGGTCACGGCGTCCGGAATCCCCGAGGCCGTCATTGCCGCCATTCTGGTGACCGTCATCGGAAAGGCGCTGCTGCACCTTTCGGAACGGATGGAAAAACGTTAAGGAGAGATCGTTATGCTGCTTGCCATTGACATCGGCAATACCAATTTGGTCATCGGCTGTATTGAAAATGACAAAATTCTGTTCAAGGCTCGTATTGCCACCGACGCCACCCGCACCTCCGACCAGTACGGTGTGGAGATCAAAAACATGATGGAAGCATTCGGCGTGCAGGTGAAGGATATCGACGACTGCATCATTTCCTCCGTCGTGCCGCCGGTGTTCAATTCCGTGAAAACCGGCGTTATCAAGGTCATCCGGAAGCAGCCCATGGTGGTCGGCCCCGGGCTGAAAACCGGGCTGAACATTCACATGGACGTTCCCAGCCAGGTGGGCAGCGACCGTATTGTCATCGCCGTGGCCGCGCTTGCGGAGTACGAAGCGCCCATGATTCTGATGGATCTGGGTACGGCCACCACCATTGAGGTGGTGGAGCCGAACAATATGTACTTAGGCGGCATCATTTTCCCGGGCGTCCGCATCTCGCTGGACGCGCTGACCAGCCGCACCGCTCAGCTTCCCGGCATCAGCCTGGACAAGCCGAAGCATGTTATCGGCAAGAACACCGTGGACTGTATGCGAAGCGGCATGATGTACGGCACCGCCGCCATGCTGGACGGTCTGGTGGAGCGAATTGAGGAGGAGCTGGGACACAAGTCCACCATCATTGCCACCGGCGGCCTTGCCCAGTTTATCACACCGCTCTGTAAGCGGGAGATCATTCTGGAGAAAGACCTGCTTTTGAAGGGTCTGAACGTCATTTACAAGAAGAATAAGCGGTAACGGAAAGCCGGCAGCCCTGTGCTGCCGGCTTTTGCGCGGCAAAATCATGATGCGGCGGGGTGCTATTATTGCGCCCTGCCGCATAGTCTTTGGCAGGAGTGATGCAAATGATGTGCGCATGGAAACAGCTGCTGTCCGTCCTGCCGCCAAGACTTCGGCCGGAGGTGGACAGGTTGGGAAAAACCGCTATGCAGGAGCTGCGGCTTCGGCTGGGGATGCCGCCGGAGCTGGTGTTGAGCGGGGAAAGCCGCTGGCTCGGGTGCTGTGTCAGCCGGGAAGACCTGAATTACTGCATCAACGCCGCCAGCCGCTATTCTCCCTGGGCGGCGGCGACAACAGCGCAGGGGTATCTTACCGCTCCCGGCGGACACCGCATTGGGCTGTGCGGCGAGGTGGTCTGTAAGGAGGGCGTCGTAACGGGCATCCGGGAAATAAGCTCTCTGTGCATCCGTGTGGCCAGAGACTTTCCGGGAATCGCCAAGCGGGCTACGGACGCTCCCGGCTCCATTCTGATATTGGGCGCACCCGGTTGGGGAAAGACCACCCTTCTGCGGGATCTGATCCGGCAGATCGGAGAAAAGCAGTGCGTCAGCGTGGTGGACGAGCGGGGCGAGCTGTTCCCGGAGGGGCTGGAACGGGGGAAGAAGACGGACATCCTCACCGGCTGCCCCAAGTCACCGGGAATCGACATGGTGCTCAGAACCATGGGGCCGGACTGCATCGCCGTGGACGAGATCACGGCGGAGGCGGACGCCCGGGCGCTTCTCCGGGCGGCGAACTGCGGCGTGCGGCTGCTGGCGACTGCCCACGGCATATCGGCGGCGGATTTGCGGCGCAGGTCGGTTTACCGGCCGCTGGCGGAAAGCGGCGTTTTTCAGACGCTTCTGATTTTACGGCAGGACAAGTCCTTCCGGGCGGAGAGGGCGGGGCTATGAGCTATAAGTGGTTTGGCGCGGCGCTGGTTATTGCGGGCTGCGGCGGATTCGGGTTTTCCATCGCCTCCGGGTACAAGCGGGAGGAAGGAATCCTGCGGCAGCTGCTCAGGGCGCTGAATTACATGGAGTGGGAGCTTCAGTACCGCCTGACGCCCCTGCCGGAGCTTTGCCGTCAGGCTGGGAAGGAGACGAGAGGGACGCTCCGGGAGGTGTTTTTCAACCTCGCGCGGGAGCTGGAGTGGCAGACCGCCCCGGACGCGTCCGGCTGTATGACCGCCGCGCTGAAACGCAGTCATGAGCTGCCCCGGCGGGTACGGGCAATCATGAAGCAGCTGGGGCATACCTTAGGTCGGTTTGACCTTCCGGGGCAGAAGCAGGGGCTGGAAGAGGTGAAGGAAGCGTGCCGCATGGAGCTGGAAGCTCTGGGAAAGAACCGGGAGACACGTCTTCGCAGCTACGGGACGCTGGGATTGTGCGCCGGTGCGGCGCTGGCCATTTTGTTTCTATGAGTATGGACATTGACCTGATTTTCAAAATTGCCGCCATTGGCATCATCGTATCCATCCTCAATCAGGTGCTTTCCCGTTCCGGCCGGGAGGAGCAGGCCACCATGACCAGTCTTGCGGGGCTGGTGGTCGTGCTGATGATGCTGGCGCAGAAGATCGCCGATCTTTTCGATCTGGTGAAGACCCTGTTTGAATTCTGATGTGCCTGTTCTGGAAGGCCGCGGCGGCGGTGCTGCTGGCGGTGGTGCTGGGGCTTTCTCTGGGAAAGCAGAAGGATATCGGGGTTCTTCTGACCATGGCGGTGTGCTGCATGGTCGCCATGATCGCCATTTCCTACTTAGAGCCGGTGCTGGACTTCCTGCGTGAGCTGGAAACGCTGGGAGATTTGCAGGGGGACATGTTGGGCATTCTCTTAAAAGCGGTGGGCATCGGGCTGGTGTCGGAGATCGCCGGGCTGGTCTGCACCGACGCAGGGAACGGTTCCCTTGGAAAAACGCTGCAAATGCTTGGCTCGGCGGTGATTTTATACATGTCGCTTCCCATTTTCACTGCCATGCTGGAGCTGATACGGGAGATTTTACAAGAGTTATGAGCAAATTGATTTTGGCGGTGGTATTGATATTTGCGCTGGCGATACCTGCCTCGGCAGTAGAGTTTACGGCTCCACAGGTGCCGGAGGGAGGGGCGGAGCTGATGCCGGAGGACACCGGCTCCTTCGCCGCAGGACTGACGGAGCTGCTTCGGGACGCGGTTCTGGGACTTCGGCCGGATTTGAAGGAAGCCTCCAAGGTCAGCCTTGGGGTAATCGCGGCGGTGATGATGGTGTCGGTGCTTCAATCCTTTTCCGGGAGCGTGAAGACCGTCGCAAACCTGGCGGGAGAGACCGCTATCGCGGCGGGGCTGCTGCTGAGTGCCAACTCCCTGATTCGTCTCGGGTCGCAGACCGTGACGGAAATCAGCGAGTACGGAAAGCTGCTGCTTCCCGTCATGACGGCGGCCATGGCGGCGCAGGGCGGGGCGGCGTCCTCCACGGCGCTGTACGCCGGGACGGCGGTGTTCGACGCGGTGCTGAGCACCCTGATCTCCCGGCTGTTAAACCCAATGGTGTACCTGTTCCTGGCGCTGTCGGCGGCAAACGGCGCGATCGGGGAGAATATTCTGGGAAAATTGCGGGATTTGGTCAAAAGCATCGTCAGTTGGAGCCTGAAAACCATTTTGACGGTGTTCACGACCTACATGACCGTCACCGGCGTGGTCAGCGGCACCACCGACGCGGCGGCGCTGAAAGCGACTAAGGTTACCATTTCCTCCGTGGTTCCTGTGGTGGGCGGAATATTGTCCGACGCTTCGGAAGCGGTGCTGGTCAGCGCGGGACTGATGAAGAACGCAGCGGGGATTTATGGGATTCTTGCGGTGCTGGCGGTATTTCTAAGCCCGTTTCTGAAAATCGGCGTCCACTATCTGATACTGAAACTGACCGCCGCCGTATGCGGCATCTTCGGAGAAAAGGGACTGACGGAGCTGATCGGGGATTTCTCCACCGCCATGGGGCTGCTGCTCGCCATGACCGGCTCGGAGTGTCTGCTGCTGCTCATCAGCACGGTGTGTTTTCTGAAAGGAGTGGGATAATGGAGGCGCTTCGGCAATATGTTATTTCTGTGGTAGCCGCCGCCATGCTCTGCGGCATTGTGGTCAGGCTGTTCCCCAATGGAAGCGGCAAGCAGGTGGGAAAGCTGATCTGCGGGCTGTTTCTGGCGTACACCGTCTTGAGTCCCATTTCCCGGGTGGATTTTTCCAAATTGCCGGACTTTTCCCTACAGTGCATGGACGATGCGGAGGACGCCGCAGCCATGGGCGAAAATCTGGCGCGGGATTCCATGGCGGATATCATAAAGGAAGAAACGGAAGCATATATCTTGGACAAAGCCGCTGACCTCCATGCGAACCTGCATGTTGAGGTCACCGTCGGCGAAGACAATCTCCCGGCGGCGGTCACAATTTCCGGGGAGGCGTCCCCTTACGCCCGGCGGCAGCTACAGGCTGTGATCCAAAATGATCTTGGCATTTCAAAGGAGAATCAGAAATGGATTGGGTAACGCTGAGAAGCAGGGGAAAGGAGCTGGTCAAAAAATACCGTTATGTCCTTTTGGTGGTGCTGGCTGGGCTTTTTCTCATGGCGCTGCCCGACGGAAAGAACGCAAAAGCAGCCCCGGAACCCGCCGCAGAAACGGAACCCAGTCAAAACCTGCAAACCGATCTGGAAGAAATTCTCAGCCAGATACAGGGCGCGGGCAGGGTACGGGTGCTTCTGACCCAGCGGGAAGGGGAGCAGACGGTATACCAGACGGACGAGGATTCCACGTCCTCCGGCGTCCGGTCGGACACGGTTTTGCTCAGCGGCGCTGACCGTTCCCAGACCGGGCTTGTGCAGCAGGTCAATCCCCCTACTTATCTCGGCGCGGTCATCGTATGCCAGGGAGCGGACAGCGCATCCGTCCGGCTTGCCATCGTATCA
>DJNI01000064.1:0-8919 GCA_002436765.1 Clostridiales bacterium UBA6468
CGTTTTCCAGCAGTCGGTAGGCTGATTCCAAGTCAATATGCGTCAGAACACCCAGAATCTGCGGAGTGGACAGAAAGCCAGTACCGATGCGCCATGAGAAATGCTCCAGCGCCGAGATCAGACGCTTTTGGGCGTAGACTGTCTGCTTTTCATCCAGCAAGTCAAAAGCCAGTGGACGGACAAGCTGCGCCTGCCGGTCGGTGTCCAGAGAATAGGCGGGCGTCCGGCGCAGTGCCTGATAGCTTCTGCGGCAGCCGGTGGCAAATTCTCGATAGGCGCTTGCTTCTGCCTCGTTGCCCAGCGCCGCTTCGATTTCCGCCATGCAGTCCATCACATGAGCGGTGTAGGCCGTAGCCACCTCAGGGTGGGGTACAGCGCAGTCCTTCCATGTCATGTGGTGGACGCTTTCCGGTTCTGCCCACTCGCCATAGGCCTGCCCGTAGTTGGACAAGTATTTTCGATCCTCACCGTGCAGACCGGTATGCTTGGCGGTGGGATACCACTTTCCGCAGCGGTTCTGCATAAATTTGGCGTAGCGCCGCATTCCGGGCAGGTACTTTTTCAAAACCTCTGTGTCGCCGTACCGCTTCCAAAGTGCATACGGCATCAGCACACCGGCATCGGCCCAGCCGACGGAGCCATTCATGGCTCGCATATAAAAGTCCGTGCCGCCCTCCGGCGCGATCTGCGGCAGGCAGCCGCTTTTCGCCTGCCAGTCATAGAGATCATTCAGATACTTCTCGGCAAAGGGCAAATAATCAAAGAGATAGCTTGCCGTAGAGCAGAAGATCTGTGCATCACCGGACCAACCGTGCCGCTCGCGGGTCGGGCAATCGGTGGGCAGGTCTGCGTGGTTGTTCTTGGCACTCCAGACGGTGTTTTCCACAAACTTATCGAGCAGCGCATTGGAGCTTTTAAACCAGCCGGTGCGCTCCATATCGGAATACACCGCAACGGCGGTAAAGTCCTCCGGCTGAAATACCGCATCCGTCTCTACCAGTACATACTGAAAGCCGAAAATGGCGAAGGTGGCTTTATAGTGATTTTCCCCCTCCTTGCAGGTGTAAATGACCTGCTGCAAGGGCGTGGTGATTTTCTTGTTGGAGCACTGGATATTCTTCTGAGTAAATTCACCGTCTGCGTCCAGCAACTCGCCGAAACGCAGTTTTATTTTCTGTCCGGCGTGAGCGTTCACGGTAAATTCCGCATAGCCTGCAATGTTCTGCCCAAAGTCCAGAACGGTTTTGCTGGAGGGAGTCGTGATGCAGACGGGCTTCAGGCGCTCATGCTCCGTGACTGAAACATTATTGGAGGCGGTCGGCGTAACAGGATGGCTTGTGATCTTCGCCTTTCCCAGATACGAGGGGACATTGCTGGCATTGACCACTTCGCCGTCCTTGTTGTCGGCAAAGCGGATGGGACCGTCATTGCTCCAATCCCAGCTCTCGTCGGTGATGATGGTCTGCACGCTGCCGTCTGTATGCATGATCTCCAGTTGTGCCAGCAGCTTTGTTTCCGTGCCATACTGGTTCTTCAGCCCCCATGCGCCGGTGCTGCCCCGATACCAACCATCGGCAAGCTGCACCGTTAGGGCGTTTTCGCCGCTTTGCAGCAGACCGGTCACGTCATAGGTCTGATACTGCACCCGTTTGCGGTAATCCGTGATACCGGGGGCGAGGATAAAATCACCGACGCGCTGCCCGTTCAGCTTCGCTTCATACAAGCCGCAGGCTGTGATGTACAGCCGTGCCTTTTGGATGCCGGACACATGAAATGTCTTTCGGAAGCAGTCCACAGGATAGCGCTGCTTTTTGTTCACCCGGTAATTGCCGGTGACCCACTTCGCTTTCCATGCATCCATGCCGGTCTCAAAGAAAGCCTCCGCCCAATCGCCGACGGCATCCGCTTCATCCCAAAGGCGCACTTTCCAGAGAACCTTTGTTTTCGGCGGGACGGGCTTTCCGCCCCATTGGGTGCGCATGGAGGAGCTTTCTATCTTGCCGCTGTTCCAAAGGATTGTCCCGGCATCATTTTCGGCAATGATCTGATAGGCGGTCTGCTTTTTGCCGCCGCTGCAGTTCCAGAACAGGCAGGGCGCTGTAAAATCTACGCCGATAGGATTGTTCAGATGCTCTGTTTTCAGTCGAATGGCCTGCATTTTCATTTCTCCTCCCGTGCTTTGATCTCAGCCTGCTTCTTTTCAATGCCCTTTTCCACATTGAGGAATACCAGCAGCACCGCAAGAATCACACCGGTGAACACCTCCAGCCCAACAAAGCCGAATGTGATCACGCTCTTGACTGCCGCACTCTGCTCTGCCGCCACCGTCACACCGTTCGCGATCCCCGGAGCGATATAGCCCGCAGACCCCAGCAGACCGTTAAACACGCCGGTGCAGACACCTACCATAGCGACGGCAATGATGTTATACACGCTCATCGCCACACCATCGGAGCGGAAGCCGGTTTTCCATTCCAGATGATCCAGCACATCCGCAAACAGCGCCATAAACACATAGGCACAGGGCAGCCCGCCGATGTTCTTGATGAATTGGCCGATCAGCATGATGGTCATATTTGTAGGGAACGCCCAGCAGATCGCGCCGCCAATGGCATAGAGAATAAAGCCCGCCAGCGTCACATTCCGTTTCCCGAATTTCTTGGCCAGCGGCCACACGGCAAAAATGCCGATGCCCATAGGGATGCCGCCGATGACAGAGATCATCGTCTGCGTCACGCCGTCATTGTAAGTACCGAGAACGTAGTTGCAGAAATAGACCAGACTCAAGTTCTTAATGGAAGTACCAAATGTATAGATCAGGAAATAGGCATAGATGATAAGCATGTACTTATCCGTAAAAATCGCACGAAGCTGCCGTGCAAACGGCACCGTCTTTTCAATGCCCGCATTCCGCTCTTCAAGGGTAACACGCTCCTTGGTGAAGTAGTATTCCATCAGTGTCAGCGGCAGCGCCAGAATGGAAAGCGCACACATCAGGGTGATCCACTTGCTCTTATCCACACCGATCATTGGCATGATGACCATGGGGAATACCAGCGCCACCAGAATACCGCTCATCATGATGGTAGCGATCTGGTTGAAGACCGACAGGCTGCCTCGCTGCGTGATGTTGCGGGTGGAAAGCGGCACCATCAGGTTGTGGCTCATATTGAAGATGGTATAGGCGAAGGAGTAGAACAGATTGTAGCTCACCATGACCCAGATGACCTGCACGGTCTCAGAGCCGCTGGGTACGGTAAACAGCAGAATTCCGGTGATCGTCAGCAGCGGAGCAGACAGCAGCAGCCATGGCCGCGCCTTGCCCTCCTTTGTATGTGTGCGGTCGATGATATAACCCATGACCACATTGGTAACGGCGTCAACGATTTTGGAAAGGATGGGAAAAACTACCAAAAATGCGCCGCCCCAGACACGGGTCAGCTTCAGGACATCTGTGTAATAGACATTCAGATAGGTGGCGAGCACGGCGTTGAGCAGCAGCGCACCGGCGGGGCCAAGCAGATACCCCAGCCATTTTTCTTTGCGTCCTACTTCCGCCGTATGAACCCTGCTTTGGAATAGCTTTCGGTCTAAAAGCGTTCCCATTTTCATGTGTACTTCCTCCAAGTTCTGTGGACATCATTCTGACGAAATTTCTGATGCTCCAGCTTTGTTGATTATTAGTATAGCACAAGCGAAATGGCGGCGCTTGCATTTTTGTTGCTTGTGCGGTATAATTGTGACCAAAAGGAGCTGGAAAAATGATGCAGATCGATTTGCCCTATCTTTGCACAACCATCGGAAATCTTTCCGGTGTTCCCGTTCGAGTTTTCGAAGGAGAAAATCTGACATTTTATTATTCACAGGCATACCTGCCCCGTGATCCCGTGATCATTTACCGGGAACAGATTTTTGCGGTGAATGACCATGTGGGGTATATCACAACGCCGCATTTTCACTACTACGGGATCGTCAATTCAGGCCAAACGAAAATCGTGATCGGTCCGACACGACAAATCACGGAAACGGATCAGGAGCTGCGGGAGCTGGCTTTCCGGGCAGATGTGACCGCGGATGATATGGAGGACTTTATTGCAGGCATGAAAAGCATTGTGCGGATGCCCTTTGAAAGTATTCTGCAAATGCTGTGTACGATGAACCATGTCCTGAACGGGGAAACACTGTCCTTGAAGGACATCGCCATCTATGATACGGATCAGGAAAAGCTGCTTGCGGCGCAAGAGCGGCAGCAGGCTGCGCAGAAGCTGTCGGCAAAGGTGGACGAGGCACAGAGCCTGCACAATACGCTGGATCAGGAGCAGGCGCTGCTGCGAATGGTTCGCAAAGGCGATACGGCGGCATTGAAAGAGTGGATCAACCATGCGCCTGCCATTCGGGGCGGCGTGCTGGCAAAAGAGCAGCTCCGCCAGAAGAAAAACACCTTCATTGTCACCGTGACGCTGGTATCCCGCGCCGCTATCCGAGGCGGAATGGATGTTGAAGATGCCTTTTCCCATAGTGATTCCTATATTCAGCAATGTGAGCTGCTGTCCTCTCCCTCGGATATTCTGAATCTTCAATATCGAATGGTTTTGGATTATACCGAGCGTGTAGAGCGGTTGCGGTTGGGTAAACGGCCGTCCAAACTGACCATCGATGTGGCGAATTACATTCAGCACCATATGTCTGAGGCGATCACCGCAGAGAAAATGGCGGAGGCGCTTTTTTTGAATCGCTCCTATCTCTCCCGAAAATTCAAAGAGGAAACGGGAGAAACGCTGACCGACTTCATTCTGAAAGAAAAAACGGAGGAAGCAAAACGCCTCCTCCGCTATTCGGATAAATCCTTGACCGCTATCGGTTCTTACCTTGGTTTTTCCTCTGCCAGTCATTTTTCAAGAGTGTTCAAAGCCTATGTCGGCAGCACGCCAAGCGAGTATCGGGAAAAGCACCAGTGACTGCTTCGACACAGCGATGAGCGCCGCAGGAATGACGATTGCTGGTATCGGTCAGATCATAATGAAGTACTCACGAATAAGTGCTTTGTGTTAAAAAACCACCTTGACAAATCTTGTCTCAGGTACACGCTCTGACGCAAAATGATTTAATTTTATTTGCCGCCTGCGGGCGGCAAACTCTGCGAGGCTTTTTGATACGCTGAATGGGGGGCTGCCACGGGCAGCCCCCCATATTCTGTGCTACTTTAAGACTTTTTCGCAAACATTCCCACAGGAAGCTGAGAAAGAACCACGCCTGCGAACACCAGACCGCAGCCCAGCAGCTCCCAGGCCGTCATGGTCTGGTGGAGAATCAGCCAGCCGCCCAGAGCGGCAAAGACGGATTCCAGACTCATAATTAACGACGCCGTGGTGGGTTCCAGACCCTGCTGCCCGACGATTTGCAGCGTGTAGGCAACGCCCATGGACAGCACGCCGGAAAAGACCAGCGGGAACCAGCAGGCGGTAATGTCAGAAAAAACGACGGTTTCTTTCGTCAGAAAAATGAACGGCACGGAAAGCACCGTGACAACCAGCGCCTGAATGCAGTTCATGCGCACACCGTCCAGGTCTCCCGCCAGCCGGTCGATGCAGGTGATCTGCACGGAAAAGGCCAGTGCGCAGCCCATCAGGAACAGGTCGCCCTTGTTGATCCGGGAAACGCCCATGCAGCTGAGCAGATACAGCCCCACCACCGCCAGCGCCACGCTGAAAACGGTGGTCTTAGGCGGCTTTTTCCCAAGGAACAGCCCCAGCACCGGCACCAGCACGATGTACATGGCGGTAATAAACCCCGCCTTGCCCGCATCGGTGTAGACGATGCCGATCTGCTGCAGGCTGGACGCGACGAACAGGGCACACCCGCAGATCATCCCCACCCGCCACAGCGCGGGATCTTTCCACTTTGCCGCGGATTCCCGGAAGCTGCACTTGCCGATGTCCAGCGCGAACGCGCAGGGGATCAGAAACAGCACGGCCAGCAGGCACCGCACGGCCTGAAAGGTAAAGGGGCCGATATGATCCATGCCCACGCTCTGGGCAATGAAGCCGAAGCCCCAGATGGTCGTACACAGCAGCAGACTCAGACTGCCGCCAACGCGATCTTTTTTCATATACATCACCGCCGACTACTGTAGCATAATTTGCCGATCTTTGCAAGCGCCGTTGATTTTTTTGGATAGTGTGGTATAATAGCAGAAAAAAACAGGAGGGTCAATTATGGAAGAAATCAAAAAAATTCCCAGCCGCGACCAGATCCCGGCGGAGGACAAGTGGGCTATCGAGGATCTGTACCCCACCGACGAGGCTTGGGAAGCGGAGCTGACGAAGCTGGCGGAGAGCCAGAAGACCCTGGCTTCCTATGCGGGACGTCTGGGGGAGAGCGGTGAGACGCTGTATGCTTACCTGGAAAACATGGAGCAGGTCAACGCCAAGGCGGAGCTGCTGGGCAATTACTGCATGCGCCGGGCAGACGAGGATACCAGGAACGCCACCTATCAGGGAATGTCCGGAAGGTTTATGGGCACTGTGGTAGCGCTGGGTGCGGCGTGCAGCTTTGACACCCCGGAGATCATGGCGATTTCCGACGAAAAGCTGGCGCGGTTCTACGCCGACTGCCCCAAGCTGGAGCGTTATCGCCGTTATCTGACCAATCTGCGCCGCCGCAAGGCGCACACCCTTTCCGCCGCGGAGGAGAAGCTGCTGGCGTCGGCAGGTGAAATGGCTCAGGCACCCGACACCATTTACGGCTCCCTCGCCGATGCAGACCTGAAATTCCCCGACGCCGTGGACGCCAAGGGAAACAAGCATCCCCTGACCCAGGGGACCTTCGTCAGCCTGGAGGAGAGCAGCGACCGGGTGCTGCGTCAGAGCGCCTACGAAAATCTTTACGGCACCCTGGCCAGCTTCAAGACCACCACTGCCGCCCTTCTCAACGCCCAGAACAAGCAGCTGAAATTCTTCGCCGAAGCGCGGAAGTACGACACGGCCTTTGAAGCGTCCCTGGACGCCACCAACGTTCCCACCTCCGTTTACAAGAACCTCATCGAGACAGTCCACCGGAACATGGACAAAATGCACCGCTATGTCCGCCTGCGCAAGAAGCTGCTGGGCGTGGACGAGCTGCATTTCTACGACGTGTACACCCCCCTGCTGAAGGACGTGGACAAGCACATCCCCTATGAGCAGGCCAAGCAGACCGTTTACGACGCGCTGGCGCCTCTGGGCGACGATTACCGCGCCATTCTGAAAAACGGCTTCGACCATCGCTGGATCGACGTGTACCAGAACGAGGGAAAGCGCAGCGGCGCGTATTCCGCCGGTACGGCGGTGCATCCCTACGTCCTGCTGAACTACACCGGCACGCTGGACAGCCAGTTCACCCTGGCACATGAGATGGGTCACGCCCTGCACTCCTATCTGTCCAACAAGCATCAGAACCCCATCGACGCGGACTACGTGATCTTTGTGGCGGAGGTGGCCTCCACCTGCAACGAGGCGCTGCTGATGGAGTACCTGCTGGGCAAGACCACGGATAAGAAGGAGCGTGCCTACCTCATTAACCACTTCCTCGACCAGTTCAAGGGAACGCTGTACCGCCAGACCATGTTCGCCGAGTTCGAGCTGAACATCGGAAAGATGGCAGCCCAGGGTCAGACCCTGACCGCGGACGTTCTGTGCGCCGAGTATAAGCGCCTGAACGAGCTGTACTACGGCCCGGACATGGTGGTGGACGACAACATCGCCATGGAGTGGGCGCGCATCCCCCACTTCTACTACAACTACTATGTCTTCCAGTATGCCACCGGCTATTCCGCCGCCATTGCCCTGTCCCGCCGGATTCTGCGGGAGGGCGCACCGGCGGTGAAGGATTACCTGGGCTTCCTCTCCGGCGGCTGCTCCAAATCCCCCATCGACCTATTAAAGGGCGCGGGCGTGGACATGACCAGTCCGGAGCCTGTGAATCAGGCGCTGGCGCTGTTCGGTGAGCTGCTGGATGAAATGGAAGAGCTGACCCGGGAGTAAGGGCATGGCAGAGCTGTTTTTGCCCACCCTGCACACCTTCGCCATGAACAACATTTTCACCGGCTCCAAGGGACTGTTCCGCTTCCGGGCAGAGCCGAAGGTGGTCATGGCGAATCCGAAAGAGGTGGATTTCGCCCGGAGCGCCATCCATGTGGAGTACTGGCACGGCCTTTACTGCTACGAAAAAAGCACCATGGAGGGGGAGTCTACCTTCCCCATGAGCGAGGAAGGCCGGGAGGAAATGCGCCGCTGGCTGGAAGAACGAATCTGATTCGGAAACCTCTGCGGAACCGGCAGCCGCCGGTTCCGCAGATTCCCGGACGATTCGACATTTTTTGGGAAACCGTCCGGAAAAATGGGAAATAAGCCTTGACTTTTTCCCTTTTTGTGATAAAATATCGACGATATGGAAAGACATTGCGGAAACCAAGCGGAAACGTAGTCCTTCAGCGAGGGGGAGAAGGTGCAAGCCCCCGGATGAACTTCTGCGAGCCATTTCCTGCGTCGCCCGGGATGACCGGGACGGGCGCTCCCGTTACAGAGCGGCTAAGATGCCTGATTTTCAGGCGAATTAGGGTGGTACCGCGATTTACGTCGCCCCTATTGTGTAGGGGCGGCGTTTTTTGGTTGGAAGCGAGAAAATGGATGCGCTTTCAGCTCCGACAATTTTTATGGAGGTAGAAACCAATGAATAACAAGCCTTACGGCGTAAATGAACTGCGCGAGATGTTCCTCTCTTTCTTTGAAAGCAAGGGTCACCTGCGCCTGCCCAGCTTTTCTCTGATCCCCCAGAACGATGCGTCTCTGCTGCTGATCAACTCCGGCATGGCGCCTATGAAGCCCTATTTCAAGGGCGAGGTGGAGCCGCCCTGTCACCGGGTCTGCACCTGCCAGAAGT
>DJNI01000064.1:8993-9209 GCA_002436765.1 Clostridiales bacterium UBA6468
ACGGCACCTATTTCGAGATGCTGGGCAACTTCTCCTTCGGCGATTACTTCAAGCACGAGGCCATTGCCTGGAGCTGGGAGTTTCTGACCAAGGTGGTGGGTCTGGACGAGAACCGGCTGTACCCCTCCATCTACGAAAACGACGACGAGGCATTTGACATCTGGAACAAGGAAGTGGGCGTCCCCGCCGAGCGTATCTTCCGCTTCGGCAAGGAGG
>DJNI01000064.1:9270-31637 GCA_002436765.1 Clostridiales bacterium UBA6468
CCGGCCCCTGCGGCCCCTGCTCGGAAATTTACTATGACCGGGGCGAAAAATACGGCTGCGGCAAACCCGGCTGTACCGTGGGCTGCGACTGCGACCGCTACATGGAGGTCTGGAACAACGTTTTCTCCCAGTTCGACAACGACGGCCATGGCAACTACACGGAGCTGGCGCAGAAGAACATCGACACCGGCATGGGTCTGGAGCGTCTGGCGGTGATCTGCCAGGACGTGGACTCCCTGTTCGACGTGGATACCGTTATGAACATCACCCACAAGGTCACGGAGCTGACCGGCGCGACCTATGGCCAGAGCGTGAAGATGGACGTATCCCTGCGGGTCATCACAGACCATATCCGCGCCTCTACCTTCATGATCGCCGACGGCGTGCTTCCCAGCAACGAGGGCCGGGGCTACGTCCTGCGCCGTCTGCTGCGGCGGGCTGCCCGTCACGGTAAGCTCCTGGGCGTCAATCATCCGTTCCTGTATCAGGTCGTGGAGACCGTGGTGGAGGAAAACGAGGTTCACTACACCTACCTGCGGGAGCGCTGCGACTATATCACCAAGGTGGTGAAGGTGGAGGAGGAGAACTTCGCCCGCACCATCGACGGCGGCATGGCGATCTTCTCCAACATGCTGGCGGAGCATAAGGCCAAGGGCGAGACGGAGTTCTCCGGCGCCGATGCCTTCAAGCTGTACGATACCTACGGCTTCCCCATTGACCTGACACTGGAAATGGTGGCCGACGAGGATATGACCCTGAATCAGAAGGCCTTTGCCCAGCTGATGCAGGAGCAGAAGGTTCGCGCCCGTGAAGCGAGAAAGGCGCTGGGCGATCTGGCCTGGGCGGGCATCGACCTGGGTCTGGACAATACCCCCACCACCTTCGTCGGCTACACCCAGAACAACTGCGACGCCAAGGTTCTGGCCGTGTGCGTGGGCGACGAAGTCTCCGGCACCATCGCCGGCGGTGAAAAGGGCATCATTGTGCTGGACAAGACCCCCTTCTACGCCGAAATGGGCGGCCAGATCGCCGATCATGGCGTGATCCTCATGGGCAACAGCCGTTTCATAGTGACCGACGTCCAGAGGGACAAGGGCGGCAAGTACCTGCACCATGGCAAGATGGTCACCGGCTCCATCAAGGTGGACGATATTGTGGTGGCCTCCATCGACGTGGAGCGCCGCAAGGCCATCATGCGCGCCCACTCCGCGACCCACCTGCTGCAAAAGGCTTTGCAGACGGTGCTGGGCGACCATGTCCATCAGGCGGGTTCCTATGTGGAGCCTGACCGGCTGCGCTTCGACTTCACCCACTATTCCGCACTGACGCCGGAGGAGCTGGTGAAGGTCAACGCCATCGTCCAGAATTCCATTCTGGAGGGCTACAATATCGTGACCCGGGAGATGTCCATTGACGAGGCCAAGGCCATGGGCGCGACTGCGCTGTTCAGCGAGAAGTACGGCAGCACGGTTCGTGTGGTCAACATGGGCAACTACTCCATCGAGCTGTGCGGCGGCACCCATCTGGACAACACCGCCAAGGTCGGCCCCTTTGAGATCGAGAGCGAGTGCTCCGTCGCCTCCGGTGTCCGCCGGATCGAGGCCATCACCGGCAAGGCGTGCCTGGAAAGAATGGAGCGGAACCAGACCATGCTTCTGGAAGCGGCTGCCAAGCTGAAGACCAAGCCCATCGAGCTGGCCTCCCGCATCCAGTCGCAGCTGGAGGAGCTCCGGGAGCTGCGGCGCACCATCGAGGCCTACAAGGCCAAGGAGACCGTGGGCGAAATTGACCGCATTCTCTTCGGCTCCCACAATGTGGACGGCCTGAAGGTCATCACCGCCAGCGTTCCCAACGCCGACACCGGCAGACTCCGCCAGATGGGCGACGTGCTGCGGGATAAGGACGCTTCCGTGGTGGCGGTGCTTGCCGCGGTCAACGAGGGCAAGATCACCTTCCTGGCCGTCTGCGGCAAGGACGCCATTGCCCGGGGCATCAAGGCCGGCGACCTGGTGAAGCAGGTATGCAGCGTCTGCGGCGGCAGCGGCGGCGGCAAGCCCGACTCCGCCATGGGCGGCGGCAAGGACGTCGCCAAGGTGGACAATGCCCTTGCCATTGTGGACGATTACGTGGTTTCCAAACTGAAATAACATTCTCAAGGCGCTGCCGCAAAGGCGGCGCCTTTTCCGACTATGTGAACAGGAGGCGGCGGGATGCGTAAACTGGTATGGTTTTCTCTGGGCTTCGGCGCGGCCTGCTGCCTGTGCGCGTATGTCCTCACGGGAAGTGCGCGGATTGCTCTGGCAGTCGCGGGTGGGGTGCTGACGATTTTCTCGGCGATTGCGGGGAGAAAGTACACTTGGTTCCGGCGGGTTGCCGCAATTCTTTTTGGCCTTGCCATGGGAATGGGCTGGTTTACCCTGTACGACGGCTTTTATCTGAGCGCCGCCGGGGCGATGGACGGGAAGACGGCAAACGCGGTCATCCGGGCGTCGGACTACAGCTACGAGACGGCATACGGTATCGGCGTGGACGGCACGGTGCAGCTGGATGGAAAGCCCTACCGTCTGCGGGCGTATCTGGATTTGGACGAGACTCTGGAACCCGGGGACGTGATTTCCGGTCAGTTCCGCTTCCGCGCCACCACGCCCAAGGAAAACAGAACCTATCACGCGGGCAACGGCATTTTTCTGCTGGCCTATCAGGTGGACGAGGTTTCCGTTTCGCCCCATGCAGGCGCGCCCTGGCGGGATCTCCCGGCGCGGCTGCGCCACCGGATTCAGGAAATTCTGCAAGACTGCATCCCCAAGGACGCCGCGCCATTTGCAAAGGCGCTTCTTTTGGGTGATACCACCGGCTTGAGCTACGGGGTGGATACCAGCCTGAAAATCAGCGGGATTCGCCATGTGGCGGCTGTTTCGGGACTGCATGTGTCGATTCTGTTCGCTTTGCTCACCGCCGTTACCTTCCGGAAGCGGTTCCTGACTGCCCTTGTGGGCTTTCCCACGCTGCTGCTATTCGCGGCGGTGGCGGGCTTTACCCCGTCGGTCAGCCGCTCGTGCATCATGTGCGCACTGATGCTGGCGGCGCTGCTGCTGAACAAGGAATACGACGGCCCTGCGGCGCTGGCCTTTGCCGCCGTGGTGATGCTGACCCGCAATCCGCTGGTCATCACGTCCGTGGGCTTTCAGCTGTCCGTTGCCAGCGTGGCGGGAATCTACCTCTTTGCGCCTGGAATCCGCAAATGGCTGGGTTCTCTGTTCCCGGACGGAAAGGGGAAGGGCGTCAGACCCACGTTGATTTGCTGGTTTACTGCCTCCGTGTCCGTCACCCTCAGCGCCATGGTTTTCACAACACCGCTGAGCGCCTGGTATTTTGGTACCGTCAGCCTTGTTGGCGTGGTGACCAATCTGCTTACGCTGTGGGTCATCAGCTTCATTTTCTATGGGCTTGCGGCGGTCAGCCTGGTGGGCGCGTTCTGGACAGCCGGGGCGATGATTCTCGGGAAAATCGTTGCGTGGCCGATCCGCTATGTTCTGTTCATGGCAAAAACGCTGGCGGGTTTCCCCTTGGCGGCGGTGTATACCAGAAGTCCTTATATTACCGTCTGGCTGGCGGCCGTGTATGCGCTGCTGCTGGTGTTCCTCCTGAGCCGGAGCCGCCGCCCCGGCGTTCTGCTCTGCTGCGCCACGCTGGGACTGTGTCTGGCGCTGCTGGCATCCTGGGCGGAGCCGATGCTGGACGGCGCCCGGATAACGGTGCTGGATGTGGGGCAGGGGCAGTGCATTCTGCTGCAAAGCGAAGGCCGGACGTACATGGTGGACTGCGGCGGGGACAGAGACACCGAAACCGCGGACATTGCCGCCGAAACGCTCCTGAGTCAGGGTATCTCCCGGCTGGACGGGCTGATCCTGACCCACGGCGACCGGGATCACACCGGTGCGGCGGAAAACCTTTTAAGCCGGGTGAAAGCGGACGTCCTCATCCTCCCACCGGAGGAAGGCATGCCGACATCTGATAACGCAAAGGTGGTATACGCCGGGCAGGATTTGCTTTTGACCTATGGCAAGACAAATCTGCACATTTTCACCACCGATTCCACTGGAAGCGAAAACGAAAACAGCCTGTGCGTCTTGTTTGATACGGAAAACTGTGATATACTCATAACGGGAGACCGGAGCGCCTACGGCGAGCGGAGGCTGCTCCACGCCGGAAAAATCCCGGAGGTGGACGTGCTGATTGCCGGACATCACGGCTCCAAAAATTCCACCTGTGAGGATCTGCTGGCCGCCGCCCGGCCGCAGACGGTCTGCATCAGTGTAGGCCAGGACAATCTCTACGGACACCCGGCGGCGGAGACCCTGCGGCGGCTGGAAGATTTCGGCTGCGCGGTGTACCGAACAGACCGGGACGGAACCATTACCATCAGAAGGTGAAGCCATGGCAAAAAAACCAGCCCCCAGGGGCAATTTACAGGAATTGAAAGCCCAGCTGAAAAGCAAGGACTTGGGGCGGCTGTACTTTTTCCATGGGGAAGAAGTGTTTCTCCTGCACCACTACCTGGAGCAGATGAAAAAGCAGCTATTGGATGCGCTGACGGAATCCTTCAACTTCCACCGGATGAACAGCGAGACCTTCGATTTGCAGACCTTCGCCGACGCCGTGGAGAATCTGCCCATGATGGCGGAGCATACCATGGTGCAGGTGGACGAGGTGGACTTGTTCAGGCTGGGGGAGTCCGACCGGAACAAAATGGCGGAAATTTTATCGGACATCCCGGATTACTGCACGGTGGTGTTCACCTACGAGACGATCCCCTGGAAGCCGGACAAGCGGCTGAAAAAGCTCTGGGAGGCGATCGACGGTGCCGGGCTGATCGTGGAATTTCCCAAGCAGGATCAAAAAGATTTGGCCGCTTGGGTCACAAGGCACTTTATGGCGCTGGACAAGCGGATTTCCACAGACCTGTGCCTGTACCTCATCGACATTACCGGCGGCACCATGACGGCGCTCAGCGGCGAAATCGACAAGATCTGCGCCTATTCCGGCGCAAATGAGATTCGGAAGACCGACATCGACGCCGTCACCGAACCGGTGCTGGACGCCGTGGTGTTCCAGATGACAGATATGCTCAGCGCCGGACGCTTCGATCAGGCGCTGGTGAAATTGCAGCAGCTGCTGAAAATGCAGCAGGAGCCGCTGGCAATCCTGGGCGCGGTGGGCAACCATTTCCGCCGGGTCAGCGCCGCGCGGACGCTGCTGGACAACGGAAAAAACGCCTCCGACCTGCAAAGGCTCTGCGGCATCCAGGATTATCCCGCGAGAAAGACCATGGAGGCAGCCGGACGGTTCACGCCGGAGTTCTGCCGCCGGGCGGCGGAGCTGGTGCTGGAAACGGATTATAAGATCAAGACCTCCTATGACGACCCGGAGCGCCTGTTGGAGCTGCTGCTGTTGCAGCTGGCGCAGGAGGGACGCAATGGTTAAGATCAGGGAAGCCATCGTGGTAGAAGGGCGTTACGACAAAAACACCCTCAGCCAAGTGGTGGACGCCCCCATTCTGGAAACGGCGGGATTCGGTATTTTCAGGGATAAGCAGCAGATGGCGCTGCTGCGCCGGGTGGCGGAAAAGCGGGGCTTGATCGTCTTCACGGATTCCGACGGGGCGGGCTTCGTCATCCGCAACCACATCAAAAGCGCTATCCCCGGAAAATACCTGAAGCACGCCTACATCCCGGACATCCCCGGCAAGGAACGGCGGAAGTCCGCCCCCGGCCGGGAGGGCAAGCTGGGGGTGGAGGGCATGACCCCGGAGGTCATTCTCGCCGCTCTGCGAAACGCCGGAGCCACCATAGAGGGGGAGGAAGCGACTTCCGCCGGGGGCATCACCAAGCAGGATCTGATGGCGTTGGGACTTTCCGGCGGAAGCGACGCCGGGGAGAAGCGCAGGGCGCTTCTGAAGAAGCTGAATCTGCCGGAGCACATGAGCGCCAACGCCATGCTGCAGGCGCTGAATTTGTTATACACCCGGGAAAAACTGGAGCAAATGCTGGATTTTTCAGGAATTGAACGCGGCTAAATGGAGAGAATATGGTTGATATACAGGTCAGGAATCTGACAAAATTCTTTGTGATCGGAGAGAATCTGCTGGACAACCTGAGCTTTGAGATTCAGGAAGGGGAGCGGGTGGCGATCCTCGGCCGCAACGGCTGCGGAAAAACCACGCTGTTCAACATCCTCACCGGCCAGATGGACTATGACAGCGGCGAGGTCTACGTCAACCCCAACAAGCGCCTGGGGCTGATTTCCCAGATCCCCAAGTTCCCGGCGGGCTACACCGTGGAGGACGTGCTGCGCACCGCCTATTCCGGTCTCATGAAGGTAAAGGCCAGAATGGAACGGCTGGAAGCGGACATGGCGGCCGGCGCAACGGCGGAGCAGCTGCGGGAGTACGACAGTCTGTCCAACCGCTTCCAGTCCGGGGGCGGCTATGAGATGGACGTGGACGTGGACAAGGTCTGCAACGGCCTGGGCATCCCGGCGGAACAGCGCGCTCAGGAGTTTGACAGCCTGTCCGGCGGCGAAAAAACCAGAGCGAACCTCGCCCGCCTTCTGCTGGAAAAGACGGACATTCTGCTCCTGGACGAGCCGACCAACCACCTGGATTTGAGAAGCGTGGAATGGCTGGAAGGGTATATTCAGAATTTCCGGGGCACGGTGCTTGCCATTTCCCACGACCGCTATTTCATCGATCAGATCGCCCAGCGGGTGATCGAGATCGTGGACGGCCACGCGGAATTTTACTCCGGCAACTACTCGTTCTACATGGACGAAAAGCAGGCGCGGTTTGACCTGCAAATGAAGCAGTACGAGCAGGAGCAGGCGAAGCTGAAGCAGCTTGGCTACACGGTGGAGCGGATGAAGGGCTGGGGCATCAACAACCGCACCCTCTACCGCCGCGCCATGTCCATCCAGCACCGGATGGATCGCATCCGCAAGACGGAGCGTCCCAAAGCGGAGAGGACGATGAAGGCCAGCTTTGGGGAACGGGATTTCTCCGGAGACGTGGTGTTCAAGATGAAGAACGTGTCGAAATCCTTTGGCGATCGGACGCTCTTTTCCGACGTGAATCTGCTGGTGGAGGGCGGTGAGCGCATCGCCCTCTTAGGAGACAACGGTACCGGCAAATCCACCTTCATCAAGTGCCTCCTGGGCGAGGAGGACTGCCAGGGGAAAATCCAGTTCGGCCCCACGGTGAAATGGGGATATCTGCCCCAGATCATCCACTTTGACCACCCGGAGCGGAGCCTTTACGACACCATGCTCTACGAAAAGAACTGCACGCCCCAGATGGCGAGAGACCGTCTCGGCGCGTTTCTGTTCCAGGGGGAGGATGTGTTCAAGACCGTGGGCAACCTGTCCGGCGGCGAGCAGTCCCGTCTGCGGCTGTGTATGCTGATGGATGAGAAGATCAACCTCCTGATCCTGGATGAGCCGACGAACCACCTGGACATTGCGTCCCGGGAGTGGGTGGAGGCCGCCATTGAGGAGTTTGAGGGTGTGCTGCTGTTCGTCTCCCACGACCGGTATTTTATCGAGAAGTTTGCCGAGCGTATCTGGCTGCTGGAGGACGGCAAAATCCGAGATTTCCCCTGCGGCTATCAGAAATACCGCGCTATTCTGGAGCACGAAGCCGCCGCGAAACCGACCGTTTCCGCCGCGCCGAAGCCGAAAAAAGAGCGGGTAAAGGGCGGAACCAAGGACGCGGAAAAGCTGGTGCGGCGGCTGGAACGGGAGATCGAGAAGCAGGAGCAGGTCGTCGCCGACTTTGACCGGAAAATCGAGGCTGCCTCTGCCGACTATCAGGAGCTGACCCGTCTGCTGGGAGAAAAGGAAGAAGCCGAGGCGGCGCTCATGGATCTGATGGAGCAGTGGGAACAGGCGCAGGCGTGAAGAATGAGGCTTTGACGGTTGACACAGTTTGACATACACCCTATAATAGAAACATCAAGAAAAAAGGAGCAACAGAATTATGAGTTCTTGTAACGGAAATTGTTCCGAGTGCAGCTCTGACTGCGCCGATCGCCAGCCCGAGAGCCTGCTGGCAGAGCTGAATCCCAATGCCAGTGTGAAGAAGGTCATTGCCGTGGTCTCCGGCAAGGGCGGCGTGGGCAAATCCACGGTCACGTCCATGCTGGCCGTCGCCATGGCACGGAAGGGGAAGCGGGTCGGCGTTCTGGATGCCGACATCACCGGCCCCTCCGCACCCACGGCCTTCGGCGTCACGGAGTGCCAGGGCGCGGACGAGCACGGCCTGTATCCCGCGCTGACCCGTACGGGCATCCAGGTGATGTCCATCAATCTGCTGCTGGATAACCCCGCCGACCCGGTGGTGTGGCGCGGCCCGGTCATCGCGGGGGCGGTGAAGCAGTTCTGGACGGACGTGATCTGGGAGGACGTGGACTACCTGTTCGTGGACATGCCCCCCGGAACCGGCGACGTGCCCCTGACGGTGTTCCAGAGCCTGCCGGTGGACGGTGTGATCATCGTCACATCCCCCCAGGATCTGGTGTCCATGATCGTGGCGAAGGCCGTGAAAATGGCAAACATGATGCACATTCCCGTGCTGGGCTTCGTGGAGAACTATTCCTACCTCCGCTGCCCGGACTGCGGCAAGAAGATCAATGTCTTCGGCAAGAGCCATCTGGACGAGATCGCCGCCCAGTTTGATCTGCCGATTCTGGCGCGCCTGCCCATCGACCCCGCCGTGGCGGAAGCCTACGACAACGGCCGGATGGAGACGGTGAACACGGACGCGCTGTCCGCGGCTGTGGAAGCCATTGAGAAGACGGAAGCGTAAAAAAAAGAACCCCCTCGGGGGTTCTTTTTTTACAGCAATCCCAGATTTTGCTTCCATTTCAGAATGCGGGTGACGGAAGCGTTCAGCGCGTCAAAATCAATGCGCCCGTCCAGGACGGCGCTCAGTACGGCATCGTACTGCTCCGCGTAATCCGTGGAGCACAGCAGATCGTTTCCCGCCTGAACGGCCAGAACGGCAGCCTCGCCGGTGCCGTAGCGGTCGGTGATGGCCTCCATCACCAGATCGTCGGTCATAATTACGCCGTCAAAGCCCATGGTGTCCCGGAGATATTGATGTACCGCGGGGGAGAGGGACGCGGGATAATCCCCGTCCAGCGCCTGGACGATGTTGTGACTGACCAGCACCGCGCCGCAGCCCGCCTCGATTCCGGCGGCGAAGGGGAGCAGATCGCTGCTTTCCAGCTCTTGCAGGGAGCGGCTGTCTACGGCCAGTCCGGTGTGGGTGTCGGCGTTGTCGCCGTAGCCGGGGAAGTGCTTCAGGACGCTGCCGATCTGGTAGGCGTTCATCAGCCTGACGGTCCCGGCGACGAACGCCCCGGTGGTTTCGGCGTCCTGCCCCAGCGAGCGCTGGTACATAAAGGCGTTGGGGTCTTCGGAAATGTCACACACAGGCCCCAGATTGACGTTGATCCCGAGAGACTGGAGCAGCTGGCAGATTTCCTCCTCGTTGGAAAGCGCCTGAGTCAGTCCGCCGTCGGCAAAGGCTTCCCTCGGGGAGGGAAAGCGCTGAGCCCGGAAGGCGGGGTAGCGGCTGATCCTAGTGACGGTGCCGCCCTCCTCGTCCACGGCCAGCAGCATTGGGATGTCGGCGGCGCTCTGATAACCGGACAGCGTTTGCCGGAGGGAATCCGGCGTCTGGTTTTCAAAATCCTCCCCGAACAGGACAAAGCCGCCCAGGTGGTATGCCTGAATGTCCGTCAACGCGGATTCGGCGCTGCAGCGCGCCAGAAACAGCTGCCCGACCCGCTCCTCAACCGTCATGGAATCCAGAAGCGTTTGAATCGGGTCAGGGGGCGTCGTAGTGGCGGGGACAGTCGTTTCCGTGGGGACGGTTTGCGGGGCTTCGGTGGTGGGCGCCGGGAGTGTCGGCGCTGACGTCTCCACCGGGGCAGCGGCACAGCCGGTGAGAAAAAGCAAAATAAGCAAAATAGACAATCGTTTCATAGTTGTACCTCGAAATGCGGAAATGGGAAGGCGGCGAAAGTCCGTCTGGCTGACATTCTAGCACAACTGTCGAAAAAAGTCAAAAACCCTCCGCATTCAAGCGGAGGGTCAAGTTTTCCCTATTACAAAGCCCAGCCGATCAGGAACCACAGGAGCAGCAGAACGATGGCAAGGGGGATATACGCGGAAAGGGCGGCGGCGCTGACGCAGATCACCGTGCAGCCGAAGTATCCCAGCAGGAACACCACGCCGCAGATAATGCCGGAGGTGAACACGGCCTTGCTCAGCTGCTTGCCGATGATGTTGGAGAAAAAGAAGGTGTACAGCGCACCGAAAATGGGGTTGACCACCGTCAGAACCACGCTGAGAACCAGATTTAATAGACCCATCAGCAGCGTGACCGCCAGAATCACCAGCAGAATCGTCGGCGCGTAAGTGACCAGCACGTTGGGCAGATACATCTTGAACGCCCAGTCCACCAGAATGTGCAGCACCATGGCGAACAGCACGGTCAGGATCCGCAGGAAAAACCATCCCAGAGCGGAGCTCCCCCGGGGGATCAGCGTGTCCAGGAGATTGACCAGAAACGCCAGGATCACCAGCGACAGAATTTCACTGCACACGATGGTCAGCGGCGACCCCTGGAAGGGAATGACCAGCAGATGCTCTCCCGCAAACCGGACAAAGGGCAGGGGAGACAGCAGCGCGTCCAGCGACCATGGCTTGAAGGTGTAGACCACGATGGCTGCCGCATAGACGAACAGAATGCCCATGGCCGCGGACAAAGAATGGTTCAAACTGGAGCGCTTGCCAAGAAAGACCCGCCCCATAAATCCCAGAATCAGGGACGCAGCGGCAAAAAACAGCATGAACTGCACCGTGTTGCCCAAATCGATTTCTGTCGGTATGTAGGACGCCGCGCCGGAAATCGCCTTTTCCAGATCGTCCGGCAGGTAGGCGGAGGCGGCAGCAAGTACGTTCTCCACGTCACTGGGCAGGTAGTCCGCGACGGCGGAGAGGGTAGAGCGAAAATCCATAGGAATGTCCTTTCCCCAGGGTCTATCTGAAAGCCGTCAAAACGCTTGCGCCGCAGCTCTTTTGACAGTTTTCAGACACGCCCCGGCTTAAGAAAAGCGGCCGCCAAACTTTGGCGGCCGCGCACCGTTTGAAGATGAGATAAATTACTTGATCTCGGCCTCGGCGCCGGCTTCCTTCAGCTCGGCGACCAGCTTCTCGGCGTCTTCCTTGGAGATGGCTTCCTTCAGGGTCTTGGGGCAGTTGTCGACCAGATCCTTGGCGTCCTTCAGACCCAGGCCGGTAGCGGCACGAACGACCTTGATAACGCCCAGCTTGGAAGCGCCGGCGGACTTCAGAACGACGTCGAACTCGGTCTTCTCCTCGACCTCAGCAGCAGCGGAAGCGGCGGGAGCGGCAACAGCGGCGGCAGCGGCGGAAACGCCGAAAACCTCTTCCAGAGTGTGAACCAGTTCGGACAGCTCCAGAACGGTCAGTTCCTTAACCTGCTCAACCAGAGCAGTGACTTTTTCACTAGCCATGATAAATTTCCTCCTAAAATGATGTGTAGTTAAATGTGTGTGGGGTTACGCGATCAGGCTTCTGCTTCTGCAGGAGCGGAGCCGTCCTTCTGCATCCGGATCTGATCCAGGACGAAGGCCAGGCTGGAGATAGGCGCCAGGAAGGTACCCAGGACAGAAGCGACCAGAGCGTTCTTGCTGGGCAGCTCGCCGAAGCCGTTCAGCTGGTCAGCGGACAGCACGGAGCCTTCAACAACGCCGCCCTTGATGGCCAGGGTCTTCAGCTTGTTCTTCTTGGCAAACTCGCAGACGATACGAGCAGGGGCGATGGGGTCGCCGGTGGTGGAAGCCATAGCGGTGGTGCCGCTCAGAACCTCAGAGAAATCATAGCCGGCATTTTTCGCGGCAAAATTGGTCAGGGTGTTCTTAACGACGGCGTAATCCACGCCTGCTTCACGGAACTGCTTACGCAGCTCGGTATCCTGAGCGACCGTGATACCCTTGTAATCAACGAAGACGACGGAAGAGGCTTCCTTCACCTTGCTGGTCAGAGCATCGACAACGGCCTTCTTGCTCTCAAGAACCTTTGCGTTGGGCATAATTTTCACCTCCGAAAATAAAAAAGTCCTTCTGCCACAAGACAGAAAGACACGCAGAAATTTTATATTCAGCGCACCTCGGCAGGACTTACGGACTTTCTCCACCTGCTGTCTCTGGCAACTGCTATATTCTACCATGGGCGAGGGGAAATGTCAAGGGAAATTTGCTGTATTTTTGAGAAAAAGCGGGAGGACACGCGCCCTCCCGCTTACATTTTGGATTACGGAATGATTGGCTCCACGTCTGCCTATGGCGTTTCACCGAGATTTGCTGGGGTAGGCAGGAACCAAATCCTCATGGGTAAACAGATCAATGACCCGCGAGGACATCAGTTCTCCCTGCCACGAATAACTGAGATTCAGCGTCATGGATTCGTATTTCTCATAGACGTCTTTGGGTATGGTATAATACCCTGCGGGCAGAGTTTTATGAAGCAACAGATCTTCTTGCTCACCATCGGCTGTTTCTGCAAGGATTCCAGCGGAAAAACCGTCTTGCACCAGATTCAAGGGAACATAGATAACGATGGTTGTCGGTACACCGTCTGGTTCCTCAGGCCCTCCTGACGTTGAAAAATCGTCCAGAATCGGGGCGCCGCCCAGATACCACAGCTCCTTCGGAGGGGCACCGTCCTGACTGCGTGCTGCGCCCGTTGCATCCGCTGCATCCGTTGTGTCCGGCGCGGTGACCTGAACTTCATTGCGGCCGATGGCAAAGCCAATGCCCAGCAGCAGAACTGCTGCAAGAATCAGGGCGACGAATATGAGTGCTTTGCTGGATTTCATAGGGAGACCTCCTTTGGAAGTGCTTCAGGAAATGTCAAAATCAATCCAGTAGCATTGTGTATCGTGGAAATTTCTGGTTAAAGGCGGAATGTCTTCTTCGCTGTATGTGTCCTGCAGGTACAGGTACATTCCGTACTGCCCGGCAGGGAGAGTACCAAAGTATGTTTCGATATCCAAGGTAAGACTGCCTTTTGCATCCATGGAGATCGGCATTTGCTCCTGGAGCGGTGCATCGTCCAGACGCGCAATGGGTTCCATGGGGTCCAGTCTGCTGATTTCATAGCCGCAGGTCATGAGCTGGCCGATCTGCTGCCCGCCAGACTGGGTATAGCTCAGCGTAATTTCCGAAGGGGAGGCTTCCTCCACGGAAAATTCAATGCCCCAGTCCTCCTGATCAAGCTCGTTGTAAACAAAGGAAATATCGCTGCCCGGCTCGCAAAGCGTAATGTTCTGGACCAGATGCTGCTGCCCATCGGGGGTTTCGTAAATGTCATGGATAATCCACAAGTCAAAGGCGGGATAGGAGTAACAGAATCTTGCAAGACCGTTTTTGCTTTCCCAACGTTCAGTGCATAAACCGGAAAGAGCATCTGACTGTGCAAGAAAAGAAAGTTCGGCCAGAGAAATCTTTCCTTCCCGGAGAGCGCTTTCAAAATCTATCGCGGTTTCGTCAATGGCAATAGTGACATCGCGCAAGCCAATACAGGAAAAATCTATCTCAGAATCTTCGCTGATTCCGCACTTGACAGTCTCGCTGACGTATGCGTCCTCTACCTGAACGGCAAAAACTTGCAGTTTGGGCATGGACTCATTGCCAGAAGAAACATGCCTGCTCCAAGCAATGCACATGCCTACCAAGACCATAAGCACGGTAAAAATGGAAAGACTTTTTCTGAGATTGCTTTTATTTGGCATGTCCTGTAGCCTCCTATTCCGCCAAGAAAAGATCGATTATGTTTCGCTATGTGTAACTGTTGCGCTGTCATGACCGACAGAAAGACTCAATTCTGTCGTAATGAAACTACCCGCATATGGGGCAAACCTGAATGTTAATTTGTAAGTAATTATTGCGCTTCCGGAAGCAGATTCATTCATTACCACATAGGGATTTGGCGTATCATTTTGCAGAGCACACGCAACATAGCCAGTCATTTCGGTGGTTTCTGTTTTATACGTCCCCACACTATCTATTCGGTCATATGCAGAAGAAATGGTTGTATATTTAACATTTTTTGCAGTAAAAGTTCCGTTAATTCCTGAGCATGTTGCGACTATGTTGATGGTGTATGCAGTAGCACTGGCTCCTGTGTGACTATCGACCACTGTTACTTTCTTTGTCGGAATGTAACTTGTAAGAAGAACTATGCCGTCTGAGTATTCGGAGTAGAGAATTGTTCCACCATTATTGGGAGCATCCCGAGAATCGGAATAAATTAATTTCGATGCTTCTAAAGAGTGCGAACGTGAATTAGGCTGCATTTTTTGATTCCGAATTTTGTCGGCATATTCCGGAAAAACTTCACATGCCTGTGCAATTAGTTTATCGCGTTCAGAGGATTTATCTTCAGCTGCAAAGGCACCAAAGGGCAACATTGTAAGGAGCAACACTGCGGCGAAAATGGCGGATAAGAACCGTTTCATAATGTAACCTCCTATATGTCTATTGTGTATACGTTATAGTTGTGATTTGACCCGGACGGAATCGTCAGCCCATCGGAGTCACCCCTTCCTGAATTTGGTAGGCTCATAATAACACAGGAATCATCTTTTGTCAACAAATACTCTTGTAAAAAAGGTATTGCAAAATAAAAAATATTGAAATATAATATAGTCAAAAGCTAGGTGATGGATGTGGCGATAGACAGCGGTCAGAACAGTTTCCGCCGGGGCGTGATGTCTTTGGTGATTTTGGGATTGCTAAGAAAAGAAGATATGTATGGTTATCAGCTTGTGCAGGAAACGGAGCGGCAAAGCGGCGGACGGATTGTCACGCAGGAAGGCTCCCTATATCCCGTGCTTTACAAGTTGGTAGATCAGGGGTTGATTTCCGATCGGAAGGTTCTGGTAGGCAGGCGCATGACCCGGGTGTATTATCATCTGGAACCTGCCGGGGAACAGCGGCTAAAAGAACTGACGCAGGAATATGAGGAAGTCACCAAGGGCGTACTACAGATTATAGAGGGGTGTGATACAGATGGTTCTGAATGTCCATCTTCTGCGGTATCTATGGGAAGTGCGCGAGGAACTGCCGGGCAACAGGAGACAGAAGAAACAAATCCTGTCCAGAGTAGAATCCTCCGTCCAGGATTTTGTTATTGAGAATCCCCATGTAGACTATGCTACTATTACGCAACGATTTGGGACACCCCAGCAAATCGCGGCATCCTGTATCGAGGAAATGGATGCGCAGGAGTTGACGCTGCAATTGCGGATAAGAAAAACGATTGTGCGCATTGTGGCGGTGACTGCGTTGGCGCTTGTTTTGCTGTGGGCTGGTGTGGTTTTAACTGCACTGGTAAGACACATAAAGGACATGGATGGGTATCTCATTGTTGGGGAAGCCGAAGTTATAAGTAGAACAGATTATCCGGAGGAAAAGTGATATGAAAAGAGTTATTTGCTCCTTGCTGGCTGTGGCGCTTGTGATGTGCTGGATTCCGTTCTCGGGGAATGCAGCAGAGTGCGAACGAGAGATAATCCAATTTGAAGATGGAAGTTACGCTGTTATAGAAGTCGTTGCGCATGGAACAAGGGCATCTAAAAGCGTGGATGGCAGTAAACAGTACACATACTGCGACAGTGACGGGACTGTACGGTGGAAAGCAGTATTAAACGGCACGTTTACATATACTGGAAGTAGTTCCACCTGCACAAGTTCAAGTTGCTCAGTTACTACTTACAGTTCAGAGTGGTACACGATTTCAAAGAGTGCAAGCAAGAGTGGCAATACGGCTACTGCCTCAGTGACGATGGGAAAGAAAGTGCTGGGAGCAGTCATAAGTCGGGTTCCTGTTAGTATTAGTCTGAAATGTGATGCCAACGGCAACCTTAGCTGAATAAACATAAAACCCCCGGATGCAATGCATCCGGGGGTTTACTATATCAGCTTACAGATACTTGGAAGTGGAAACCTTCACGCCGGGGCCCATGGTGGAAACCACGGTGCAGGAGCGGATATACTGACCCTTCGCAGCGGCGGGCTTCGCCTTCACGACGGCCTTCAGCAGCGTGTCCATGTTCTCGGACAGCTTCTCGGTGCCGAAGGACACCTTGCCGATGGGGCAGTGGATGATGTTGGTCTTGTCCAGACGGTACTCGACCTTACCGGCTTTGATTTCCTTGACGGCAGCGGCCACGTTGGGGGTCACGGTGCCGGCCTTGGGGGAGGGCATCAAGCCCTTGGGGCCCAGAACCTTACCGAGACGGCCGACAATGCCCATCATGTCGGGGGAAGCGACGACCACGTCGAACTCGAACCAGTTCTCCTTGGTGATCTTCTCCACCAGATCCATGCCGCCGACATAGTCAGCGCCGGCTTCCTTGGCTTCCTCAGCCTTGGCGTCCTTGGCGAAGACCAGAACACGGCGGGTCTTACCGGTGCCGTTGGGCAGAACCACGGCGCCGCGAACCTGCTGGTCAGCGTGACGGGAGTCAACGCCCAGCTTGATGTGCAGCTCAACGGTCTCGTCGAACTTGGCGGAAGCGCCCTTCACGACCAGATCCAGGGCTTCGGTGGGATCATACTGAACAGAGCGGTCGATCAGTTTGGCGCTCTGCTGATACTTTTTACCTCTAAACAATGTAATTATCCTCCTTATAGTGGTGATGCGGAAAAATCCTCCCACATTTCCGGGTCAGACTGCCCGGAGAAACAAATATCAATCGACGACGGTAACGCCCATGGAGCGGCAGGTACCGGCAACCTGGCTTTCGGCAGCCTCAAGCGTGGGGCAGTTCAGGTCAGGCATCTTGGTCTTGGCGATCTCGGCGATCTGCGCCTTGGTAATCGTGCCAACCTTGGTCTTGTTGGGAACGCCGGAACCCTTCTCCAGACCGATGGCCTTCATGATCAGCATGGGGGTCGGAGGAGTTTTGGTGATAAAGGTAAAGCTGCGGTCAGCGTAAACGGTGATGACGACGGGGATCTTGTAGCCCTCCATATCCTTGGTACGGGCGTTGAATTCCTTGATGAAAGCAGCGATGTTGACGCCGTGCTGACCCAGAGCGGGGCCGACAGGGGGGGATGCGGTCGCCTTAGCGGCGTTGATCTGCAGTTTGATAATGCCAGTGACTTTCTGTGCCATAATAAGCACCTCCTGAATAAAATGTGGTAGTATGCGCTTGGGCGCATTTTTTGCGGGGCGCGTCCGCCCCTCCCACGTTCCGACCGAAAAATCGATCCGATGCGTTTACTGGGAAACGACCTCCACCTGGTCAAGCTCAAACTCGACGGAGGTCTCGCGGCCGAACATGGACACGACCACGTTCACCGCGTTGTTGTCAACGTCCACGCTCTCGACCGTGCCGGTGAAGGAGGACAGGGGGCCGTCCAGGATCCGGACGGTATCGCCGACTGCGTAGTTTACGATAATCTCCTTCTTTTCCACGCCCATGGCGTAGACCTCTTCTTCGGTCAGAGGGGTGGGGTCGTTGCTGGAAGTGCCCACGAAGCCTGTTACTCCGCGGACGTTCCGGATGACATGCCAGGTGTCGTCACTGTAAACCATCTTCACCAGCACGTAGCCGGGGTAGACCTTGCGGTCATAGGTCTTGCTGGCGCCGGACTCGGTGATCTCGGTGACGGTCTCCAGAGGAATGGAGACGGCGAGAATCTGATCCTGCAATGAGCGGGACTCCACGGTCTTCTCGATGGTGGCCTTTACAGTGTTTTCGTAACCGGAATAGGTATGCACAACATACCATTTTGCAGTCTCTGCCATAACTTCGTACCTTAGTGGAACAGTCCGATCAGGGCATCAATGCCGACCTGGGCAACGAAGTCGAACAGCCAGATGAACACGCCGACTGCCACGACGCAGCAGGCGACGATGGCGGTGTTCTTCAGCACCTGCTGGGGGGTGGGCCATACGACCTTCTTCAGCTCGCTGCGCAGCTCGCGGAAGTACTTCCTGACCTTGCCCCAGGTTCTTTTGAACCAGTTTTCCTTTTTGACTTCAGCCATGATTCGAGCCTCCTTACTTGGTCTCGTTGTGAACGGTGTGCTTCTTGCAGAATCTGCAATACTTCTTCATTTCGAGACGGTCAGGGTCGTTCTTCTTGTTCTTCATGGTGTTGTAGTTTCTCTGCTTGCACTCAGAGCATCTCAAAGTGACTTTTACGCGCATAACGGCACCTCCTTAAATATTGCCTCCCTGTATCACCCCGCCCAGAGAAAATTTAGGAAACGGTCAACTACAAATAACCGCCCGGGGCTGAAAAAGGCACACAAAAAAAGCCCTTTTTCACAGGTAGAAATATTCTACCATGGGGGGATGGCAAAGTCAACTATTTTTTCTTCCATTTTTGGGGAAAGTGTAGTATCATAGAGGCAAAATACGCAGGAGGAAATGAAAAATGAAGATCATGGGAATCGACTACGGCGACGCCCGCACCGGCGTTGCGATTTCTGACCTATTATGTACGCTGGTCGGCTCTGCCACGGTGGTGCCCAGCCGCAATACGGAGAAGGCCATCGCTGACATCGCCCGCCTGGCGCGGGAAAATCAGGTGGGGGAGATCGTGGTGGGACTGCCCAAGAACATGGACGGCACCGAGGGCGTCCGGGCAGAGCTGTGCCGGGAATTCGCGGACAAGCTCAGGGTGGCCACCGGCCTGAGCGTGAGCATGTGGGACGAGCGCCGGACTACGGTGGAAGCCCACAATATCCTGTCCCAGCACAATTATCACGGGAAAAAGCGGAAGGACACGGTGGATGCCGTGGCGGCGTCCCTGATTCTGGAAGGGTATCTGGCTTACAAAAAACGGAACGGCTGATTATGACTTCGGCCGGTAGCAAAGTTCCCGGATTCCCGTGGCAAGAAGCAGAACGCCGAACAGCTTCTTGAGAACTTCCAAGTCCATCCGGGTGCTGATGAGGGAGAAGACCGCCGCGGCGGCACATCCGGCGAGAATGGCGGGCAGGATCTTTTTGAGCGTCACCGCGCCCTGCTTCCAGCGGAGATAACAGGAAACGGCAGCGGAGGGCAGGAAAAACAGCAGATTGATGCCCCGTGCGGCGGTCTGGGGCATTTCCAGCACCAGCGTCAGCCACAGGATCAGCAGACTTCCGCCGCCGACACCCAGCCCGGTGAGAAATCCCAGCATTGTGCCGACGATCAGCGCGACAGGCAGGCTTTCTAACATAGATACCGGTATCCTCCCCACAAAATCAGAATGCCCAAGCCCCGATGGAGCCATTTGACCGGGATTTTCCGCCCCCACATGCCCGCCGCCCAGCCTCCGGCGGCGCTGCCGAAGAGGTATGGAAGGGCGTCCTGCCAAAGAACCGTCCCCACGGCGGCGGAAACCGCCAGCGTCACCAGACAGATGGGCAGAATGATGGTGATGGAGGAGGGAAACACCTCGGATTCCTCCAGCGGCGTCAGAAGGGTCAGCAGGGGAACCAGCACCATCCCCCCGCCCGCGCCGAACAATCCGGCCACGACGCCCGCAGCCAGACCGGAAAGCACCATGCCCAGCCGGTCTTTGTGTTTCATAATGAACACCACCCCTTGGAAGTTTTTCCGTGGAATGCGGTTTTATGCAGTCTTCGGCAAGAAATGCCAATTTATAGTAGAAAAGTTCATATCTTTCTGTTAGAATCATTCTAAGAGGTGAGATGAATGGCAAGTGTTTTTGATTATCTGAAATGGCGCGGTGACCTGTCCTTCGCCCAGGATCCCCTGAACCCGGTGGACGGGCTGATCTTCTGCGCCCTATCCTATATCCCCTTTGTGGGGCAGGCGGCGGAGACGCCCCATGAGCCGATTGCCCTGCGGGATGCCGCTGCGGATTTTCTGCGGCTTGACGACTATGAAAGCCGTGTCCGGGCGAAAAACGACGCAATGATGCTCCGCGCCGCCGCCGAGACCGCCCGGTTCGGCGGGTGCAAAATGGTGCTGTACCGGGATCAGTTCGCCCCGGAGGAGGAGACGCAGTTCGCGGCCATGACATTTTTGCTCCCTGACGGAACGGCGTTTGTCGCCTTCCGGGGGACGGATCGGTCGCTGGTGGGCTGGAAGGAAGATTTCAACATGTCCTTCCAGGAGGCTGTCCCCGCCCAGCTGCTGGCGCAGGACTATGTCCGGGAGGTGGCGGCGGAATACGTAATGCCGCTGCGCCTGGGCGGCCACTCCAAGGGCGGAAATCTGGCGGTTTTCGCCGCGGCGAAAAGCACGCCGGACATTCAGCGGCGGATTCTGGAGGTCTACAACAACGACGGCCCCGGCTTTACCGGCTATCTCATGGGCGACCCCGGGTATCTCGCCATGGTGCCGCGGATCAAGACCTATGTGCCCCAGTCCTCGGTGATCGGGATGCTGCTGGAGCATGAGGAGCCTTATACGATCATTAAGAGCAATCAGGTGAGCATATGGCAGCATGACCCCTATTCCTGGGAGGTCATGGGGGCGAACTTTGTGCCGATGCAGTCCATCACTGCGGATTCTCAGTTCGTAAATCAGACCATCAAGGCCTGGATCGCAGATATGGACACCCAGGAGCGCAACCGCCTGGTGGACGCCCTGTTCGGGCTGCTGGGGACAGGCGGCATTGATAAGGCGCTGGACATTTTCCACCCGCGGAACATCCGTACCTATATCAAGACGCTCAGCAACGACCCGGAGACCCGCCGGATACTCGCTGCCGAATTCCAGAATCTGGTGGAGGCGGCGAAGCGAACCCGGATGCAGCCGGGGGGCGCAAAGACGCTCCCGGAGGGGAAATAAACGGAATATTGCGGCAGAAAATCCGCCTTGGGTAAAAATCCCGGGGCGGATTTTGTTGTGCTTCACCAATTGCTCCGGGGAAGATCCGGAACAGACTGTTCATTTCACCAAAAGTTCCGAAAAATGCAAAATAACACTTTACAACTTTAGCGCGATAAAGTATAATGCAGCCATCAGACATCGACCAGATGCCAAATGAGAAAGGAAGAAGAGAAAATGAAAAAGAGCATTGCGTGGATCTTGACCGTTACCATGATACTGGCGCTTCTGACCGGCTGCGGCAGCGAATCCGCAAAATCCGATATGGAGTACGTCAAGAAGAAAGGTAAGCTCATCGTCGGGATCACCGACTATGAGCCCATGGACTACAAGGACGAAAACGGTGAGTGGACCGGCTTCGACGCCGAGTTCGCCCGGATGTTCGCCAAGGAGCTGGGCGTGGACTGCGCGTTCTTCGTTATCGCCGACTGGGGTCAGAAGTTCTTTGAGCTGGATTCCAAGAACATCGACGCCATCTGGAACGGCATGACCATCACCGATGAGGTGACCCTGAACACCAGCTGCTCAAATCCCTACGTGGTCAATGCCCAGGTGGTCGTGATGAAGGCCGACGTGGTTGGCAATTACACGGACACGGACAGCCTGAAAGACCTGACCTTTGCCGTGGAAAGCGGCTCCGCCGGTGAGGATGCCATCAAGGATCTGGGCATCACCGATTACGTGGCGGTGCAGGATCAGACAAACGCCGTCATGGAGGTTTCCGCCGGTACTGCCGACGCCTGTGTCGTGGACATCACCCTGGCCAACGCCATGACCGGTGAGGGCACCAGCTACGATGACCTGGCTTCCGGCATCAGCCTGACCTCCGAGGAGTACGGTGTAGGCTTCCGTAAGGGATCCGACCTGACCGACGCCTTCAACAGTTTTTTGGAAAAGTGCCTCGCCGACGGTTCCCTTCAGGCGCTGGCCGATAAGTACAGCCTGACGCTGGTCGGCTGATAGGATCCAATTAAAGGCAACACCGCACAATTTGACAAGAAGACGGCTGAGGCTCGCAGGAACAATTGTGCGGTGCTGCCTAAAGTAAAAAACAGGCGCCGGTGGTATCACCGGCGCCCATTGGAGAGAGGTATCCATTATGTTCCTTCCGGTGACAATGGAGCTTTTAGGAGGCTTCTGGGAAACCGTAAAAATCTTTTTTTTGACGCTGGCGTTCGCCCTGCCGTTGGGACTGGTGGTGGCCTTCGGCTCCATGAGCCGGTTCCGCCCGCTGAAACGGCTGACCCGGTGGTTTGTCTGGGTCATTCGCGGCACGCCGCTGATGCTCCAGCTGATTGTGATGTTCTACGGTCCCGGTCTGCTGTTCGGCATTCACGGGCTGGGACGGTTTGAAGCCGTCGTCGTAGCCTTCGTCATCAATTATGCCTGCTATTTTTCGGAGATCTACCGCGGCGGCATCG
>DJNI01000064.1:31688-31943 GCA_002436765.1 Clostridiales bacterium UBA6468
GGCAGGTGCTGGGCATGACCAAAAGTCAGATTTTCTTCAAGGTCGTGCTTTTGCAGGTAATCAAGCGCATTCTCCCGCCCATGAGCAATGAGTTTATTACGTTGGTGAAGGATACCGCTCTGGCGCGGATCATTTCCGTTTACGAGATCGTCTACGTGGGTCAATCCTACATTAAAAAGGGGCTGATGTGGCCTCTGTTCTATACCGCGGCGTTTTACCTGCTGTTCAACGGCGTCCTGATGGTGCTGTTCGAGA